>NZ_JACJEA010000051.1:0-20141 GCF_014163835.1 Pseudoalteromonas sp. SR43-5
GAATTTACAATGTCTGGGCCAAATTTAAGTTTGGCGTTTAAGTCGCGAAGAGCGGTGCGTAACCCTTCTTCAATTACTGGGTGGTAAAATGGCATATCAAGCATTTCTGGTACGGTCATTTTGTTTTGTACAGCCCAAGCTAATAAGTGAGCGATGTGTTCGGCTTGTGGGCCAATAAATTCTGCACCTAAAAATAAGCCTGTGCCTTGCTCTGCATATACACGCATATGACCTTTGTTTTTAAGCATTACTCGGCTACGGCCTTGGTTTTCAAAGCTTACTTCGCCTACTTCAAAACAACCGCATGGGCCTAATCGGTCGGTAATTTGCTTGTAGCTTTCGCCTACCATTGCTATTTGTGGGTCGCTAAATACAGCTGCAATTTTTGCTCTGCGCAGACCTATACGTACATCTGGGAAGCGCCCTGCATTTTGACCTGCAATAGCACCTTGGTCAGATGCTTCGTGTAACAATGGGAGCATGTTACTTGCATCGCCTGCTATAAATATGTTCGACTCACCACACTGCATTGTATGTGTGTCTGCGTGCGGTACGCCGCGTTCATCAAGTTCAATGCCTGTGTTTTCAAGGCCTAGTTTATCTACGTTAGGTACTCGGCCTGTGGCTGCAAGTACGTAGTCAAACTGTTCGGTGTGTTTTTCACCTTGTTTGTCGGTGTAAGTTAGCTGTGCTTTGTCGCCAACTTGCATCATGTCAGATACGTTTGAGTCGGTATCTACAAAAAATTCTTCAGCAAAAACAGTATTTGCGTAGTCTTTTACTACTGGATCTGTAAGTGGGCCAATTGCGCCGCCTACACCAAATAGTTTTACATTTACGCCTAGTCGGCTAAGTGCTTGGCCAATTTCAAGACCTATTACACCAGGGCCAAATACAGCGACTGATTCTGGTAGGTCATCCCAATCAAATACGTCGTCGTTTATAATAAGTTTGTCACCAAAGTTATTAAATACGCCTGGGTATGAAGGGCGTGAACCGGTGGCAATTACAAAGCGTTTTGCTGTAATAATTGTATGGTCGTCTATTTGTACGCGGTTTGCGTCTAAAAATTTAGCGTAACCACGAATTTTATCACCATCTGGTAATTCATCTACGGCTTCTACTACGAATCCTGCAAAACGATCTCGTTCACTTTTAACGCGTGCCATAACTGCTTTGCCATCAATGACAGGCTTTGAGCTATGAACACCAAATGCAGGTGCCATTTCAATTGCGTGTGCGGCTTCGGCGGCTGCAATCAATAACTTGCTTGGCATACAACCAACACGTGCACATGTGGTGCCGTATGGGCCTGATTCGATCATTAATACATTTTGTGTGAACTGTTTAGCATTACGATAAGCACTTAAACCAGCAGTGCCAGCGCCTATAACAACAACATCGGTTTGCAATTCTTTCATAGTGGTATCCTTTATTATTTTCAATCTAAGCGATGAGATTGATATAGAGGGACGCGTACGCCCCTGCTATTTTTTACTTAATTAAGCAAAGTATTTTTCTAAGTCGTCTGAACCACCGATGTGCTTACCACCAATGAATATTTGTGGAACAGTGTCACGACCAGATACAGCTTTTAGACTTGTTAGTGATGCGCCTGCACCCATAACAATCTCTTCATATGCGAAGCCTTTTTCTGCAAGAAGCTCTTTTGCTTTTTTACAAAAAGGACAGCCAGGTTTAGTAAAAATGCTTACAGGTTCTGGTTTAGCTTGCTTAGGGTTGATGTAATCAAGCATTGTGTCTGCGTCTGATACTTCAAACGGGTCACCTGGTAAATCTGGTTCGATGAACATTTTGTCAACCACGCCATCTTTAACAAGCATAGAGTATCTCCAGCTGCGCTTACCAAAGCCTAGATCGTTTTTGTCTACTAACATGCCCATGCCGTCAGTAAATTCGCCGTTGCCGTCTGGTAATAAAGTAATGTTTTGCGCTTCTTGATGCTCAGCCCATGCGTTCATTACAAAGGTATCGTTTACTGATAAACATACAATTTCGTCAACGCCGTTTTGCTTAAGTACGCCTGCTAATTCGTTGTAACGTGGTAAGTGAGTTGATGAACATGTTGGTGTGAATGCACCAGGTAGTGAAAACACTACAACCGTTTTACCTTTAAAAATTTCATCTGTTGTTACTGATTTCCATTCGTTATTTTGACGAGTTGCAAATGTAACACTTGGGACTGTTTGACCTTCGATATTGTTTAACATAGTTTTTTGTTCCTCTTGATTTGTTGATAGCCATTATGGCGAACAATTAAATATAGTTCCAATCGTTTGTTTGTATTAAACTGATAGTTATAAACTATCATGCGGAGCTGAATATGAACTTAAAAGATTTTGAATATGTAAAAGCAATAGCGCAATACAAGCACTTTCGCAAAGCTGCCAATGCATGTTTTGTAAGTCAGCCTACATTAAGTGGCCAAGTAAAAAAACTCGAACATGAGCTTGGCGTTACTTTATTTGACCGCTCAACTAAACAAGTTACGTTAACAGCAAAAGGTGAACGTTTGTTGACGCAAATAGAGATTATTTTAGAACAAACGCAAATACTCAAAGAACTTGCTGCTACTTCTAATGAGCCTCTACAAGGTAAATTAACTATTGGTATTATTCCTACCATTGCGCCTTACTTGTTGCCTGCGTTATTAACATCAATGAAAGCGGCATTTATTGATAGTCAGTTTTCGTTTATTGAGATGCAAACAGCAACAATTTTAGAAGCTTTAAATAATGGCGAACTCGACTTTGCTATTTTAGCCGATGTGCCAGAGCTTATTAATTACCATACGGTTGCTTTATACAAAGAAGATTTTTTAGTGGCGGTATCACAAGATAACGCGCTTTCTAAGCATAAAAAAGTGGCGTTGAACGACCTTCAAGGATGCAGCCTACTAATGTTAAGTGATGGTCATTGCTTTAAAGATCAAGCCCAAAAGTTTTGTTTTTCTGCGGGAGTCGATATATCTAATCAGTATAAAGGTAATAGTTTAGAAACATTATTAGCGTTAGTGGCCATGGATGACGGTATTACATTTGTACCAAAACTGGCATGTACCGACCGTGTAGGGATTGATTACTTGCCTATATTCCCTAATCAGCAGCGTAATGTGGTGTTTGCATGCAGAAAGCATTATCCGCATTTATCGGGTGTAGAACAATTGGGCAAGTGGTTATCGGCTCACCCTAATTTAAAAGCTAAATTAACTAAAGATCTTGGCTGATTATTTCTACTACATCGTTAATTTGCACGCCAGGTAGTGGTTTGTCATCAATACTGACAGCTACTGCAGTTTGCTGATAAAGCTGCTCAACGCGAATTTTATTAAGCGTGGTGATGGTGTGTGGCATAACATTACCTGCCGCGTCGGTTAAATAGTTATGGTGCGCAATGCTTAGCATCTGGCCTTTTTTCAAACCATGAGCTTTACCTAAATTAATAACAATTTTGCTATTTTCCATGTGCATTATTTTGCCTTGAGTTGGCAAACACGCCATGGCTGCTTGAATGTCATAACTTACTGCTTGGTTGATATCGGTTATGCTTTGCCCATAAGGCGATTGCCAAAACCTATCACTATTAACGTCAACTATGGCTGTTTTTTCAAATGGCCAAATTGCTTGAGTATGGTAACTATTTTGCCAAAGTTGCTCATAGGTAGTGCCATCAAATAATACAAATTCAATGTTGTAACTGCGCTCGTACGCCTCGTCTTGCCAAAATGCATAATCGTTATTGAGTTTGTCGCTAGTTGAAAGGCTAGTTATTTGGCTAAGCAGTACATATTGAGCGTTACTGCGCGAAGATATTTCTTCTAATTGGGCATTTGAATAGTCGTGCTGCTGCGAAAAGTACTTATCAACGCTTATTGCATTATTATAGTAAGCAATAGGTACTGCGCTCATTTTTGATTTTTGCAGGGAAGTAAAAATATTTTTGCTAATCGCTTTGCTTACGTCAAATATTTGACCCATTTTGGCGTGTTCACGATGAACAAGTTGGCTTTGTGTAACGGCCACAAACTTATTAAAACTATTTTGTGGGCATTGCTCTGTTTGAGAAAAAATATCGAGCCGTAATGTAACGGCAAATTTATTGTCGTATTTATTTTCGCTGACCAGTTCAATTTTTTGAATTTCTCCGTGGCTGCTAATTTTTAGCTGATCTTGCATCAACACGCCATCTACCAACGTTTGCACAGAGCTAACCCGTGCGCCAGAGAATACTAATGCCTGTGTAATCGCATCTTTTATAGCGGCAGATTTAGCCGCGCTTGTATCACCATTTTGGACGTTCGCGTGACCCGTTGATTCATACCACTGTGCTTTAGTAAAAGGGGAGAACGTTAATAATGCCGTTGCACTTAATCCTGCAAATGCCAATGATAAAAACGACTTCATACTTTTACTCCAATTAAACGTTAGCTATTAACTAGGTAGAGCAAGGACTGTACCAATGTTTTTTGGTAATTATTAGTAATGCCATAAATGGCATTAAACGTGCATATGTACTGCTAATTACTATACAAGGGCTAAATGCTATGCGAGCAATTTCATTACTTATTACACTTGGGTGTTTAACCTTAGGTGGTTGTAGCAGCGTTTTTGATAAGCATGTTGAATATAAATATGTAGAGCCAAATAATTACCCCGTTTTAAAAGCGATAGGGTATGCACCTATTAGCTTGCAAAAAGGCGCTAACCTTTCGCAAAAGCAACTTATGGCCATTAAGGCTTCTAAGCTTGAAGCTTACCGGGAGCTTACTGAGCAAGTATATGGGCAAAAAATTACCGCAGGAACAACGGTGGAAGGCTCAATTGCTCAAGACGATTACTTAGAAAGTAAAGTGCAGGGGCTTATTAAAGGTGCACAAATAATTAAAACTTACGCAGTAGATGACACTTACGTGACCGAGCTTGAGCTTAATATGAAGCGTGTGCACGATTTATACATAGGTGAGGTAAAACCACGCGAAGTTAAAAAAGTAACGTACTACTAAAAAAGTTATTCAAAATATCTCATCCTCCTATATTGAGTGCTATGCTGTTGTTAGGATTAATTTTAAGCAGATTGCGTAGTGCTCAACAGATGTATTTTATTGCCACTTATATTAACAGTGGCTCTGTAAATGGCGATTAAGCCAAGTCATTTAAATCCTCAATTATTTATATGGTGCAAAGCCAATTTGCGCTACCTATTGCTGTTTTTTGTACTCTCCAGTGGTGTGCTTGCAAGCCGACTAACTATTCAATTTAATACCTTTATAGAGCTCATGGGTCAAAAGTACGGGCCTGCGCGAGCGGCGGTTGCACGCAACTGGCAAAGCATGTTGGTGCAAACTCAAAACAAGCCAGAGCAACAACAAATTCTTATTGTTAATGATTTTTTTGCGCGTAATTTACGCTACCAAACAGATATTTTGCTTTGGAAACAAAACGATTATTGGGCAACCCCTTTAGAAACATTAGGCAGAGGCCTCGGTGATTGTGAAGATTACGCAATAGCAAAATATATCAGCTTAAGAGCGTTAGGTGTGAGCGACGACAAGTTACGCCTTATTTATGTAAAAGCAAAAATTGCGGGCACTAACAAAACACAAGCGCATATGGTGTTAGGTTATTTTGCTACACCAAACGCTCAGCCACTTATTTTAGACAGTTTAATAACAAAGGTTTTACCTGCTGCAAAACGTGTAGATTTAAGCCCTGTTTTTAGCTTTAACAGCCAAGGTTTATGGGCTAATAATTCAACCAAAAGTGTAGCCAGCCCAACAGCAAGACTTTCACGCTGGCGTAAAATTTTGGAGCAGACAACCCAAGAAGGAGTTATGTGGTAATGGCATCATTTTCCTTATCTAAGTATCTTAAAAAACGAAAAATAACACTCAGGCAAGAGCTATGGATTGCATTATTAATTGTTATTTTTGTGGGCTTTATAAGTAGTGTTTTAATTAGTACTAATTCGGCTAAAAGTTATTTTTCGACCCAGCTGTACTTAAAAAATGTAGATAACGCCAGCTCACTTGCGTTGATGATCAGTCAATTAGACAAAGACCCCGTTGAGCTTGAATTATTAGTTTCAGCCACATTTGATACCGGTCACTATAAGCGAATAGAGCTACAAAACCCGAATGGTGAGGTGATTGTTAAACGCACATTTACCGATGAGCTTAAAGCGACGGCTCCTAAGTGGTTTAGGGCAATGTATGGATTAAATGTTCAACCAGGAGTTGGGCAAGTAAATAATGGTTGGCAGCAATTTGGAACTTTGTTTATAGAAAGCCATAGTCAATATGCTGAGCAAGCCTTATGGGAAAGTGCGCTTAAACTATTTTTTAGTTTTTTAATTGTCGCTTTTTTTGCTTGTATAGTTAGTGCTTACTTTTTAAGTAGGATATTAAAACCGCTAGATGATGTTGTGTATCAGGCTAATGCATTTGGTGATAAACGTTTTATTAAATCGAGCGTCCCTCGTACATTTGAGTTTGCACGTTTAGTGCAATCTATGAACCAATTATCTACCCGTTTTAGTCGTATTATTAAAGAAGATAGTAAACGTTTAGAAGAGCTTAGATTTAAATCACAACATGATGAGCTAACTGGTTTAGCAAATAGAGAATACTTTGGTGCAACGCTTGAGGCCCACTTACAAAAATCGAAAGATCATGCCCATGGCGCCTTGTTTTTATTTCGGGTTGTAAACCTAGATAAAATGAGCGAACAAATTAGCCGTGTAGAAATGGTTAATTTCTTACGTCGTTTTTCGCAGGTTTTAATCGAGTTTTTAGAATCAAATGAAGCACACTTTTCAGAAAACTACATAGCCCGAATATCACATAATGACTTTACTGTACTGTTTAGTGATACTGATGATATTGAACTATTGAGTAAAAAAGTAGTTAGGCTTCATGAATCTTTTATTGAAGAGTATAAAAATATTGAATTAGCTATACCGCATAGTTGCACTTACATACAAAAGAATGACACGCGGTTTGATGTATTAAAACGAGCCGATGAACTTTTAAAATCAGCCGATAATAAACCAGGTGTTCAAGCAAAAGTAAGTGACAATAAACAAAAAAGCGAGTTATTTGATGATGCAACGAGTTGGCAAAATGCAATAGAAGAAGCTCTAGATAAGAAAGCGCTAGAAATTAACACATACCCAGTAACGAGTTTTACGGGGCAGTTGATGCAAAATCAATTAGGACTGAGCCTAGAGCTTGGCGGGCAAATATATCGGGCAAGTTATTATTACCAATGGGCTAATCGCTTAAAGTTATTAGCGCGTTTAGATTGGGGATTAATTAAGGCGTTGGTTGCTCAGTATAGTATTGAGCCACCAAGTGAGCTGATTTCGGTTGAGTTATCTGCCCAAACATTACTTGATGATGCTGCGCTTGCTTCAATTCTTACCTATCTATCGGCATTTCCTGATTTAGCCTCTAAAATTTGCTTTGATATACGAGAAAGTATTGCCGTCAGCGAAATTAAGATATTTAAAGGCTTTTGTGAAGATGTAAGGTGTATGGGCGCTAAGGTAGCATTAAAACGTGTGGGCCCTGAATTTACTAAAATTGAAAAAATTCAGGAATTTGGTCTTGAAATGATTAAGGTTGATAGCGTTTACGGACACAATATTAGTTACAGCCAAGATAACCAAACATTCCTGCGAGGAGTATGTACGTTAGCGCATTCTATTGGCATTAAAGTGGTGGCTCAAGGTGTAACAAGCCAAGATGATATAGATACGCTTATTAACTTAGGTTTTGATGGGGTTATTAAAGAGTAAGTAATAGGCATTAACTGTGCGGTTAATGCCCTTTTACAACTAACATTAATTGGATGCGGTCGCGTACTTTTAGCTTATTAAATATAGAACCCATATGCTCTTTAATCGTACGCTCTGTAATATTTAAAGACTCTGCAGCCTGTTTATTAGTAGCACCAGTTACAACAATATCAACTACTTGGCGTTCTCTTTTGGTGAGTAAATCAAGCTCGCACGTCCTCGCATATTTAAATGGTGTATTTGATAAAGCTCCCACTAAATTAGATAGTAATTGTCCTGGTAACCATATTCCGCCAGAACAAATTGTCTCAAGTACTTGTTCAATAATTACTTTGGTGGCGAGTGCTTCTACGTATCCTCTAGCTCCTGCTTCAAGCGCACTCCTAAGTTGATTTATTTCAAGTTCGTTGGTCATAACAATAACGAGTAAACGTTGTTGCGAATATTTTTTAACGAGCTCAAGCCAGTTCGGTGGACCGGCTAAAACCCAAATAATACTTGATGCCGTTACTCTGTTTGGTTCTTTTGTGCATATTAAACAACCAGGAAACGCTGCTCGCCAGTGCTTCGATTCAAATTCAGGCTGTGTAATAAAAATACTTTGGCGCATTATTTCTCCATTTATTAAATGCTTAACGCTCTGTCATTGCTTGCGATGTAGCTCTAAGAACTGGTTTTAAAAGATACTCAAGTACGGTTTTTTTACCGGTAATAATATCCACTTGAGTGGTCATACCTGGAATAATAGTCAGCTCTTTTGAAAAGTTATTTTTGGTGGTTTTTAGTTGCACCAAATAAAAGGTATTCTCGCGGTCATCTGTAATGGTATCGGCGCTAATATGTAAAACCTCTGCCTCAAGGCCTCCATATACGGCAAAGTCGTAGGCACTAAATTTTATCATCGCAGATTGCCCAGGGCGTAAAAATGCAATGTCTTTAGGCGGAATTTTTGCCTCTACTACAAGTTGATCGTCAAGCGGGACAATTTCCATAACATCGCTACCGGGCTGTAAAATACCGCCAACAGTATTAACTAATAATCGCTGTACAGTGCCTTTAACAGGAGAACGTATTTCAGTTTGAGTTACTTTATCGGCCAAGCCAGATTCAGTTTCTTTAATTGAATCTAGTCTAAGTAGCGCTTCGGAGAGTTCATTGTTCCAACGGTTAATCATAACGAGCTCAACTTCGGTTACCTTATTTTTAGCTTCGTTAATGGCCGAAAGACTCCTATTTATAACTGCCTTGGTTCTGTTTATCTCGCCGTTTAAATCAACTATTTGGCGCTCTAAACGAATAATATCTATATCTGAGATAGCGCCCGTGCGTAACAATGGGCGAGTAACAGAGAGCTCTCTGTTTGTTAAGCGCAGCGCGCTCGTATGCTGCTCAAGTGCCGCTTTGGCTTCAATGTAATCTTGGTGTCGCTGCTCTAGTTGGCGTTTGTGAATACTTACTTGTTGCTCTAATTCTTGGCTGTTACTCAAATAAAGAGAACGTTCATGTTGCACAACTCTAGGCGCATTTTTAATAACAGACTCACTAAATACGAGCTCCTTTTTTTGAGTGAGTGCTCTGAGTCTCGCTACTTTTGCGCTTAACGACTCAACTTTGGATTGGTTTTCTCTAAAGCTAGAAATAAAGCGGGTAGGGTCTATTTTGATGAGTACATCACCCTCATTTACTATTTGCCCCTCTTTTACATTTATTTTTTCGACCATACCACCATCATAAGATTGAATAAGTTGTAATTTATTGGAGGGAATAACACGCCCCTCACCACGAGCAACTTCATCTAAATTAGCAAAACCAGACCACACAATAAGGCATATAAACGTTAAACAAATTAAATAGAGCAATAACCTAGCGCTTGCTGGCTCCTGTTGCATTTTTTCCCACTGAGCATCTACTACCCAGTCTTGGCTGTTAGGCGGAGAAATCCATCCTTTAAATAGTTTATTAAATACTGATGGCTTGCCTTGTTTTCTTGCTTCTATTGCTCTGCTAACAGATTCAAAGGAGCGCTGTTCAAGTGGTTTTTTATTGTCACTCATGAGGCTTGCTCCACTGTCTTATTATTTAACGCTGCAATTACTTTTTGTTTTGGTCCATCAGCAACTACTTTTCCGTTATCTAAAACTATAATTCGGTCAACAAGCTCAAGTAATGATGAGCGGTGAGTCACCACGATTAAGGTTTTATCTTTAGAATAACCCTTTAAATTGTTAATAATTTTACTTTCACTATTATGATCTAGCGATGAGGTTGGCTCATCTAGTAATAGTATTGGAGGGTCGTTAATTATGGCTCTTGCCATACCTACAGCTTGGCGCTGGCCACCTGATAATTGACGACCTTGCTCGCCTACTTGTAAATCAAATCCGTCTGGGTGCGAATTAATTAAATCAAATAATTGGCTTCGCTCACAGGCTTCAATAATTTGCTCGTCTTTGGCATGCCAAGCACTCATGGTGAGGTTGTCTTTCAAGGTTCCATAAAACAGGGCAACGGTTTGTGGTAGGTAGCCAATATTATGACGAAGCTCAGCTGGGTCAATTTGATGTATATCATTATTGTCCATCAAAATTGATCCTGAACAGGGTTCGTATAGTCCTAAAATAAGCTTTTCTAATGTACTTTTACCTGAGCCATTACGTCCTAAAATGGCGACTTTTTCACCGGCTTTAATTTTAAAACTAACGCCGTTGAGCGCATTATGAGATTCGTCAGAGTATTTAAAACATACATCTTTAAATTCTATATCGCCCTTTAAAATAGGGTGGCTTAACCAATGCTTACCAGGTGGACGCTCGACCTCTTTTTCCATAATCTCGTTCAGTGATTGCATTGCTATTGCGGCATGATGATATTGTGCTAAAACAGCGGCCGACTGCCCGATTGGGCCCATAGCACGAGACGATAATAGGTAGGCTGCAATTAACCCGCCTTGAGTTAGCTCACCTTCAATAACGAGGTGTACGCCTATTATCATTATTATTACGCCTACGCATTGCTGTATCCATGATGCTGTATTTGATATAGAGCTAGAAACGAGTCGGCTATGTGCGTTTACTTGTGCAATGTAAATGGTCGACTTTTCCCATACAGACTGTGTTTTACACTCTGAGTGAAAGCTCTTTACATCTTCAATATTGGTTAAGCTTTCGACTAATACTGCATTTCGCATTGAGCTTGCTTTCATTGTTTGTTCTGAAAGAGCCTCAAGTTTGCGGTGTGCGGCTATAGCGTAAGCTAATAATATAAGTGCGCCCGCGATAATAGGTAAACTTAGAGGTACGCCAATAATGGCAATAACAATTAAATACAAAACTACGAATGGCAAGTCTACTAATGCGACAAGTGTTATGGAGCTAAAAAAGTTACGTACAGCTTCAAATGATTGAATGTTGCTAGCAAAGGAGCCTGCGGACGATGGGCGGTTTTTTAGTTTCATACCTAATACCCGCTCCATTATTACAGCCGATACTTTGACATCTATTCTACTGGCAGCAAGCTCTACAAAGTAGCCTCTTACTAAGCGCAAAACAAAGTCAGCAGTGAGTGCTATTAAAATGCCAATGGCAAGTACCCATAAGGTTTCTGTTGCGTGGTTGGGCACTACGCGGTCATATACGTTCATTACAAATAAAGGCATAGCAACCGACAAAAAGCCCAAAGCAACAGCCGAAATAATTACGTCTTTATAAAGTGAGCGGCATTCTTTAATTACTCCCCAAAACCATCCATCTTTTGATAGTTTTTCAAGTACAGGTGTTCGCTCATCAAATGCAAACTCTGGTTGAGCATAAATAACTAAACCTACACTGTTAGCAGCTAACTCATCAATGCTTTGTTCGATAACTGATTCTGTAAGTTCTGGGTAAATTACACTCACCAACTGTTTATCGTAATCAATAGAATTAATAACACAGGCTTGGTTATCTTTTAAAATTAAGATGGCAGGTAGCAGTGCTGTATTAATTTTTTGTAGTGGCTTATTAACTACTTTTGATTTAAAGCCAATGCGCTTTGCTGCGCGCGAAAAACCTGATGGAGTAAGATTTCCATCAGTTAGAGGAAGTCCATTTAATAGTGCTTCTCTTGAAAACTCTTTACCA
The DNA here is from genome assembly GCF_014163835.1 of Pseudoalteromonas sp. SR43-5. Lineage (NCBI taxonomy): Bacteria > Pseudomonadati > Pseudomonadota > Gammaproteobacteria > Alteromonadales > Pseudoalteromonadaceae > Pseudoalteromonas > Pseudoalteromonas sp. SR43-5. The sequence goes on from NZ_JACJEA010000051.1 coordinate 11,934, forward strand.
TGATGACGACATAAAACTGCTAGGCAGTCAACGAGGATGCCACCATGATCAAGTACATCGTTTAATTCCATACACCATCCAATGTTATGTAGAACTGCATAGGATTGTTACTAGTAAACCTAAACTCGACTTAAATATTTCATGCCGAGTTTAGGTTATTTACATAACGTTAATTGTCTTAGGTATCAGTAATTACAGCTTCGATACGTCGATTCGCAGCATTTGCTCTTACTGATATTTCGTTTACACGTGGTTGATCGATGCCATACCCGAACGATTTAACACGTTTAGGTTCTACATCGAATTGCTTAATCAGAATTTCAGCTACGGCAAACGCACGTTTTTCTGATAGTTTACGGTTATATTTACGGTCTCCATCTAAAGAGGCATGACCTTGTATTTCAACCTGTTTAGTTGGGTTCTCTTTTAAAAAATCTGCAAGCCGACTAATTTCTTGAATATATTGAGACCTTACATCGCTTGAGTCAGCAGAAAAAGGAATACCAATTTCTATATTCGAGGTTGATGCGCTATAAATTGTGCAACCAGATAAATCTACATTTGTACTCAAAGGTGTGCTTGGGCAAGTGTCTTGCTCATTTGGTACGCCGTCACCATCATCATCGGTAAAGCTGCTTGCTGTCGTGTCGGTTTCCAGCGGTATATCTAAGTACCTTGGCATAGCCGTTACACTCATGTATGCATTATCTTGCTTAGCTTTTTTTTGAAGAAATGCCTTGCGGCTAAAAGTGGTTGCTACATCGTAACTCGGACAGATATTTTGTGCGTTATGAACAATAGGGTCGTCAGTTAGCTCTTTTAATGTAGGGTATTTATCTGACATCACGTTAAGTGCTGGCAGTAATTTCCCCATTTCTTTTAGCATAGTTAAAATAGCTGATTGACGGTCGTAAAGCGCCACTATGTATGAACGTGTTGATTGAAATGACTCGTTTTCGGCATCAAGTACGTCTAGTAGAGTTCGTTGGCCTATATCGAATTGATCCTTATATGCAATTTTAACTTTAGTTGATGATTCGCGGTGTTGATCAAGCGCCGGTAACTTTTGCTCTAATATAGTGACGTTGTAATAAGCAATTTGCAGACTCTGACGAATATCAATACAAGACTGATCGCGTTGATATTTTGCGATGTTTATATCCTGATAGGCTTGTTCTAAATTGGCATTATCAAGACCACCATTATATAAATTATAGCTAATATCGATGCCGACTCGCGCTTCTGTTCTGGTTTCATTTTGACCAAGTTCATCTCTATCTTGGCTACCGTAGCGGGCAGATAAATCTACGTTAGGATGAAACGCTGCTTTTTGTGCTTTTGCGTTCGCTTTTTGTGCTTCAATATTATACAAAGAGGCGTAAAATGAAGGGCTATTTTTGTAAGCGACGTCTAGCGCTTGATTAACTGAAATTGGTATATTTTTTTCATCAAGGTCAGCTTGCTTTATATCGTTCATAGGAAGCTCTCCTACAACCCTTAAGTAGCGAGCGCTTACATCATGTAAATTTGAGTACTCCGTTAATACGTTAGATTGTGCTAAAGATAAGCGCCCACTAATTTGTTCTAGGTCGGCAGCTCGCGCTACACCAGCTCCTACACTTTGTTCTATTTGTTGATATACAGACTCGTGCTCTTGTAAATTTGCTTCTGCAAGTTGTACTAACTCTTTGAATTTTTGTACGTCGAGCAGGGCTATTGAGGCTTCAAGTGCTGTTTGTTCTGTTTGAGAAATAAGCTCAAAGTACCTAATGAGTTGAATGCGTTTAAAGCGATCAACCGTATTCGAGGTCCTAAAACCGTCGTAAAGCATTTGAGTAACACTTAACTCGGCTGTATTACGGTTATATTCTTCTTCAACACCGTAATTTCTTCTTTCATAGCCCGCGCTTGCTGATACATCAACACTTGGTAAATAACCTGAGCGGGCAGCATCTACTCCATAAATCGAAGATTTAAAAGCATGCCATGCTTCTTGTACTTCAGGATTGTTTTCAATCGCTTTACTTGAGACATAGGTAAGTGGCATTGCTGATTGTTCATTTGCATGCACATAGTTTAGTAGAGTTGCGGCTGTAATCGTTAGTCCGATTAACATAGTCTCTTGATGTTTCTTAAAAGTGTTTTTTGTAATCATTTCTTCCTCTTAGATCCTGTTAAGACCGTAAATACTCCCTTAAGTATTTAGTAAAGGAATACTATTTTTGCAAGTAATCGTTTTGGTTAGCATAAAAAAAATTTTCTACCACTTTCTTGTTGATTTTTTATTTTTTGAATTTTTCTTTTAAACCTGTACTTGAGTACAGTATCTATGTGGCTTTTTTGTCCTACCTTTAACTTATTAGATTGTTATTTTAAAAAGTTTGAGGGTACCAAAATGGAAGCAAATCAACTGGTAGTTATTGATATTCAAGGTTCGGCAGGTGTGGTGCTGGATGATGGGTCAATAAGAGCATTAAATGTTGGTGACATTATCACCGTGGGTGATTTAGTTGTTACTGCTATTAAATCGTCTTTACAAATTGATGTGCAAGGTGAAACCTTATCTATACCCGCAAATCAAAAGGTAAAAATAACACCAGACTTATTAGCGAAAGAAGCCAGAGATTCTAGCGAAACAACTGTTTTTGATGAAAGTTTAGATGAAGCAATTGCAAGCTTAGATTTAGGGGCAGAGCAAGACCCATCAACAGCGGCTAATTCTGATGTAACAGATTTTTTAGATGCGTTAGAAGGTGATGGGGACATTCTAGATAATTTAGAGGCAACAGCCGCTGGTGGGGGGAACGCTGCGGGTGCAGATGGAGGCAGTTCGTTTGTACAGCTAACCCGAATTTCTGAAAGTGTTGATCCTAGTAGTGTTACTTTTGATTCATCTTTTGAGCAAGGCGCTACTGAAGCTCTTAATTTAAGAGATACCTCTGACGGTATTGTGCCTGATTCAACTACTGCATCTATTTCACTTAATGAGCTAGGTATTACTAACTCATCACAACCCACAATCACCGGTACGAGCGAAAACTTAATCGGCGAAACGGTTAATGTAACGGTAACTGATGTTGATGGAAACTCTCAAGTAGTTAGTGTTGTAATTGGCCCTGATGGTACCTTTGAAATAACCCTACCAACACCAATTGCTGATGGCCCTGTAACGGTTGTTGTTGAAGCGACGGATCCTGTTGGTAATCCTATAAACGACACTATTTCAATTGAGGTTGATACAACACCTCCACTTATTGCTATTGATCCTGTTGCCGATTCTGCTTCGCAAACAGTGACAGTGACAGGGACAGTATCTGGTTTGAATACTGGGGATAATGTATCAGTCACGTTAACGGATAGTGCAGGTACGGTACAAACAATAGTTACTCAAGTAGATGCGCTAGGAAATTGGGTTATTACTACTACCTCACCTTTATCTGAAGGAGAGTTTAATGTAAGTGCAGTGGCGATTGATGCCGCTGGAAATCAAGCTATAGACCAAGCTTTAGCGAATATAGATTTAACTGCTCCGGTAATCACCGTAAATGTAACTGATGAAACAAATAACTCAACACCACCACTTGTTGGAACAACAAATGGTGTTCCTGAGGGCACTCAAGTAACAATTACTGTTACAGATAGTGCAGGACAAATACAAACATTAACTGCAGTTACCCAAGCCGATGGAAGCTGGAGTGTAGAAGTAGGGACTCCTTTACCTGAAGGTGATTTTACTGTTGATGCACAAGTAAGCGACAGTGTAGGAAACTTAGCATTAGCAAGTGATTCAGGAGTAATTGATTTAACGGCGCCTTCGGTACAAATTAATAATATTAACGACACTCAAGACACCACGCCAACGATTACAGGTAACGCGCAAGATGTACCTGCAGGCTCTATTATTAGTGTGGTTATTACCGATTTTGATGGTCAAACTCAAACATTATTAACCCAAACTAACGCTGATGGGGATTGGTCTATCGACGTAACTACGCCATTGGCTGAAGGGCAGTTTGAGGTTGATGCAAGTGTAAGTGATGCTGCAGGTAATCAAGCCCAAGCAAATAACCAAGGTGTTGTTGATTTAACAAACCCTGATATTACCGTTACTGCAATTGCTGATACTAACGATACTACACCAACATTTGTAGGTAGGGTGGAAGACGCTCCTGCGGGCTCTGTTATTACAGTATTAGTAACCGATATTAACGGTAACGTACAAACTTTAACTACTTTATTAAATGAAGATGGCACATGGAGTGTTGATGCTAGTGAAATCTTGCCTGGTGGTGAATTTACCGCAACTGCGTCAGTATCAGATGCTGCGGGTAATGAGGCATCTGCTCAAACAAACGGTGAAATAACGTTTGCTCCTATCTCAATTCAAATCGATGCAATTGCTAATACTAACGATACCACTCCATTTTTAAGTGGTAACACCGGTAATGTGCCTGCTGGTACAACCATTACTTTAACTATTACTGCAAGCGATGGCAGCACATTTACATTACTAGCAGTGACGCAAGAAGATGGTTCGTGGTCTGCACAAGTAACAACCCCTCTGCCTGAGGGCGACTTTACTGTAGTTGCAACGGTTATAGATGACTCGGGCAATGAGGCGCAAGCAAGTGCAGTAGGTAATGTTGATTTAACTGTAAGTATTAATTTTATTATTGATACGAACGATACAACACCAACAGTTAGCGGCTCTACCCAAGACGTAGATCCTGGTGCGGTAGTAACCGTTACATTTACAGGAAGCGATGGCGTAGCAGAAACCGTGCAAGTAGTTACTGGTGCTGACGGAAGCTGGTCAGTTGAGGCAAGTAATGAATTAGTTGAAGGCCAGTTTAGTGTGGTTGCAACTGTAACTGATGCTGCGGGTAATACAGCTTCTGCAAGTGAAACTGGAGAAATTGATTTAACAGATCCTGCAATCACGATTAATCCTATTGAGGATACGAATGATGTAACCCCATCAGTAAGTGGCAACGTAATTGATGTACCAGCAGGAACAGAAGTTACCTTAGTAATAACTGACAGCGAAGGCAATGAACAAACACTCACAACAATTACAAATGCCGATGGTACATATACAGCGGATATTATTGCAGATCTCAGTGAAGGAGATTTCACAGTAACAGCGAGTGTTAGTGATACTGCAGGCAATAGCAGTACGGCAACTGTTACAGGTACGGTCGATTTAACCGCACCAAGTGTAACTATTAACAATATTGCTGATACAAACGATACAACACCTACTCTTACAGGCTCTACCCAAGGATTAGCATCGGGCAGTGAAGTAACTTTAATTATTACCGATAGTCTAGGGGCTGAGCAACAGTTAGTGACTACTATAAGTGCTGATGGTACTTGGAGTATTGAGATTCCAACTGCTTTAAGCGAGGGAGATTTTACAGTAACAGCTAATGTATCTGATAATGCGGGTAACGCAGCTCAAGATTCACAATTAGGCTCAGTTGATACCACCCCTCCTTTAGTTGCAATAAATGACTTTGCTGATTCAAACGATACAACGCCTACATTTAGCGGAACAACGAGTGATGTAGCACCGGGTAGCCTTGTTAGTGTTTTAGTTACTGATGCAAATGGTGAGTCACAAACATTGACGGCGGTTGTGTCAGAAGATGGAACTTGGCAAGTAGGTGCAACTCAAGCTGTTGCTGAAGGCGATTTTACAATTACAGCAACAGTAACAGACGCTGCGGGTAATGAAGCAAGCGATACTGTTAGTGGAACAATTGATTTATCAGCTCCAATTATAGCAATTAATACAATCCCAGATAGTGCCGATACTACTCCAACAATTTCAGGTTCTGTACAAAATGTACCAGCCGGAACAACTGTTACGTTAATCGTTACAGATGCTGGTGGTAATACACAAACAATTACAACACAAACGCTAGCTGATGGTAGCTGGACAGCCGATACTACTAATGAGTTAGTTGAAGGTGACTTTAGTGTTAATGCCATCGTTAGTGATGAAGCAGGTAACCAAAGTGAAGCTTCTGCACAGGGAACTATCGATAATACCGCACCAAATATTACGATTGATGCACTGGCGGATAGCAACGATACAACACCAACTATTTCAGGCACCGCAACGGGCGAACCAGAAGGCACGGTTGTTACTATTATAGTTACGGATGAAGCAGGTAACCCACAAACCATAACCACAGAAGTACAAGCCGATGGCACATTTAGTGTTGATGTTCCAAATGAATTAAGTGAAGGTGAATTTACTGTTGAAGTATCGGTTACCGATACAGCAGGTAATGAAACTACCGCAACAACAACAGGCGAAGTTGATACTGCTGCGCCAACAGTTATTATTGACCCATTAGGTGATACTAACGACACCACCCCAACCATTTCAGGCACCGCAACGGGTGAGCCGGAGGGCACGGTTGTTACTATTACAGTAACTGATGACGCTGGTAACCCACAAATAATCACCACTGAAGTACAAGCCGATGGCACTTTTAGTGTTGATGTACCAAATGAATTAAGTGAGGGTGAGTTTACGGTTGAAGTATCGGTTACCGATACAGCAGGTAATGAAACTACCGCAACAACAACAGGCGAAGTTGATACTGCCGCGCCAACAGTTATTATTGACCCCTTAGGTGATACTAACGACACCACCCCAACTATTTCAGGCACCGCAACCGGTGAGCCAGAGGGCACGGTTGTTACTATTACAGTTACTGATGAAGCAGGTAATCCACAAACTATTACCACAGAAGTACAAGCCGATGGCACCTTTAGTGTTGATGTACCGAACGAATTAAGTGCAGGTGAATTTACTGTTGAAGTATCGGTTACCGATAACGCAGGTAATGAAACCACAGCCACAACAACGGGAGAAGTTGATACCACAGCGCCAATAGTTACTATTAATTCACTAGGCGATACGAGTGATACAACACCGACCATTTCAGGCACGGTTAGCGGGGAGCCTGCTGGTTCAACCATAACTTTAACAGTGACCGATGCTAATGGTGCAGTACAAACAATTTCAGCACAAGTAATTGCAGACGGAAGTTGGACAGTAGAAGTACCTGCGGCTTTAGCTGAAGGGGCCTACTCTGTAGATGCAAGTATTAGCGATAGCGCTGGTAATGAAGGCACAGCAAGTGCTTCAGGCACAATTGATACAAGCGCATTGACTATTACCATTGATGTTATTGGCGAAACTAACGATCAAACACCTCAAATAAATGGTGATACTTTTAATGCACAAGTTGGCTCTCAAGTTGAAGTTCAGATCACTGACTCAGCGGGTGGAATAATTACTTTAACTACGGTTGTTGATGAAAACGGACTCTGGAGTGTTACTCCGCCAGCCGATTTGGCTGAAGGCACCATTTTAATTAGTGCGACAGTAACAGACATAGGTGGTGGAAGCGCAAATGCAGAGCTTGATGCTGTAATTGATATTACGCCTCCAACCATACAAGTAAATGAACTAGAAACAAGTAATGATACAACACCGGTTATTTCAGGTAACACAACTGACGTAGTTGCAGGCACAGTTATAAATTTAACGGTTACTGATTCTCAAGGGGTTGTTCGCACATTAAGCACAACAACAGATGCCGATGGTAATTGGAGTGTTGAACTTTCTCAAGAGTTGGCCTCGGGCGATTATTCTGTAGAAGCTGAAGTATCTGATGCTGCTGGAAATAGTGCTTCAGATACGGCTACAGGCAACATAGATACATCAGGGCCTAGCTTAACCGTAAACTTTGATACTGTAACTAACGACTCAACACCTACCATTTCAGGCACTAGTGATGCAGACGTTGGTACCAGCATCACGGTTGTTATTACTGATGATAACGGGGTTGAACAAACACTTACCACCACAGTAGATGCAAATGGTAACTGGGAAGTAACTCCACAAACAGATTTAAATGAAGGTGATAACACCATCGAAGTGAGTGTATCTGACGAAGCAGGAAATACGACAACAGTTACAGATACAATTACGTTAGACACACAAGCGCCAACGCTCACCATTCAAAACGTAGGCGATGTCAGCGACTTAACACCAGAGCTTCAGGGCACCAGTAATGAAATTGGTGGCACTGTTACACTCACCATCACCGACAGCGCAGGCGCTGTGCAAACCATTGAGACCCTAGTTGGCAGCGATGGCCACTGGAACATTGAGATTCCAGGTGC
>NZ_JACJEA010000052.1:0-19521 GCF_014163835.1 Pseudoalteromonas sp. SR43-5
AATACCAAACATGCGCTGCCCTTTGGGTTCTTTCTAGGGACGATTAACTCTTTGTTGCTCGGTTTTTACTTAGCCCACTAGGTTACAAACCTCGCGCCGCGATTTAATCGCCCCTAGATTGAACAGATTTCAATCCACAAAGATCAACACGCCCTAGGCAAAAAAAATGGCAAGCTATATAGCTTGCCAACAATAGGGGATATTCAGTGTTTCCAATACTTGCTGTCTCACGGCAAGTACACACAATATAACCATAATATATTTAAGTTACTTTACGGTTAGGTGACTCTTTTATTACTACTTTAAAAACGTATATAACTAACTGTAAACCCCCTTTACATAGTCTCTTGGTTTACCCAAATTATTTCATCGGTAGCAAAGCCCAACTCTTTAGCTTTAGTTAAAAAGTGTTCTTTAAGCTCTTTGCTAACCGTTGGTGTACGCGACAAAAACCACAAGTAATCTTTGTTGTAACTGGTTATAAATGCATATTGATAATCGGGTTGGTCAAGTTCAAAAATCACGTAAGCGCCATAAAATGGACCAAAAAACGAGACTTTAAAATGCCCTGTGTCGGTGCCCTTAACAAACTTGGCTAAGCCTTCGGCGTCATCCCATTTTTTATCATCCGTTAAATACCCTTTGTTAAGGACCTTTACTGTGCCGTCGTCGTTAATTGAATAAGTCGCGGTAACTTGCTCCATCCCTTCTTCGAATGAGTGATTAAGACGCGCTATTTCAAACCATTTGCCTTTATATTTTTGTATATCAAAGTTTTTAACGGGTGTTATTCCCTCAGGAGGGCTGGTGCAGGCACTAAGAAAAAATAACCCTGTAATAAGTAAACCGTATTTAATAGCCTTCATGTAAGCTCCTTTTTTAATTACATAAATCGTACGTATTATCTAAATATAGATGGATATAAAGTTTGCTAGCCGATTAAAAAAATTTGCTATAGGATCGTATTAATTCTAAAGCAATAAAAATGACCATAGCATGAAAATTTGGGTAGATGCAGACGCGTGTCCTGTTGTTATAAAAGAAATACTTTTTAGAGCTGCAGAGCGTATGAAAATCGAGACTATTTTAGTAGCGAATCACGCAATGCGTATTCCGCCGTCAAAATACATAAGCCGCGTTCAAGTATCGTCGGGATTTGATGTAGCCGACGACGAAATAGTAAAACGTGTTGAAAAAGGCGATTTAGTTATTACAGGCGATATTCCGCTAGCAAGTGAAGTAATTGATAACGGCGGGCAAGCACTCAACCCACGTGGCGAGCTTTATACCACCGAGAATATCCGCTCAATACTTAACGTGCGCGACTTTATGGATACCATGCGCTCAAGCGGCGTAGAAATGAGTGGTGGGCCGCCGCCACTTAGCCAAACCGATCGCCAAAACTTTGCAAATAACCTCGACCGTATTTTAGCGCAAAACAAGGCTAACTAACTTGAATACCCAATTAGTTGGCTTAGGTGATACGCAATTTAGCGTGGCGGTATACGTAGCAAAAGCGCCGCCCATGCCGTTTTTTGAAACACTTAAATGCCTAGAACCGGTTATAAATGAGCAAATAAATACCATAAACCAGTACTGTGGTAATGGTTGGCGCAAAGTGTTTAACGTTTACGCCAAAGTGCTATTTTCCCTGCCAAGTGAGCATTATTCATTTGCTAAACAAGCCCCTACTTGGCAACAATATCGCGATGAGTATTTACTGCAAAAAAATAGTAAAACCGCCCTGCTATTTAGCGCGCCTGACACTACTATTACTTGCGCAGATAAAGCTACTAGCAATCAAAATCAGCTACACATAATTGCTGGGCGTACGCACGCTAAAAACTTATTACAACAAGGTAAGTTGCATGCACAATTTGATTGGCTCGATGACGAGTTTGCAATAGACACCAGTAACAACATTATTGTGTGCCCATATTTTGATTACAGGCAATTAAGTAATATAAAAATTGCGAGGTTAAGCGAGCTAGTCGCGCAGCTAAAAAAATAACACATTGTAAGGAACGACCATGGCCGGAATTTTAGAGTTAAACGAATTATTAAAATCAATGCAGCCAGCGCTTAAGCAAGGCGAGTATATTTTTTGTTGCTTAGCAGGCTCACTTGCCGATTATGCTCATTTAGAGCCACTTGCTACTTATGTTGAAGAAGAAGGGCTAACCCTTATTTTAAAAGCTGAAACTGCTGACAAAGCAGGTATTACTTACGAGGGTAAATATAATTTAATTACCCTTAACGTACATTCAAGCTTAGAGGCCGTTGGGCTAACAGCTGCGGTATCTGCAAAGCTAACTGAGCATGGCATTAGCGCTAATGTGGTAGCTGCGTTTTATCACGACCATATTTTTGTACAAACAGACAAAGCACAAGCCGCGATGAAAGCGCTTTGTGAGATTGGTTAGGATTGCTGGCACAACAACGATTTGAGTGATGTGGATATTAGATCGTCGGGTGGCGCTTCGCTTAACCGACCTACAACAATACAAAAGCTGATATTGCTATAGAGCAACATCAGCTTTTTTGTACACATTTGGACTATTTTCGCAGTATTGTTTATCTACTGGCTCAAGCTTAATTTTTTTACCGGCATTTACTACTACGCATTGAGTGTTTTGATCGAGTTTTTGTTTTTGAATTACGGTAAATTCACCTTCGCTGGCAGCGTATAGATTATACTGATATGCATCGTTGCCGCCTTCAAACAATGCGGTAAATAACCCTCCAACTAACCCGCCGATTATTGCCCCACCTATCATTTCTTCTGTATTGCCATCTAAGCTATCTACAAACCCAAAACCAGCTCCTGCGGCTATGCCTGTACCCACTTCTGATGAGAGTGTGACACGTTGCATAGATTCTACCGAGGCGTAATAGCGTTTAATTATTTGATTTTGATCGTTACGGTCAACACCTTGTGATGCGCAACCCGAGAGGAGTAAAACAGCAATTAACGATTTTTTCATGTTGATTCTCTATTTGCTTATGTTGATATAGAAATAGTAAATCTTAAAACATAAAAAATATGTATGTGCTTTGTATGCAGCTGTGAGAAGTTGTAAATGTATGTATAAAATAAAACACCGAGTAAGCTTACTCGGTGTTTATGTGGCTATATTACTTAAATTTAAAACTATTTTATTACATATCCGCTAAAGCCTAGTGCTTTAAAATACAGCTTCGGAATGCCAAATTTGCACTCGTTTAGTAGTTCGCTAAAGCGCATTCTATCAAGCGGGTAAAACTCATTTTCTAAGTCGTGCCCTGTTTGTGTTTTACCTGTTTCGGTTAAACCCAATTGCGCGCAAGTTGTAAGCTGGGCTTCGCGCTCAAAAGAAGTTTCGGGGCGCATTAAATCTGCAATATAAAGGTTGGCGTCTTTTTTAAGGCTTCCTTTAATCGCTTTTAATAACTCTTTTTTATCGCCGTTATCTTCTAAAAAATGCATTACTAGTAAACATAAAACGGCATCGGCTTTAACCGATAACTTATCAACGGGGCCATTATGTACATCTACGCGGCTTGTTATGCCTTGCTCATCAAATTGCTGCTGTGCGATAGCAAGCATATCGGCTGATGTATCTTGCGCAGTAAATTGCCACGTAGGGTTTAGTCCAGCCAGTGCAAGTACTTCTTTGCCTGTGCCTGCCCCTACTACCAAAATATGTGCATTGTCGCTCAGCGTTGCTTGTAGTTGCGCATTAGTGAGCTGATGTAATAATTCATAACCAGGCACTAAACGGGTTATGCGGCTATCGTATTGTGTTGCTTGCTCGCCTGTAAACGTTGGCATTGTATCTCCTTGTTTTCAGTAATGTTGCTTATAAAACTTCAACTGTGGAATATCCACCTGGCTTTTTGGCTACATGCACTTGAGTGGCTACACGCTCGCTCATTTGTGTTACGTGCGATATAACGCCTACTTTTCTGCCTTGTGCTTGCAAAGAATCCAAAGCGTCCATTGCAATGCTTAGGGTTTCGCTATCTAACGTACCAAACCCTTCGTCAATAAACAAAGAATTGATTTGTACTTTGTTAGACGAAAGCGATGCTAAACCAAGTGCAAGCGCTAGCGATATTAAAAATGACTCACCGCCCGAGAGCGTATTAACAGAGCGTTGCTCGTCGGCCATGTCGCGGTCGATAATTGCAATGTCGAGCGTTTGCGCTATGGCGGTTAATTCGTAGCGTTTGTTGAGTGTTTTTAAATGGCTGTTGGCATAGTGCAGTAATATTTTTAACGTTTGTGTTTGTGCTAAGTTACGCATGGTTTTACCCGTTGCATCGCCCAATACTTTATTAAGCAAGTGCCACTGCTCTACCTGTGCTTTAAGCGTAGTTAACTCAGCTTGTTTGCCTTCAAGCGCCTTTGCGTTTTGGTTGTGTTGCTCAATAGCGGTATTAGTTGCTAGTAATGAATTTTGCAGCTGCGTTTGTTGCTCATTTAAGCTGCTTAATTGCGTACTTAAAGCCTCTGCACTTTGTGTTGGCTTATCGCTACTGTTGTGTTTTTCAAGCGTAAGTTGCTGCTGTTTTAATGCGGCATTTGCATCTGTTAACGCTTGAGTTAACTGCTCGTGTTGATTTAAATGCGCTTTAATAGTCTCGCTACTTAGCGTTAGTAAAATTTTGATCTGTTCGTGCGTTACGTCGCTGTATTGCGCTTTAAAGTCAGCAAACCACTGGTTATAACGTGCCTCAAGTGTTGCTAGTTCTTGGCTGTTTTCAAGTAAGCGTTGCTCCACATTTTTAAGCGTTATAGCGTGCTCATCTCGTTGTTTTATCGCGTCGTCATAGGCTTTTTGGCTCGCTTGAACCTGCGATTGTTTTTGCTCTTGCTCACTTGTGAGTTTTGCTTGGTAGTCGTCTGCGCTTATTTGCTCATTATTAAATAAAGCTGAGCGCTCACTTTGTACAGCGTCTAATAGCTCTTTAGCTTTTACAAACTCTTCATTAAGTGCTTTTAACGATTGCTCGCTTTTACTAACAAGCGGGGTAAGCTGCTTTATTTGCTCACTAGCTGTGTCTTGGCGCTTTTGGCTTTGCTCAAGTTGCATTTGAGTTTGCTGATACTGCGTAACCTGCTCGCTCAGATCGCTAAGTTCAAGCGTATTGGCTTGTAGTTGCAGCCAAAAATCACTGTTTTCAAATTGATTATTGAGTGTTGTACCCAGCTCGTTAATTTGTGCACTAAGCTCGCTATGCTTACTCGTTAACTGGTTTTGCTGGTGTGTAAGCTCAAGGTGTTTATTACTCAGTTGCTGCTGTACTTGCTGCTCTGCTTTAAGTGCTGCTTGTAGCTCGTTTACTTTGGTTTGCAGTGTGCGTTGGCGTTTTTGTTGCTCAAAGTATTGCGCTTTTTGCTGCGTTAATTGCTTATAAGTTACTTCAAGCTGATCAGGCGTTAAGTCGTTAAGCTCACTACGTGCACCTTGCATGGTATTTTTCATGTCGAGCTGTTTGGCTTTTGCTGTTTGTATTATTTGCTCAAGTTGTCCGTGTTCAGCAGTTAATACAGCATGTTGAGTTTGATGTTTATGCAGCTCGCTTTGTGCATGGTCAAATTGCTTTTTAGCGGTATTAAAAGCATTTTCAAAATCAGTAATTAAGTTATTTAATTGCTGATTTTGATTTACCGCATACGGATGCTCCGTTGCGCCGCACACTAAACAAGGCTCATTAGGGCGAAGCTCAGTGCGTAAATGCTCTACGTTTTCGCTGGCTCTTAAGCGCGCTTGGTTAAGTGCGTACTCGCTGCCTTTAAGTGCTTGCTCGCTGGTTATTAAATGCTGATTAAGTAAAGCATGGGCTTGCTGGCTTTCATTTAGCTGCTGATTGAGCACTTGCTGGCGTTGAGTGCTTTGTTTTAGCTCTGCGTTAAATTGCTTATAGCGCTCTCGCTGCTCCTTTAAGTAATCAATACTTTTTAGCTGCGCGTCGCAGTGCTCTGCATTAAATTCATTAAGCTGAGTATTTAAAACCTGCAAAGCTGACTGCTCGCTCGTAAGTAACGCCTCGCACTCCTGCACTTTATTACTTTGTGTATTTAAATGCTTGCTCTGACCTGCAAGCTCGGTATTAAGAGTTTGGCTTTGTGCAAGGTTTGCAGTTAATTGCTGCTGTGCATTTAAGTAGGTATTAAAGCTTTGCTGATAGTAGCTCCAGTCTTTTGCTAAAACGTGCAGCTGTGCATGCTCACTAAGCCATTGCTGGCTTTTAGTTGAGTCGGTATTAGCGAGTTCTAGCTCGTTATTGCTTTGTTTAAGCTGCTGATTGAGCTCATCAAGTTGAGTTTGCTCTTTGATTATTTGCGACTCTGCGCCTTTTACAGCTTGAGTTTGCAAAGCAATGCTGCTGTCGAGCTCTCTCGCTTTTGCTATAACGGGCGCTGCATTTTGTTTTTGCTCATTGGCGTTATTAAGTAGCTCAGTATGCTTAGCAAGCGCGGTGTTACGCTCGTTAATTACCGCTAAATGATCAACACTTTTAAGCGATGTTATTTGCTGATCTAACGCCGTATTTTGATCGGTTAATTGAGTAAAACGGCTGCGGTTATCTTTTATTTCAAGCGTTTGTTTAGCTTGTTTTGCTTGCTCGCTTTGAACAACGATACTTTCAAGCGCTGAGCTTGCTTGTTGCTGGGTTTGCTGTGCCTGCAGTAAATTTTGCTCAAGCACTGTAGCTTGCTGATACCAGTTAAGTGCTTTTTCGGTTTTGGTCAGCTCTTTTTTAGTGTGTTCGGTTTGCGCTTTTAAATCGGTTAACTTGGTTTGTTGTAACTCGAGTTCTTCTGGTGTTAATAAGGTATAGCTTTCAAGGCCTGCTTTAAGCGCTTCAAGCTTTGCCACTTGCTCTTTATGGCGCTCAAAAATACGCACGCCAATACGGCTAAATTTATCAGTGCCTGTTAAACACTCTAAAAGCTGCGCTCGCTCATCGCCAGTGGCTTTTAAAAATGCAGCAAACTCATGTTGCGCTAAAAGTACGGCACGGGAGAACTGCTCAAAGTTAAGCCCTATTTTGCTCTCAACTTCTTTTATTGTGTGGCTTTTGTCAGCTATAAGGGTTTCGTCTGGCAGGGTTAATAAAGTGTGCTCTGCTACTTTAAGTTTGCCTGTTACTTTTTTATGGGTGCGTGCAATTGTATAGCGCGCACGATAAAGCTGTTTATCTTGCCCTAAAAAGTCGACCTCGGCGTAGCCTTCCCACGTACCTCTGCGTAGTAAGTTTCGCGCATCATTTAGCTTAATGCTGTCGCCGTTAAATTCAATTAAGTTACCTTTATCGCCGCGTAGCCTCGCTGTTTTAGTATAAAGCGCTAAACAAATCGCATCTAAAAAGGTACTTTTACCAGCGCCGGTATCGCCTGTTATTGCAAATAAGCCTGCATCTTTTAATGGGGCTTGAGTAAAGTCTATTTCAGCATCAACTATTGAGGCTAAATTATGAATACGAACTGCGGTTATTTTCATAGTTGTTCTTGCTCCGTAAGCTCGTTTATCACATCACTTAAAAGTGCTTTTAGCTCATCGGGTACGCTTTGCCCTGCCATATCTTTATCGTTTGCAAATGCTTGTTCTAATAAGTTAAGCGGGTTGAGCATTTCAACTTCGCTTAAATCTTCAAATACGGTGTTGTCGTCATTTTGAGTCGATTGCTCACGTACACGTTCAATACCACAAAATTTAATATGCTTGCCTTCAAGTGCTTGTTCTATTTGTTCTCTGAAGGTAGTGTCGGTATCGCTTGATTTAAGCTTTACACGTAAATAAGGCGCTATTGTATTTTGTGCAGTGTCGAGCGCTTTAATTTGCTCGCATAGTTCGCTTAATGGCACACACTCCCCTTTTGGTAAAACAATTACATCGGCAGAGCGCGGAATGTAAAGGGGGTTTACAGTTGTACTAATATGTTGTTTTTCATCAGTAATAAACTCAACAACATTTACTTGGTGCGTGTAGTTACGTTCTGAAAACGACATAGGTATAGGTGTGCCGCTGTAGCGAATAATATCGCTTTTAGCGACTTGTTGCGCTTTGTGTAAGTGCCCAAGGGCAACATAGTTGGCTTGTTTACCAAATACATTGGCTGAAATAGACTCCTCACCACCTATTACTAAGTTACGCTCAGAATCACTTGAGATATCCCCGCCTTTTGCGTGTAAATGCCCCATAACTATTAATGGTGAGTTTTGCTCGTTTATATTAGTAGCTTGCTCTAATGCAAGTTCATAAGCTTTTGCAACGCCTTGAGCATAACTAGGGCCGCTTTCGGTTTGGCTAAGTAAACTTACATCGCTTACACGTAAAAATGGCATAGCGACGATTACAGCGCGTTTACCATTGGTATTTATGGTAATAACAGTTTCATCGGGTGTCGCGACATCAAAGCGCCCTACTACGTGCGTATCAAATTGCGCTAGTAATGGCTGAGCTGCCAAAATACGATTTGCAGAGTCGTGGTTACCCGCAATAATTACTACGTGTAATTGTGGGGATGCCTTTTTGGCGTCTTTAATAAATTGGTAAAGCTGATTTTCGGCGCTAGCGCTTGGAGTCGCGGTATGATAAATATCGCCAGCAACTAAAAGTAAGTCTATTTGTTGTTCAACAAGAGTGGCTAATAACCATGTAAAAAAGGCTTGATGCTCAACACGGCGGTCGTGTTCGTAGAATTGTTGGCCAAGGTGCCAATCTGAGGTGTGGAGGACTTTCATGTCGCGCTCTTAATTAAACCGTAAGAGCGCCAATATACCCAAGGCAGTTAAAGATGCAAGCCCAAGCCGTGTATTACCTTAGGTTAAACTGTACCAAGCTGAAAAAACAACCGGTAATGCTAAAAGTGCCATTAATAATGGAATTTTTAACGTTTTAGTTTGTTTTGCGTGTAGCGCCTTTAATGCATTAGTTTCGTTGCACGCTGCTACTTTATCGATATAAAAATAACCCGAATCGAGATACTGCTTACAGTTATTCTCACTTGCTGGAATCGCAATTAGTTCTTGTTGTTTTTTTAGGATGTAAAAATCCATAAGCCCACCGCATTTCTTGCTAGTAATCGATATTAATTTGAGGATAAATGTGACGAATTTATTTGCCTCAAATAAAAAGGTTGGCGATTTTAAATATAAACTGCACTAAAGATCAACCTAAAATTGCACTATTTATCATTTATCGTAAAAATAGCGAACATTAAGGAAGTTCGGCAATATTTGAGCCAATAATTCAGCTGTTTTCACTGTATTTTTGTTCAGTAGAGTGGGCTTTTAGCTCATTTTACTTGTTGGAAATTTGAGACACTTATACATAGGATTATTGGTTTACCTGATAATGTTAAAGCAATACTTTTTTAGCAAAGTAGGTAAAATTAATGTGCTTTTTTCAAGCTCTAAAACTTGTATTTAACAGCTCAAAACCATTATTAAAACCCACTTTTGTAAAGCCCCTTTACAGTTTTTATTTATTCGTATTTTGTTACAAAATAATTGTACTTTTCAATCTAATAAACTAAGTGAACGTCACCCTAAAAATACGGTACTTGGTCGCTAATTTATTGAAGCTAACTGGTATATTTGTCAAAGTATGCTCACAAAATTATATTAGGACTAACAATGAAAAAAATAGGTCTTACGCTAAGTGCTTTTGTATTGCCTTTGGCAATATCTAGTGCGGTTATGGCGTCTTCGGTTGAGCAAACAAAAGGTTCTTTTGTTGATAAATTTCGTCAATTAGACGAAGCGCTTCCTACACCCAACGTTTATCGTAGTGCCGCTGGCGAACCAGGTGAAAGATACTGGCAGCAACGTGTAAACTACGATATTGATGTAAAGCTAGATGAAAAAAAGCACCGTATTACCGGTAGCCAAAGCATTGAATATAAAAATAACTCTCCGCATACACTTAAATATTTATGGTTACAGTTAGATCAAAATATTTTTAAAAGCGATTCAATTGCCGAAACAACTAAAACGTTTAAAAGCACTTTAGAAAGCCTACCAGCTCAAAAGCCTGCTAAATTAAGTTTAGGTGACTTACGCCGTCAGCAATTTATGAGCGACAACGAACTGGGTTATACAATCAGTGGCGTAAAGGATGACGATGGTAAAGAGCTACGCGTAACTGTAGTTGATACTTTAATGCGTATTGATTTAAACGAGCCATTAAAACCAGGTAAAGAAGTAGAATTTAGCATGAACTTTGCCTTCAACATTGTTGAAGAAGATGCTGTAGGTGCACGTTCTGGTTACGAGCACTTTGAAGAAGATGGCAACGACATATTCTTAATTGCTCAGTGGTTCCCTCGCTTAGCGGCTTATACCGATTACGAAGCATGGACAAACAAGCCATTTTTAGGCTCTGGTGAGTTTACGCTTGAGTTTGGTGATTACGATGTTGAGATTACTGTTCCGGCAGATCACATTGTATCGGCAACAGGTAAGCTTGATAACGCGAGCAAAGTACTTACAAGTACTCAGCGCAAACGTTTAAAGCAAGCTGAAACATCTAAGCGTCCTGTGTTTATTGTTAACGCAGAAGAAGCGCTAGAAAACGAAAAAGAAGGCACCGACAAAACTAAAACGTGGCACTTTAAAGCACAGAATGTTCGTGACTTTGCTTGGGCGTCGTCTCGTAAGTTTATGTGGGATGCAAAAGGTTATCAACAAGGTGGTGACGTTCAGCCTTTAGTTATGGCAATGTCGTTCTTCCCTAAAGAAGGTGGTGACTTATGGAAAAAGTACTCAACTGAAGCGGTAGTACACACAATGGAAGTGTACTCTAAGTATTCTTTTGATTACCCGTACCCAACTGCACAGTCGGTTAACGGCCCAGTTGGTGGTATGGAATACCCAATGATCACCTTTAACGGTCCGCGTACTAAGTTACAAGATGACGGTACTCGTACGTATTCTCAGGCTGAAAAGCGCTTTTTACTTGGCGTAGTTATTCATGAAGTGGGTCATATTTACTTTCCGATGATTGTGAACTCAGATGAGCGCCAATGGACGTGGATGGATGAAGGCTTAAACAGCTTTTTAGATGGTGTTGCTGGTCGTGAATGGGATCCTACTATTCCTTGGGGTGTTGAGCCTCGCGATATAGTGAGCTACATGAAGTCAGAAGTCCAAGTACCAATTATGACTCAGTCAGACAGCGTATTACGTTTAGGCCCTAATGCTTATACTAAACCTGCCGCAGCCCTTAATATTTTACGTGAAGTAATTTTAGGCCGTGACTTATTCGACTTTGCATTTAAAGAGTATGCTCAGCGCTGGAAATACAAGCGCCCTACTCCAGCTGATTTTTTCCGTACAATGGAAGAAGCCTCTGGTGTTGATTTAGATTGGTTTTGGCGTGGCTGGTTTTACACCACAGACCATGTTGATATCTCTTTAGATAAAGTGTATCAACTACGTTTAGACACTAAAAACCCTGATATTGATTACAGCCGTTTACGTGATATTGAAGCAGACAAGCCTACGTCATTATTTGTTGAGCGTAACCGCGCCGAAGGTAAAAAAACATGGGTTGAGCAAAACCCTGATGTTACCGATTTTTATGACGAAAACGACCGCTTTACTGTAACCAATAAAGAACGTAACTCGTACAATAAGTTTTTAAAAGGCTTAGAGCCGTGGGAGCGTAAAACGCTTGAACGTGCTTTAGAAGAAGATAAAAACTACTACGTTATGGAATTTTCAAACCTTGGTGGTTTGGTAATGCCTATATTACTTGAGCTAACATATGAAGATGGCACGACTGAAGAGCGTTATATTCCTGCTGAAATTTGGCGTCGTAATTATAAAAATGTTCAAAAGCTAATTGTTACCGATAAAAACAAACCGCTTGTATCAGTTACTGTAGATCCTAATTGGGAAACTGCGGATGTAGATATTGAAAATAATAACTACCCTCGTCGTATTATTCCTTCACGTATTGAAGTGTTTAAAAAGGAAAAGAGTAAAGCTAAAGTAAGTCGCGATATCATGCAAGATATTAAAACTGAGCTTAAAACTGATGAGAAGAAAGACGAAAAGGATGACGGTGAGGAGCAGCAATAATGCGCTTTTTGCTTATTATTGTTTGCCTTTTAGTTGCTGCGCCAAGTATGGCGCATCAACTAAAGTCGTCAGTTACAACCGTACTTTTTAATAAACGAACGCATAATGTTGAGTTAATGCACCGCTTTTATTTACATGATACCGAACATGCCGTAGGAACATTATTTGAAGGCAAAATCGATATTATTAGCAATAAAGCCGATCAGCAACGTTTTGCTAAATATGTTGAATCGCATGTTGCTCTACAAACATTAAGTGGTGAACCTTTACCACTTAACTTTGTGGGAGCACAAGTTGATGGTAAGTTTTTTTGGGTTTACCAAGAAGCACCAATTCCTGAAAACATTGAAGGAATTAAAATGAGCAATGGCGCGCTTCGTGATTTATGGCCATCTCAGGTAAATATGGTAAACGTTGAGGGCAAAGGTAAGATTAAAACTTTAAACTTTGCACAAGATGATACTTGGCTCGAAGCCCGCTTTGAGCAAAATTAACAGTTAAAACTTCCCCAACCAACGCGCACTGCAGTTAATGTGCGCGTTTTCTTCATACGTTTAAACTGCGTTCATTTTTGATCTGGTATATGTAAATTTACGTAAAAATTGGTAGTTCAATTTGTATATTTACCATTTTTTGCGCATGCTACAACTACCAATTATATTTACTGTATTATCAATAGATTGATAGCAGTGCAAATAAATAATTTAAATATAGTTAGTTTCATTTATCCCTTTAGCTATAACTGGCTTGGGCATAAGCAGTAGAGAATTTTATGTTTAAATTTTATTTAGTAATAACTAAATTCAGGGAATGATATGACTACTCAGGTTGAGGCTATTTTTGGAGTGATTTTTGATTTAGATGGAACATTGGTTTCATCAGAATTAGATTTTGCATTAATAAAGGCCCAAATAGGTTGCCCTTGCGAGCAAGACTTGCTTGATTACATTGCTCAGTTGCCCTCACCGTATATGCGTGAAGAGGCAATGAATATAGTTCACCAACACGAATTAATAGATGCACAACATGCCAGTATATTACCTGGTGTGAGTGAAGCTATTCATGCTTTAAAGTCTAAAAATATTCCGATGGCGATTGTTACTCGCAATTTTGATAAAGCAGCGGCAATGAAATTACAAAAGAATCCACTCCCTATCAGCACAGTTTTAACGCGAAGCGATGCCCCAGCAAAGCCAGATCCCAGCGCTTTAAATGCCATTGCTACACTTTGGAACATTAATGCCAGAAATTTACTTTATGTAGGCGATTACCTTTACGACATTCAAGCTGCGCACAATGCAAATATGCGCGCGTGTTTATACGCTCCAGAGTCAACGCCTGCTTATGCCGATCAGGCAGATTACGTTTTACATGACTTTGTTGAATTAGTGACATTAGTTGAGAGTTATTCTGAAAAAATAGAGTTATGTTAAATAGCATGCCATTTGATTTATTCTGAAATGAGTATGTAGTTATAAAAGTTTTTATTAATCAAGTTTTGCCCATTGCGGAGCTAGCCCAATACGTTTTGAATTGGTAAAATACCGCAAAACGTAACGTATTCATTAGGGGCACAAAATGGGCAGAGCATTTGTAGTTCGTCAAAGTTCTATGATCAAAACAGCCAATGCAAAAACAAAAGTAAACTCAAAGTACGGCAAAGAGATTTACGTTGCAGCAAAAAGTGGTGATCCCGATCCCGAAGTAAACCAAACACTTCGCCGTCTAATCGAAAAAGCTAAAAAAGACCAAGTACCCGCACACGTTATCGAAAAAGCAATTGAAAAAGCAGCCGGTGGCGCAGGAGAAGATTACTCTGTTGCCCGTTATGAAGGCTATGGCCCTGGTAACTGCATGGTTATTGTTGACTGTTTAACTGACAATCCGAACCGTACTATCAAAGATGTACGTTTACCATTTACTAAAACAGACTCAAAAATTGGTACTCCTGGCTGTGTAGCGCATATGTTTGATCATTATGCGGTACTTGGCTTTGCAGGCGATGACGATGAAGTCGTATTAGAAGCATTAATGATGGCTGATGTTGATGTAAGCGATGTTGAAGCCGAGGATGGTAAAATATCAGTATTTGCACCGCCAACAGAATACTTTAAAGCTAAAACTGCCCTTGAAGACGCATTTGAAGGCATTAACTTTGAAGTAGACGAAATTACGTTTATTCCTCAAGTTAATATTGAAATTGAAGACGAAGAAGTTATTGCTAACTTTGATAAGTTTATAAATATGCTTGAAGATTGTGACGATGTACAAAATATTTATCACAATGCCATTGTAAAAAATTAAACGCAAACGGTTAAAAGCTTTAAAAAGCGTGTTTTGTGTATGCAAAACACGCTTTTTTACGTTTAAATAAATGTTAGATATTCATGTGTATTATGCTTATTTGAATATATATTTTTAAAATGCCTTAAAAGTGCTGTTATTCTAATTTTAGGCGATAAAAAACCAGCTTTAAAGCTGGTTTAGTACTTAATTTTAACTTTGATTAAGCAGTTAAAGCGTATTCGATTTTTGTGCTTTATATTTTATACGGTAGCTATGTAGTAGTGGTTCAGTGTACCCACTAGGTTGCGTTACGCCCTCTAAAACTAATGCCGTAGCGGCTTGATAGGCAATGCTGTTATTAAGGGTTTCTTCGCTTGTTGCCATAGGTGTATACGCAGTGTCATGCTCGTTTTGTCCATCAACCACTTTGGCCATTTTAGCCATGGTTGATTTTATTTGCGCCTGTGAGCACACGCCATTTAGCAGCCAATTAGCCATATGCTGGCTTGAAATACGCAGTGTGGCTCTGTCTTCCATTAAACCTATATGGTTAATGTCAGGTACTTTTGAGCAGCCTACGCCTTGATCAATCCAACGTACAACGTAACCTAAAATACCTTGTGCGTTATTTTCTAGCTCACTTTGAATATCTTCTTTTGAAAGCGTTTTAGGGTCTGCCATTAGCGGCGGTGTAAGCAGGTCATTAAGACTCGCAATAGTGCGTTTAGCTATACTTTGCTGCTCGGTAAATACGTTTATATCGTGATAATGCATTGCATGCAGGGTAGCGGCTGTAGGGGAGGGCACCCATGCTGTATTAGCGCCTGATTTAGGGTGCGCTTGTTTTTGCTCCATCATTAATGCCATTTTATCTGGCATTGGCCACATGCCTTTACCTATTTGTGCTTTATGACTTAAGCCACAAGCAAGGCCAATATCGACGTTGCGATCCTCATAAGCTTGTATCCATGGTTGCTGCTTAATCTGTGCTTTTGGAAGTACAACGCCCGCTTGCATAGAGGTATGAATTTCATCGCCTGTTCTATCTAAAAATCCAGTATTAATAAATACAACACGCTCTTTAGCTGCATAAATACACGCTTTTAGGTTTACAGAAGTGCGGCGTTCTTCATCCATAATACCCATTTTAAGCGTGTTTTTAGGTAAGCTTAGCGCTTCTTCTACTAAACTAAATAAAGTGTTAGTAAACGCTACCTCTTCAGGGCCATGCATTTTTGGTTTTACTATATTAATACTTTGCGCGCTTGAGTTTTTGATACCTGTTTTTTTATTTAGGTCGTGCAGGGCAGCAGTGGCTGTAAACATCGCATCCATAATGCCTTCAAACACCGGTTGATTAAACACATCGGTAATAGCAGGGTTCGTCATTAAATGGCCAACGTTTCTTACAAACATCATGCTACGGCCTTTTAAAGTAACGGTGCCGCCATCAAGTGCGGTGTATGTTTTATCACTTTGCAGGGTACGCTCAACAGTTTTATCGCCTTTTTTAAACGATTCAACTAAGTTACCTTGCATCAACCCAAGCCAATTTTTATAAACTTGTACTTTATCTTCTGCATCTACCGCAGCTACTGAATCTTCACAATCCATAATGGTGGTAAGAGCGGCCTCTAGCACTACATCTTTTAAACCAGCCTTATCAGCTTGGCCAATAATGTGGTGGTGATCGATATGTAGCTCTATGTGTAAGTCATTGTTTTTTAATAACACTACAGTTGGGTTTTGTGCTTCTCCTTGATAGCCAATAAGCTGAGATGGGTTAGCTAATGTGGTTTGAGAGCTGTCACGCAAGGTAATTAAAAGTGCGCCATCTACTACTGAGTAATTCGTGCTTTCTATATGCGAGCCATTGGTCAGCGGCAATGCTTTATCTAAAAACTGGCGAGCGTAGGCCATTACCTTAAAACCACGAACAGGGTTGTAGGTATTGCCTTTTTCAGCCCCGTCATCTTCGCTTAACACATCAGTACCATATAAAGCGTCGTATAACGAGCCCCAGCGTGCGTTAGCGGCATTAAGTGCAAAGCGTGCATTACTTACAGGCACAACTAACTGAGGGCCTGCTGTAAGGGCCACTTCGGGCTCTACATTTTGGGTTTCAATTTCGAAGTTGGCAGGCTCTTTTACTAAGTAACCAATATCTTGCAAAAAGGCTTGATATTTAGCGCTATCCCAGGTTTTATTAGCAAGATGGTAGTCGTCTATTTGCTGTTGAAGCAGCTCTCGCTTTTCAAGCAGTGCCTTATTAATAGGGGTAAGTGTTTGAACGATATGTGCAAAACTTTGCCAAAATTGTGACTCACTTAAGTGAGTGCCTGGTAGCAATTGATTTTTAACGAAATCAGCGAGTTGTGTATCTACGCTGAGTCCTGAATGTGTGAGAGTGTGGGACATAGTTGCCTTCCTTTAAACGGTCGCGATGTTGTTGTGTGCTTGTGCGTAAGGCAACAATAACTCAAAAAGGCAATGTTGAGTGCTTTTTAGCTATTCACAAAATGTATAGCCACAATAACAACTATAAATTTACTAAATCTAGAAAAGGAGCCTAATGTTGAATTAAGCGCTACGGAACACAGTCCTAGCCACTCTCACAACATTAAAATAATTTACACACTCGTTCGAAGGATTTTATTATGACAACATATCAACGCGAAACAGACACACTCTCTACTCTTTGCCAAACACAAGGCAGCGCATGGAAAGCTATTAACCCTGAATACGCAAGCCGTATGCGTTTACAAAACCGATTTCGTACAGGGATTGAAATTGCGCAATACACAGCAGACGTAATGCGTGAAGATATGGCTGCATATGACGCCGACACAAGCCAGTACACCCAATCTTTAGGCTGTTGGCATGGCTTTACAGCCCAGCAAATGATGATGGCTATTAAGCGCCATCAAAAAACAACTAAACGCAGCTATGTATACTTAAGTGGCTGGATGGTTGCAGCGCTCCGCTCTGCATTTGGTCCGCTGCCAGATCAAAGCATGCATGAAAAAACATCGGTACCTGCGCTAATTGAAGAAATTTACACGTTTTTAAAGCAAGCTGATGCACGTGAACTAGACCACTTGTTTAACGACCTAGATGAAGCAAAAGCGAACGGCGGCGATGTTCAAGCTGTTATTGATAAAATAGACAACTTTGAAACCCATGTTGTGCCAATTATTGCTGATATTGACGCAGGTTTTGGTAACGAGGAAGCAACTTACTTACTGGCTAAAAAAATGATTGAAGCCGGTGCGTGTGCCATTCAAATAGAAAATCAAGTATCTGACGCCAAACAATGTGGTCACCAAGCGGGTAAAGTGACCGTTCCACACGAAGATTTTTTAGCAAAAATTAACGCAGTACGTTACGCCTTTTTAGAGCTAGGTATTGATAACGGTATTATTGTTGCACGTACAGATTCATTGGGTGCCAGCCTTACGCAAAAGGTACCTGTGTCGCAAACACCAGGAGACTTAGCAAGCCAATACAATGCATTTTTAGAAACCACGCCCATTAACGGTGTTGATGACTTAAATGAAGGCGACACGGCAATGAAAATTAATGGCCAGTTATGTAAACCAACTCGCCTAGATAACGGTTTATACCAGTTCCGCGAAGGCACTGAAAAAGACCGCGTAGTATTAGACTGTATTACTAGCTTGCAGTCGGGCGCTGATTTACTGTGGATTGAAACAGAAAAACCACATGTTAAACAAATTGCAGAACTGGTGAATCGTGTAAAAGAACACGTGCCAAATGCAAAACTGGTATACAACAACTCGCCTTCGTTTAACTGGACGCTTAAATTTCGTGAGCAAGTATATCAAGAGTGGGAAGAAGCAGGCCGTGACCTTAGTGCTTACCCAAGCCTTGGCGATAATAAAGGCCTTATGGCACCAGAGATGGATGCAACAGAGCTTGCACAAGCAGCCGATTTACTAGTGCAAAACTTCCAGCGCGATGGCGCACGTGAAGCAGGTATTTTCCATCACTTAATTACTCTGCCTACGTACCATACAGCTGCGCTAAGCACTGATATTTTATCAGAAGGTTACTTTGGCGATATGGGTATGCTGGCTTACGTGCGTGATGTACAACGCCAAGAAATTCGCCGTGAGCAAGCTTCTGTTAAACACCAAGACCTAGCAGGGTCTAACATGGGCGATACGCACAAAGAATACTTCTCTGGTGATAACGCGCTAAAAGCCGGTGGTGAAGATAACACCATGAACCAGTTTTAATTCCTAACTAGATAGTGTTACTCAAGGGCCAATAGGCCCTTTTTTATTGTTTTAAATAAAGTTAGAACATTTAAGCATAATTACAGATCAGACTTTAACTAGGGCGTGTTGATCTTTGTGGATTGAAATTTGTTCAAACTAGGGGCGATTAAATCGCGGCGCGAGGTTTGTAACCTAGTGGGCTAAGTAAAAACCGAGCAACAAAGAGTTTATCGTCCCTAGAAAGAACCCAAAGGGCAGCGCATGTTTGGTATTTATGCTACGTTATCGCCTATTCATGGGGAATAACCACACTACATAAGCTCCGCCTTGCCTAAAAACCAAACATACTGCTGCAAATTAACCCACCAAAGTTCAACACGCCCTTGCCAAATCATGTTGGATCACTATTTAACTACCTGAGTGAATTTACAGATCAGAGTTTAACTAACCTTTCATAAAACGGCATATTTGGGGTGATTTTGCTGTAAAAAGCGTTTACAACAACTTTAAAAGGCTGATAAGTGACTGATTTTTGCTTAAATAGGCAAACGAAGATAATTTATAAACCGATTTTTTACTAACTTCTCGTTGCTATAAAACAAAATTTTACTAACTGAGAGGTTATAAACAGTGACTCAAACCGATTTTTTACCAACTCAAGTTACAAAAAATGCTATAAACCGAAATTTTACTAACTGAAGTTTTAGCTAAGTCCGATATTTAACTGTCACAGAAGTGTAAAGGGGGTTTACAGTTTGAATACTACGGCGATAAATACAAAAGCCACTTATTTAAAGCTGTCTCTTGATCACAAGTCTGACTCAAGAGATTTTGCTAAATCGTAGCCTTCCAGGATGGCTTGTAACTTAAGCCATCCTTGCCATAACACTTTCACAGATGCACGCCCTGTGCGCTTGG
>NZ_JACJEA010000053.1:0-17468 GCF_014163835.1 Pseudoalteromonas sp. SR43-5
ACTTAAATCAGAAGGTTACCGAAAGGTTTAAAAACGATAAATTGAATAAACTGCTAGACATAAAGTTTCATTAACAATAAAAATGAGCAACACCATGTCTAACAATAATGAAAATAGCAAAGCAAACAACACCGACAGCGCTGTATCTGCATTAATCAGCAGCATTTCTAATACCGTTAACAATGAAAAAATAAGCGCAATTATTAATGTCACTAATGTCATGGCCGATGCTATTTTTATTGTTAATGCAGATGGGGTGTTTGAATCAGTCAATCCCGTAGCAGCACGTTTTTTCAATGTAACGTCTGATTCATTAATAGGTAAAAAATGGCAAGATTGTTTACAAGAACAGTATCGCGATGACTATAAATACATGTTTGAAAGTTGGAAAAACAACTATCAAACACCACTCAATCATGGTCCGAAAGAAGTTAAAATAAGAAAAAACAATGGTAACTGTTTAGATGTTGAGTTATCTATATCATGTTTACCCGAATCGGTAGTCGCAAGTACCCCACTTTTTATTTGTATAATGCATGATATTTCAAAGCACGTTAAAAAATACAAAGTACTGGAAAACGTAGCCAGACTTGATCATCTCACTGGTATTGCTAATCGCTGTACTTTAGAAAAAACCATCATTAAAAATTGGCAAGAGTGCATAGTTAACAAGCAGCCTCTTAGCTTTATACTTATTGATATTGATTACTTTAAATTATTTAACGATAACTTTGGCCATGTAAAAGGTGATAAGTGCCTTCAAAAAGTCGCTCGTACAATTGAAGAGTGCTTACCATCTAAAGACAGTTTAGTAGCACGCTATGGTGGTGAGGAGTTTGCTGTTGTGCTGCCTCGTTCGCACATTTCAAATGCACAAATGATTGCTAAGCGTATTCAAGAAAAAATACTCAACATTAATTTTAGAGATCTCGGTTTACCAGCGAATGTAAAAATAAGTGTAAGTCAGGGTTTAGCGTGTGAATACAATAATCAATACAGAACATCTGAGGCATTAATATGCGCGGCGGATACTGCCTTATACAGAGCGAAGTCGGAAGGTCGTAATAAATTATGTATAAGGTGATGTACTAACTATTTGGTATAGCATTTATCTACTAAAATAAAAAAACCGCAATTGCGGTTTTTTTATGACTTGAGAAAAGCTTAAATATCGATTAACAATCCTTCATCCTTTTTAATCTTTTCGATCACCATATAAGTATGATGAGTACCCACGCCGGGAATATCTACTAAGTCGCCAAGAACTTGTCTATATTCTTCCATATTAGAAACGCGAATTTTTAATAAGTAATCATAACCACCAGCAACCATGTCACATTCGACTACTTGTTCTATCCTTAATATGTGCTCTCTAAATACTTTAAATACAGCTGTATTTGAAGCAACAAGCGATACTTGAACATGCGCTACTAAGCTCTGATTAAGTTTAGCTTCGCTAAGCTTGGCATAATAGCCTTCAATATACCCTTCTTGCTCTAATCGTTTAACCCGATCTAGGCACGGGCTGGCACTCAAATTAACCTGTTTTGCGAGGTTAACATTAGAAATTCTGCCGTTCTTTTGAAGAACGTCTAGTATGGCTAAATCAATGCGATCTAGCATGCGTAATCTATTTGGAATTGTCATAACAGAATTTTATGCGGATAAGTTAAATTTATACCCTGTAAATTATCGTAAATCGCGAAATTTAACCAGCATATTCTGCTGAATTTTAATTAGAATGCACTCACAATATCACTGGTAATTTATTGGTAATTAATTTTACTTTAATTCTTAACATCCTGAGGGTTGCTTATGTTATTCAACGGCGATTTAACTACTACTTGTCCTATCAGACAAAGAATCCGTGACTTCTACCGCATAGATGAAAATGCAGTTATTGATCATATTTTACCGCTTGCAGAAGTAGGCGTAAAAGCACGAAGTCGTGCCTGGGAAAGAGCCCGCCAGATTGTTTTGAACATTCGTAAAGAGCAAGATGGGCAAGGCGGTGTTGATGCGCTTTTAAATGAATTTTCACTCTCTAGTGAAGAAGGCGTTGTATTAATGTGTTTGGCCGAAGCACTGCTTCGCGTACCAGATAAAGCAACTCAAGATGTACTTATTCGTGACAAATTAGCCAAAGGTGATTGGAGCTCTCATTTAGGAAGCAGCGATTCTTTATTTGTAAACGCATCTTCTTGGGGATTATTAGTTACCGGTAAAATGGTTAACTACACAGACAAAACTAAAGAACAACAGTTCGGCATGCTTAAAAAGACCATTGGTCGTTTAGGTGAGCCAGTTATTCGTAAGTCTGTAAACTTTGCTATGAAAATTATGGGCAAGCAATTCGTAATGGGTCGTACCATTGACGAAGCAATTGAACGTGCTGCCGAAACAGAGCAAAAAGGTTATGTGTATTCTTACGATATGCTAGGCGAAGGCGCGCGCACAATGAAAGATGCGAAGCGTTACTTTGACAGCTACATGAATGCTATACACTCAATTGGTAAAGCGGCTAATGGTCGTGGTCCAATTAAGAGCCCTGGTATTTCAGTTAAGCTTTCTGCTATTCATCCGCGCTATGAGTTCACTCATAAAGACCGTGTGATGGAAGAAATAGTCCCTAAGTTAAAAGAACTTGCTCTTGCCGCTAAAAAATACGATATCGGCTTTACCGTTGATGCAGAAGAAGCAGACCGTTTAGATATTTCATTAGATGTAATTGAAGCGGTATTCAGTGATGAAGATCTTGGTGATTGGCAAGGTTTTGGCTTAGCAGTTCAAGCGTATCAAAAACGTGCTATTTTTGTAATTGAATGGCTTACTGACCTTGCAACCCGCGTTGGTCGCAAAATGATGGTACGTCTAGTTAAAGGCGCATACTGGGATACTGAAATCAAAACCACACAGCAAGATGGTTTAGATCACTACCCAGTATTTACCCGTAAAGCAACAACAGACGTTTCTTACAAAGCGTGTGCTATTAAAATGCTTGAAGCGCGCGATGTGCTTTATCCGCAATTTGCTACACATAACGCTTACACTGCCGCAACTATTTTAGAAGTAGCCAAAGGCGACAACACAGGTTTCGAATTTCAACGTTTGCACGGTATGGGTGAGTCATTATTCGACCAAATCGTTAACGAAGAAAAAATTCAATGCCGCGTGTATGCCCCAGTTGGTCAACACGAAGACCTCCTTGCGTACCTCGTTCGTCGTTTGTTAGAAAATGGTGCTAACTCATCATTTGTAAACGCAATTGTTGATACAACAAAACCTGTTGAATCACTACTACCAGACCCTGTAGAAACATTGCAAGGCTTGCGTAACAAGTACAATACGCAAATCAAAATGCCAATTGATTTATACGGTGAAGAACGTGCTAACTCTAAAGGCATGGATTTAACCGACATTAACGTTATTACCCCTTTCAAAGAGAATCTTGAAACATGGTTTAACGAGCACTTAATTGAGCAAAGCCAAGTACCTGAAGGCTCATTAGCTGTTAAAAACCCAGCAAATCACAAAGAAATCATTGGCCACGTTAAATTGCAAACTGGCGAAGAGATGAAAGTATTACTGGCTAACGCTGAAGCTGCACTTGAGTCATGGTCACAAACACCAGTAAGAGAGCGAGCTAACTTACTGCGTCGAGTTGCTGATATCTTAGAGCGTCATCACGACGAACTTGTTGCTATCTGTATTAAAGAAGCAGGTAAAGTAGCGCAAGATGGTATTGATGAAGTACGTGAAGCGGTTGATTTTTGCCGTTACTACGCGGCGCGCGCTGAGGAGCTATCGCAAGATGAGCGTTTTGAAGCCCGTGGCGTTATTTTATGTATTAGCCCGTGGAACTTCCCGCTTGCAATATTCTTAGGCCAAGTTGCCGCTGCGATTGTTACAGGTAACACTGTAATTGCAAAGCCTGCTGAGCAAACAAGTTTAATCGCCCTTCGTGCTATTGAACTAATGTTGTCTGTTGGTTTACCTGAGCATGTTGTTCAACCGGTTATTGCTCGTGGTTCAGAAGTAGGCAAAACAATTGTTCCTGATGAGCGCATTCAAGCGGTTATGTTTACAGGCTCTACTGAAACAGGCACATTAATTTCTCAAACACTTGCTGCACGTAACGATATTCAAGTACCGTTAATTGCAGAAACAGGTGGCCAAAACTGTATGATTGTTGACTCAACGGCGCTTCCTGAGCAAGTAGTTGACGATGTGATCAGTTCTGGTTTTCAAAGTGCTGGCCAACGTTGTTCTGCTCTTCGTGTTTTATTCATTCAAGATGACGTAGCAGATGGCATTATCGAAATGCTTAAAGGTGCCCTAGCTGAGCTACACATTGGCGACCCATCGTTACTATCAACTGATGTTGGTCCGGTAATTGATGAAAAAGCACTTAAAAACTTAAACGAGCACGTTGAGTACTTAAAAGGTAATTCTATACTTCATTACGAGTGTAAAATTCCGGATAACACGCAAAATGGCGCATACTTTTTTGCACCTCGCTTATACGAAATCAAAGATTTATCAGTACTTAAGCGTGAAGTATTTGGCCCATGTGTTCATATTGTTCGCTTTAAATCGAG
Organism: Pseudoalteromonas sp. SR43-5; assembly: GCF_014163835.1. Taxonomy (NCBI): domain Bacteria; kingdom Pseudomonadati; phylum Pseudomonadota; class Gammaproteobacteria; order Alteromonadales; family Pseudoalteromonadaceae; genus Pseudoalteromonas; species Pseudoalteromonas sp. SR43-5. The sequence continues at coordinate 4,599 of NZ_JACJEA010000053.1, forward strand.
CGAACTTGATGATGTGATGGATCAAATTAACAACACAGGTTATGGCTTAACAATGGGTGTACATTCACGTATTGAAGAGCGCTGTGAGTACCTTGCTAAAATGTCACGTGCGGGTAATGTTTACATTAACCGAAACATGATTGGTGCTATTGTTGGTGTGCAACCATTTGGTGGCCGTGGTTTATCAGGTACTGGCCCTAAAGCCGGTGGCCCTAACTACCTTCAACGTTTAGTAAAAGAAAAAGCATCACCAGATAACGTGCAAATGACAAACCTGACGCCAGATGAGCTTGATTTACACCACTACAGCGGTGCAAATGAGCAAGTTAAAAAGCTAATGGCTAACTCAATGCGCGATGAAAAAATCTGGCGTGCAACACCACTAAACGACCGTGTTTCGGCTGTGCGTCAGTTGCTTGCTAAAATCGCGACGGTAGAAATTATCGACGATTTAGCAGACGATTTAGCATTAACATTATCAGAAGCTCGTGCACAGCTTAACCGCCTTGAAAAGCACATGCGTAAATTTACTACCCTGCCAGGGCCAACGGGTGAATCTAATACACTTCATCTAGAAGCGCGTGGTTGTGTAGTGTGTTATGCAGATAAGAGCACATCATTTAACTTCTGGGCATTGTCTATCATTACCGCTATTGCCGCAGGTAATACGGTAATTACTGTAGCGTCTGAGCTGTTTTACGATGAAGCTGTTGCCTTTAAAGATAAATTTATCTCTACAGGTGTTGCTGAAGGTGTTTTCCAAGTAGCTAAACCTAATCAGTTACAAGCTATCTTGGCTCACCCTCATTTAGCTGGTGCGGTAGTTGCTGCTCGCTCGTCTCGTTTAGGCTACTTTAGCCAACAGCTTGCACAGCGTAAAGGCGCAATTTTACCGGTAATTAGCTCTGAGTATTACGATACATTAATCAAGCGCTTAATTACTGAAAAAACAATTAGTATTGATACAACAGCATCAGGCGGTAATACCTCGCTAATGACGCTTGTTGAAGATGATGAATAATTAAGCTAATGCTTTTTTACTAAAAAATAAAATAAGGCACTGTAAAGTGCCTTTTTTATTTGGTCGTTACGTATAAGTTTGTTAGTTTAAAAGTAGATTAATAACTGAAGCCGTAAAATTGAAAACCATTCCTATTACTAAGTTAGTCCCAGGTATGTTTGTGCAAAGCGTTACCAAACAAACTGGCAGTATTAAAATTAAAAACCAAGGCTGGGTTAAAACTCAAGCTGGTATTAATAACCTGATAAAAGCAGGTATTTTAGAAGTAGAAATTGACCCAGATAAAACCCTCATTGATTCAGTCCCTGAAAAAGATCCTATCGCTACACCTACAACAAAAATAAAGCGTAATCCCTGGCAAAAAATAAACAGCGCTGAGCAAGAAATGGGAAAAGCAAAAAAGCTTTATGACGAAGCAAAAACACTGCAAATAAAAGCATTTAAAGATATAAAAGCTGGCCGTGATATAGATATAGGGCCGTTTAGAGAACTGGCAAGTGGCTTTATGGATTCTGTTTTTAGAAATCAAGATGCCCTAGCCTGCCTTACCCAAATGCGCCAAAAAGATGCCTACCTACTTGAGCACTCAATTAATGTATCAATATTAATGGGTATTTTTGCAAAACACTTAAATATAGAGAAAGACACTATTGTTGAGCTGACTACCGGCGCACTATTACACGACATTGGTAAAATAAAAATCCCTGATGAAGTGCTAAACAAACCTGGCCGCTTTACAGACGACGAATTTAAAATAATGAAAATGCATTCGCTTTTCAGTAAAGAGATATTAGAAGACTCTGGCTTAACAGGAATCGCGGTAGATATTGCAGGTATGCACCACGAAAGACTCGATGGTAAAGGCTACCCGTTTGGTAAAAAAGGTGACGAGATAAGTCAGTATGTGCGTATGGCGTCAATTGTAGATGTTTATGATGCACTTACCGCAGAACGTGTTTATAAAGCAGGCATGGAGCCAATAAAGGCGTTTAAAATATTAAAAGACGGGTGCCCTGATAGCTTTGATCCTGTGCTGCTTAATAAATTTATTCAATGTATTGGCATCCATCCGGTAGGAACGCTTGTAAGGTTATCGAGCCAAAGAGTCGGTTTGGTCACCGAGAGTAATCCGGGGGCACCACTAAAACCTGTCGTTAAAACATTTTACAGCGCTAAGCATAGCCGCTACACCGAAGTAAAAGATATTGATTTATCTAATAAAAAAACTGTAGACACTCTTGAGTCAGCGATTAAACCTAAAGAATATAACATTGATTTAGAACGCTTTTATAAAAATTCAATATTATCCTAAGCACTATTGAGAGCTCAATATTCTACCGAGCTCTCAACATGATAACTAAGCGCTTACTGCGGCCAGTCTTGCAAAGCTTTTAAGCTAAACTCATAACCATCAAAATCTAGCACACTTTGCTCAGGTGTAATTTCTGTGACTGTTAGAGCTCCTATGCTTTCTCCTTCGTGTAATTCTCGGCCATTTAGCTTGATCCAACGTTTATCAGCACTCGATGAATATATATGCGCTTGATATTTAATACTAGGTAACATTGATTGCAAACCATCAGGTAATAACTCAACAGGCTCAACACGTGATGACGTTTTTGACGCTTGAGTAACTTCATAATCTTGGTTTTTTTCGACATCTTGTATAGCTTGCGCAAATGCATTTTTAAGAGTTGTAGGCACAGCATCAAGCTCAGGGTCACTCGTCTGTTGAGATTGGGTGCTGCCATTAATTGGCTTACCCAATACTTTATATTTACTCATATCAAGTTGAGCCGATGCGGTATTTTGATTTTGCCCAAATACCGCAGTGTTTTGTGCATTATTTGGATTGTAATTACTTTGTGGGTTAAACGCTGGCTGATTATAATTTTGAACAGGCATTACTTGTTGCATGTTTTGCTGATTATAACCTGCTGCGCTCGTGACCTGGCTCGACGGCATAGGAATATACTGACCATTTGGGGTTAATAACATTTGCTGTACACCATTGGGGGTTTGCACATGTACAAGTTGCCCTTCAATCTTTGCAGTATTTGTTGGAGCTACTTTAGCAGGCTCCAACTTAGCTACTTGCTGTTTTTCAGATTCAGTTTCAGCACCTTCCTCTTTAACTTCTTTGTTAGGCGATGATTTTTCGCTTTCCACCACCTTAATTACAGCGGGTTCCGCTGCGTTTAATAAAGTCGTACTTTGAAACCACTTTCCGGCGGTAAAGCCACCCGCTACCGCAATAAAAGCAGCTAAGCTTGTACCAAATACTAATGCTAATCGTCTATAACGCTTAAGTGCTTGCTGTTGCTTTAACTGCTCAGATTGTAAGTCGTACTGTTCAGCACTCATATCTGATTGCTGCGACTGCTTTAGCGCATCTAATAAATAAGACATAACTTACCTAACTATAAAATAAATGAAAGCCCAATGCCTACGGCAAATAAAGCAGCGAATGCAAGGCTATAGGGTACAAATGACGTTGCTTTGTTAGCTTCGTTAACCGGTGCTACAAAATCCATGGGTAATGACTCATGGGCTGATTTTTTTATTATATCGCTATCAACTATCAACTGCTGCTTTGCAAAAGTCCCAACTAAAGCACGCTCACATACCAAGTTCATTAATCGTGGCACACCGCCAGTTAATTGATGAACAGCTTGCATGGCATCCATAGAAAAGATTCCTTTATCACACCCTGCAATATGTAACCGATGCTTTATGTAAGCGACAGTTTGGCCTTGCGTAAGTGGTAATAAATGGTAACGAGCCGTTATCCTCTGAGCTAGTTGCCTTAATTCGTTGCGCTTCAAAAGGTCTTGCAGCTCTGGTTGACCAACCAATACTATTTGTAATAATTTTTTATGATCGGTTTCTATATTTGTCAGCAAACGTAATTGCTCAAGCACGTTAGGGGCAAGTAATTGTGCTTCGTCAATAATAAGTATAGTGTGCCCGCCCGATTTATTATTAGTCTCTAAATGCTTTTTTATAATATCGGTAAGACTTTTAAGCGTCGCATTATGAACATCGTAACTAATGTTGAGCTCATCACAAATACTGGCTAATAACTCCAGCTCTGAAAGCGCTGGATTATGGATCATCGCTACTTGAGTGTTTTCAGGAAGCTGCTCTAACATACTGCGGGTAATTGTTGTTTTACCTGTACCTACTTCACCTGTTAATAATACAAAACCACCGTCTTCACCTAATCCATAGGTAAGGTGTGCTAAGGCTTCTTTATGTCGTTCACTTAAAAATAAGTAATGAGGGTTGGGCGAGATCGAAAAAGGTTTTTCGTTCAGGCCAAAATAGCTTAAATACACCGTGATGTTCCTTCGTAATTAAATCACGGCCTATAATGGCAAAAAAATGCGCTGAGTGACAACGTTGTAAGCGCTTTATTATTGAAATAACGTAAATTTATGTAAAACAAAAAAAGTGCAGCTGTTTTAAGGCTGCACTTTTGTCTGTCTAATCTTAGTATGCATTTTACTCTTCGTAGCGCATTAACCGTAAATACACATTACTGGTTTTAGCATGTAAGCTATTCAACCCACTATCAAATTGATAAACCCACGCTGAGCTCATTGTGCTTACACCCGATGTATTTGACCAATAGTTTTGAAGCTTAGTGCCCAAAAATACGTCTTCATTAATACTCGGCTCTGTGCAACTGTGCTCTAAAATACTCGCCAATTCTTTAATGTTAGGCATTTGCCAATCATCGTAATCTGCGGTTGTATCATTTTTAGCACCGCGTAGTGCCTCTTGCCAAGTAAGAGAAGGTGTTGAACCTTCACAAAGTTGTGTCTCTGTATTATAAGTTTGCCCATAACTACAGCGTTGCCACATAAGGCCTGTTTCACTATCAGACACTGTGCCATCTGCATTTATGGTAAATCTATCTGTCGGTGTTGTGGTATCTGCACCGTCGTAGCACGTTTGCGCCGCTGCAATATTAAAGCTCAAACTTATAGTTGCTAGTGCATAGAGTAATTTAAATTTCATTATTTTCTCCTAACGACTTCTAACTAAACGTACATAAGCAGTATTTTCTTTTGGATAAGCAAGGTCGTTACCATCACTCATATCAATGATATACGCTTGAGATAAACTGGTACCATCAGCTGCTGTTTGTGAGGTCCAGTAACGTAAATGGCTTAATGCACTTTCACTTGGCATATTAGGAAAAAATGCCTCATCAATTAATATGCTTTGCCCTTGTTTACCGTAATCAATTAAGCCCAAAAGCTCTGTATAAGTAGGTAATCGCCAGTTAGTACCACCACAAAAATCTAAATCATTAACTTCGTTTATATAACTTTGTACTCCACAACTTGTATTGTCCGGACACGTTGAATTGGCTGTACTGGTATCGGTAAAAGTCGTATTCCCTACATCCCAAAAGTAATGATTTTTACCATCACGTAGCGAAGTATTTGGTACCGTGCCAGATGCCACACTTTTCACCTCCCATACAAGCCCAGTAACATTATCGCGTATACAGGTAAAGTCACTACTATCATCACCAACTTCATCAGCAAACTGATTAAGTTTAGTGTAATCAAACGCTAAATTACCTTTGCCAACTTTATCTAAGCGGTTTGCATAGCTATCGCGTCCAAGCTCTGCATCTTGCGCTGGAAAGTCATCACTCTCACAATTAATACGTTGAGTATTGTTATAACACTCACCAACACCACTATCGTTGATGAATCCAAGTGCTTTGGGTGATACATCAACAAATAAGGAGTCTGTATCTGTGCGTCCTTTTGAGTCGGTTACCGTGACTTCAAAGCTCAATGTAGACTCAGTATCAACATCTGAGGCAAAAAATGTCGTTGTACATTGGTCGCTATTGCTTAATGTTTCGCTATTACCGGTAAGTTGTTGCCATTCACACTTATAGGTATCGGTAACTGTTTCGCTATTTGTAGCATCAAGCGTTACTTGCTCAAACTCTTCGACATTTTGATCAGCGCCTGCATTTGCATCCACTAACTCATTTGTTTTGTTGAGTGTCATTGAATATTGAGTGCTCGCCTCGCCACCTTCATCATCAGTGACAGTTAGCTGCCAAGATAAATTCACGTTACTTTCAAGTAATGGATGAGAAAAACTAAGAGTTGATTCATTAAAACTCTCAATATCTAAATCAGGACCCGATAGCAATTGCCACAAATAACTATCAATTTGGCCATTATCATCAGGATCGCTCGACTCTAGGGCACTCAAAGTCACTGTATCTTTGTATACAGAGGGAAGTGTTTCAGGAGATGTTTGTGTAACAACAGCAAGAGGTAGTTGGTTATTAGAGCTCACTGAAATAGAAATGTCGTCACTAACAGCGCTACTACCTGTACTTTGATAGCTCACTCTTAATATTATTTCACTATCAGTTTTTACGTCAGGTGCAGTAAGTGTTTGCTCAGCGCCTTCAAGGGGGAAACCTTCTATGCTTGGGCCACTAACTTGTTGCCATGAAAACGTACCATCAGCGGGGGAACCTTGTGCTGTGATGGTAAATTCAGATTTTTCGATAATTTGTAAATCGGCTCCAGCATTAACAGACGTTTCAACAACTGTATTATCGCTATCACCGCCACCGCCTCCACACGCACTCAGTAAACTACAAGAAATGAGGGGGATTAAAGCAAACGCTTTCATACGCAGCACCTTATTATGTCAAATAATTACTATAGTGTAATCACTAGCAATAAAGATGCCATTAAAGTACTACATATATGTGTCTTGATGAATACGTACAAACAACTTCGTACCGATTTTACTGTAATCTATTTTGTATTCACGCCCGTCTAGAGCTTGAATAAACAGCAACTGCTTTTCTTCGCCAAATACATCAGCGCTACTTACATAAACCATTTCTAAATAACGCTCTTTTGCATCACGGCGGTTTTTAGGTAATTCTTCTTTAAATGGCTCCAGACCATGTTGCGTTACTTTAATTCGAGGATGAATTTCAGAGTTTACAATCACTAAATCATGCTTTTTATCTTTATGTATTATGGTGTTTCGACCACTTTTTAAAAAGGCTCTCTCTTGACTCATTTTTCTTTCCTACAGTCGTAGCTTAATTACTAAGCTGCGACGCTATAAACTGACTAGGCTCGCGCTTCCACTTATTTAAGTTAGCACTAAATGCCCAAATATCTCTATCTAACACGCTGGCAGGCAATAATAAATCGTAACCTGTTAGCTGCTGAAGGTGCTTAGTTCTATTAGCAAACATGGCTATAAGCCCAGTATAGCTTATCCCTTTATGGGATGTGTAATGTGTATCTTCTATTAACCATTCTGATGGGCAATTGCCATTTTTGCAATGTTTTTGAACGACTTGCATAAATAAATTACGCTGCTCTATTAATAATTTCCCTGCAATTCTAGGCGCTATGCTTGATAAAAAGTCGTCTATATCATTTACCTTAACGCCAACCGCATTTAATTCTAAATAGTCAAAGCCATCTTCTACTTTGGGTATTCCACTGTGATGAAAGTTACTATGAGGCATACACCAAGCTCCGTACTTGTGGCAATAAACGAGCTCAGATTCGCTTAATATAAGGCTATGGTATGGTTCTTGAGATTTTAAAAATCCAATAAAAATAGCCACAAGGCACAAGCTCACTAAAAATATTTCAAGTATGCTAATCTCACCCGGCCTCAGTAAATTAAATAACATAATAAAGACTAAGCCTATAGCACCTACAACAATCGCCTCAATTGCGTTTCGCGCGCCCTGTGCCCGAAACTTAATGACATTGTCAGATTTATCCATATTGGTAAAACACCATATAAAAAACAAACATAATAATGCCCCAAATTATGACCTTTCTTGTTGTTATACATAAGTTACAGCTAGTTTTAAATTTCATACATTACCGCTTTTTCCTCAACAAAATAGGAACAATGAATAAATCTTATTTACTTTTACGCTTAACGCACAAATTTATGAGATACATAACCGTCTTTTCACGGTCTTATTTCGTACAATACTTACAATTCATTTTCAGGTATGAAATCAATGTACTCAAGACAATCAGGTAAAGCACTTTTTCCATTTATTATTACGTTACTTCTAATATTTAGCGTTTATTTATATTTACCCGCTAGCCACGGCGAACAAGCCGATTCATCACAAATGTCTACCCAAGTAACGGCTCATACTGTTACCTCTGAGGAAAACGCAGTGATGATAGAGGCCATCGGTAGTGCACGTGCAAACCAAGCTATTTATATAAAAAGTGCGCAAAACGATTATGTCACAGATATATATTTTAAAGATGGCGACTTAGTCAGTAAAGGACAAAAATTAGTACAGTTACAAAGCCAACAAGAGCAACTTGCAGTTAAAGAACTCGGTATTAACTTACGTGAGGAAAAACGCCAGTTAGATCGCCTTACCGAACTTTCACGCTCGCAATCAACGGCAAAGTCATTACTTGAAGAACAATTATCTCGTGTTGATGCCACTGAAGCTCAACTAGAAAGCGCTAAAACAAAGTTAAATGAAATGACTATTACCGCGCCATTTTCAGGCCTGTTAGGTAAGCGTGAAATATCAGTTGGCGCCTACGTAAGCAACACAACAATAATCACCACACTTGATGATATTAGTATTATTAAAGTTGACTTCAAAGTACCTGAAAAATATTTAGCACAATTAAACATAGGTATGAAAGTACTTACCCAAAACGATGCCTACCCAGGGCAGACATTTAACGGCAAGGTAACGCATATTAGCTCGCGTATTGATTCGGTAACACGCAGTGTTGAAGTAACTGCAAGTTTTGCTAATAAATCAGGATTACTTCGCCCTGGTATGTTACTAAATACAGCACTTGAGCTAAGCAGTAACCAAGCTTTAATGGTGCCAGAAAAAGCGGTTATCCCTTTACAAGACAAACACTTTGTTTTTCAAATTCAAGACGGAGTAGCCAATAAGGTTGAAGTGCATGTTGCTGGCAGAAATAATGGCTGGGTTGCTATCGATGAAGGTTTAAATGATGGCGAGCAAATTGTTACTGAAGGGCTAATAAAAATTCGCTCTGGTAGTAAAGTAAGCGTAAAGGGGTAATACGTGAAAATTACTGATACTAGCGTTAAACGCCCCGTTTTTGCCATAGTAATTAATTTACTGCTTCTTACTTTTGGTCTGGTTGCATTTACTATGCTGCCACTTCGTGAGTACCCTGATATTGAAACACCAATAGTAAATATCAGCACTGAATACACAGGTGCTTCTGCCGAAATTATAGAAACAAAAATAACGCAAATAATAGAAAATCGAATTTCCGGTATTGAAGGCATTAAAAGTATAAACTCATCTAGTCGTAATGGGCGTTCAAACATTACCATTGAGTTTGATATTAACCGCGATATAGATGCCGCATCTAACGATGTACGCGAACGTGTAGCACGTGCACTTGATAGTTTACCCGATCAGGTACGCCCACCAGAAGTGTCTAAGTCAAATAGTGATGAAAGCCCAATCGCATGGTTTGTATTAAACAGCGAAACAATGGACTCGTTACAGCTCTCTGATTACGCACAGCGCTTTATCGTTGACCGTTTAGCCGTTGTAGATGGTGTATCTAACGTGCGTATTGGTGGTGAGCGCCAATACGCCATGAAAATTTGGCTAAACCGCCAAGCAATGGCTGCACGTGGCATTACCTCGAGCGATATTGAAAATACACTGCGTACAGAAAACGTTGAATTACCTGCCGGCGAAATAGAATCAATAGATCGCGACTTTACCGTGCGTACCGCACGTAGTTATAAAGATCAGCGCGATTTTAAAAACCTTGTTATTAAACGTGGTGAAGAAGGTTATTTAGTGCGTTTAGGTGAAGTTGCCGACGTAAAATTAGAAGCTGCCGATGACGAAAGCTTATTTCGTGGTAACGGGCGCAACATGATTGGCCTAGGAATTGTAAAACAAGCTAAAGCAAACACGCTTACCGTAGTAGATAACGCACGCAGTGAACTTGAAAAAATCAAACGTAACCTACCTGAAGGCACCACAATTCAAGACAGCTACGATTCGTCTGTATTTATTAAAGAATCAATTAGTGAAGTTTACAGCACACTTGCCATCTCTATGGGTTTAGTCGTACTCGTTATATTTTTGTTTTTAGGCAATATACGAGCAACGCTTATTCCTGCGGTTACCGTACCGGTCGCACTTGTTGGTAGCTTTATGTTTTTATTAGCAATGGGCTACTCAATCAACTTACTAACTTTACTTGCCTTAGTACTGGCTATTGGTTTAGTAGTAGATGATGCCATTGTAATGCTTGAAAACATTCACCGTCGTATTGAACTGGGTGAGCCGCCATTACTAGCTGCATATAGAGGTGCGCGTGAAGTTGGTTTTGCCATTGTCGCAACCACGCTTGTACTAATATCGGTGTTTGTGCCATTGGTGTTTATGGATGGCCGTATAGGGGCATTATTTACTGAGTTTGCAATGGCGGTAAGTGCTGCCGTATTTTTCTCAAGTGTTACAGCGCTGACTCTCGCACCAGCCTTGTGTTCTAAAGTACTTAAAGTATCAGACAAACCAAATAAATTTAGCCAATGGATGGACCGCCAGTTTACTAAAATTGAAGTAAGTTACCGTAATTCACTCTCCACCAACATAACCCGTAAATGGGGTTTAATGGTGAGCCTATTATTAGCGGGCTTTGTTAGTTACTCGTTGTTTTTACAAGTCCCCTCTGAGCTAACGCCAAAAGAAGACCGTGGCACGTTCTTTATTATGATGAGCGGCCCTGAGGGCGCAAGTTATGAAAATAATGCCGCTAATATGGCTAAAATTGAAGAACGCTTAATGCCTTACTCGCAAGCAGGTGAGCTAAGTCGCGTACTTGTTCGAGTACCTGGCTGGGGTGGCAGCGGCGGTGTTGCTATTGTTGGTATGGCCGATTGGGATAAACGCAAACGCTCAACATGGGAAGTAATGGACGAAATAAGCGGTAAAATGCAAGAAGTTACCGATGTTCGTGCATTTGCCATTATGCGCCGTGGTATTGGCGGTGGTGGTTCATCTCGCCCTATTGAGTTTGTATTGCAAGGTAATGATTATGCACAACTTGCCGATTGGCGTGACCGTATAATTAAGCGTGCTGAACAAAACCCAGGTTTAGTAAGAATCGATCATGATTATAAAGAAACCTTCCCGCAGTTTTTAGTCAGCATAGATAAAAACAAGGCCGCTGATTTAGGCGTTTCTGTATCTGATGTAGGCCGTACACTTGAAACAATGCTTGGCCAGCGCCGTGTTACAACCTTTATTGACCGTGGTGAAGAATACGATGTAATTTTAAAAGGGACTAAAGAAGACTTTACTAACCCTACTGACATTTCAAATATATATCTTAAATCACGAAGCGGTGAACTAGTCCCACTTGATAGCCTTATCAGCTTAAAAGAAGAAGCAACCGCATCGCGCTTAAACCGATACAACCGTATGCGCGCAATTACATTAAGCGCCAACTTAGCCGACGGTTATACGCTTGAGCAAGCGCTTAACTTTTTAAACGAAGTAGCCGCGCAAGAAAACGATATAGATGGCGCCGTAGATTACAAAGGCGAGTCGCAGCTTTATTACGAAGGCGCATCAGCGATGACCTACGTATTTATACTTGCACTCACTGTTACCTTTTTAGTACTGGCAGCACAGTTTGAAAGCTTTATGCATCCGTTGGTCATCATGCTTACCGTACCACTTGGTTTAATGGGCGCTATGTTCGGACTTTGGGCTACAGGACTTACCTTAAATATTTACAGCCAAATAGGTATTGTCATGCTCATAGGGCTAAGTGCTAAAAACGGTATTTTGATTGTAGAATTTACTAACCAACTACGCGATAAAGGCGTTGAATTTAGTGAAGCTATTTTGCAAGCAGCAACTCAGCGTTTGCGCCCTATTATTATGACCTCGCTGACTACGGTTATGAGTTCGGTACCTTTAGTACTTGCTTCAGGTCCGGGCGCTGAAAGCCGTATGGTGATAGGTGTAGTCGTGTTTACTGGGGTTATTGTATCGACCCTACTAACTCTTTTTGTTGTACCTGCTGCATATTATGCACTTGCACGTAACACTCAATCACCTGAATTTTTACAGCAAAAATTAGACAAACAAGCCGCTGAAAAACCTTTCGAAGAGATCTAGCCTCTTAATTGCGCCGTAACCTTGTTGTTGCGGCGCATACAATTTATGCTCGCCTTTAAACCCCATATACATTTTAGGAATACTTATGAGCTCAACAACGCAAGTAGCAACATTTGGTGGCGGCTGTTTTTGGTGTATAGATGCTGCATTTAGACGTGTAAATGGCGTACTAACCGTAAGCTCTGGCTACACCGGCGGTGAAACAAATAACCCAACATATGATTCTGTATGCTCAGGCACAACCGGTCACGCTGAGGTTGTTAAAATTGAATTTGACGCGACTGTAGTTAGCTTTGAAACACTCTTAGCAATGTTTTTCACACTGCATGATGCAACACAATTGAATCGCCAAGGTAACGATATAGGCACACAATATAGAAGTGTGGTTTACTATCACGATGAAGCTCAACTTAAGCAAACCAACGAAATGATAGCTCAACTGCAAAGCCATGTCGCTGAGCCAATTGTGACAGAAGTCAGCCCTGCCACTACGTATTATCCAGCAGAGCATTATCATCAAGATTACTATAACGAAAACCCACAGCAGGGTTACTGTAGTATTTTAATAGCGCCTAAGTTACACAAGTTTGAAACCGTATTTAAAGAGTTCTTAGCTGACTAGCTAATTTTAGTAGTT
>NZ_JACJEA010000054.1:0-17027 GCF_014163835.1 Pseudoalteromonas sp. SR43-5
TGCTTGGTGACAATAGCGTTTTGGACCCACCTGACTCCATGCCGAACTCAGTAGTGAAACGAAACAGCGCCGATGATAGTGTAGCATTTGCTATGTGAAAGTAGGACATTACCAGGCTTCAAATTCAGTCGAAGGACTTTAACCTTAATAATTAAAATAAGAAAATTGAAAAGAATTTTCTTGGTGACAATAGCGTTTTGGACCCACCTGATCCCATGCCGAACTCAGTAGTGAAACGAAACAGCGCCGATGATAGTGTAGCATTTGCTATGTGAAAGTAGGACATTACCAGGATTTAATTAAGAGAAACCCGTTACAGTAATGTGACGGGTTTTTTGCTTTTTGGAATTTTGTAAATAGTCCATGCCGAACTCAGTGGCGAAATAAAGTAGTTCTAAAGCGAGCCCCGCAGAAGGACGCCCCGACACAAAGATAGTGTAGCATTTGCTATGTGCCTCTCCACCGCTGTGGCACTACGATATTACCAAGATTTAATTAAGAGAAACCCGTTACAGTAATGTGACGTTTTTTGCTTTTTTAAATTAAGAAAAACATCCCCCATTAAATTCAACAACAAAACTAGTTGCGTTTATTCGCGCGTGCTAAAATCCAATTTTTATGAATGATGATATAGAGGTCTAGTTTGCCTACAGCTGATTACCAAAAGGTGCTTGATGAAATAGCACATGAAGTACGCCCTTTATTATCACAAGGAAAAGTAGCTGATTATATACCAGCCCTTGCAGAGGTCGATCCTGAGCAATTTTCTATCGCTATTTATACAACTGATGGTAAGACTGTATGTGCGGGGGATTGCTCTCAACGTTTTACCATTCAGTCTGTTTCAAAAGTTATGACACTTACTATGGCACTGCAACGTTATGGTGATGAACTTTGGCATCGAGTTGGAAAGGAGCCTTCAGGTACTGCCTTTAATTCGCTTACACAGCTTGAGTTTGAAAAAGGGATTCCTCGTAACCCTTTCATAAATGCAGGCGCAATTGTAACGTGTGATGCGTTATACAGCCGCTTATCTGCACCAATGCACTCTATGCTCGAGACCTTTAGGTTGTTAGCTGGCAATAGAGGGATAGTGATTGATAAAAAAGTCGCTAATTCTGAGTATGAATTTAGGCATCGTAATGCGGCTATGGCACATTTAATGAAGTCGTTTGGTAATTTTGAAAATGAAGTCGATGATGTTTTATGGTCTTACTTTAACTTTTGTTCTATTGAGCTCAACTGTATTGAATTAGCCAAAGCTTATAATTTTTTAGCAAATAAAGGTGTTGATAATCGATCGGGCGATCGTGTTTTAAGTAGCCGTCAAAATAAGCAGCTTAATTCGCTATTATTTACCAGTGGCTTATACGATGCTGCGGGGGATTTTGGTTACAGAGTAGGTATGCCAGGTAAATCGGGAGTGTCAGGGACTATTTTAGCCGTGTTACCAAATAAGTTTACGGTAGCTGTTTATTCTCCGGGACTTAATTCGTTTGGTAATTCGGTTGCAGGAATTGCAGCGTTGGAACTGCTATCTAAAAAGCTCGATATTTCTATTTTTTAGGTAGTTGATAGGGAGCAATGATTGCTCCCACCGTTATTATTGTTCCCAATAAACCTGTTCTAAGCAGTCTTCGCGTTCTGGTAAACCGCGAGATAAACGAGGAGAGTGCTGAACTAACACTTCATAACTAGCTCGGTTAGCATATTTACTAATTTGCGATAGTGACGAGTAAGTAATAGCTTGTTGCTGATGCTTAGCAGAGTTTGCCACATTAAGTTTATGATAAACATTTGCTGATAAGTCATGTAGCACAGCCGCTAAAGCACAATCGCCTGCACCATTGGTGTTTTTGATTGAATCAGGTCCACCCATAAATGGGGCTGTATGGCTATATGCTCTGATAGGCTCATCACACTCGGTTTTACGCATAGCACGTGAAAATTCGTATCGATTAAAATCAGGTATGGCGCCTGGTAATAACGGATATTCGGTTTCACGCTTTAAGCTTTCGTCTACGTAGCCGGCCATAAATAAGCCTTTTTCGCCAGCGGTGCAAATTACCAAATCTACCCAATCAAGTGCTTTATCGGCAGCTAGAAGAGGGTCTTCAAAACCTGTAATAGCTAACCCTTCTTCTTCGTTCATAGCAAGAATATCAACATGCTTTTCAACAAAGTTTGCCCACCAGGTCGGGTCTTGTTCAATTAAGAATTTAGTTCCGAGTGTAAGAACAACTGGCACACCTGCATCATTAGCGTATTTTACCGCTTGCATAGTCGCTTCAGTCATCGTTTCACTACCTTGCGTACGCATGAGGTAGGCACTGATCACTAATGCTGATGAATTTTCAATAAGGTTTTTATCGATAGATTCAGGACGTAAGTGATTCATTAGGCCCGCACTTATCGCAAAAGTACGCTCACCGGTTTCATCAATTAATGTAAAACAACGACCTATAGGCCCATCTACTGGTTGGAGATAGTTTAAATCTACACGGCTTGAGGTATTACATAAAAAGCGGTAAGCATAGCTACCTATTTTTATATTTTCGCTCATTACGCCTAATAAAACTGAGCGATCATCTGCAAGTACAGAGTAGTTGTGCATAGTGTTACCAATGGTCCCACCGGCAAACTCAAAATCAACCATATCGTTTAATTTTAAACGATCGTATAAGGCGTTCGTTATGTCGCTATCAATAACTTGTGACATACCTCTACGTAGTTGAAATTCGTCAAGGAAAGCTTGATCAACTTTTGCCTCTATATCAACAACGATCTGATCGATACCCGTAATATAACTACGTTGTAATCGCTCTGTTGCGTTAAGTTGATTAGTAAGTGGATCTTTGGCTTCCACTGGAAAATAATGTTTATGCCTGCGGCGTCCAGGAAATTTCATTTGCTACCCGTGTTGTGAGCTAAATAAAAAAAGCGTGAGATTATAGCGTAAATCCACACTAGTGAGCCATTACAAACAGGTAAATATCGTTTTATTTTTGCAATAAAGTAATGAATGACGCACTTTAGAGTGCTAACTAGGTATAATTACAGCATAAAAAGTTATTTAAGTAGAAAGAATGAACGAGCCATTTAATGATTCCTACTGGATGGAGCAAGCGCTTTTGTATGCAAAGCAAGCAGAGTTGCTTGATGAAATTCCGGTTGGAGCAATTGTAGTAAAAGATAACCAGCTAATTTCAGTGGGGTACAACCGCTCAATAACGGATAACGACCCATCAGCCCATGCGGAAATGATTGCAGTGCGAGAAGCTGGAAAAGTACTTAATAATTACCGCTTAATTGATTGCACACTATATGTAACGTTAGAGCCTTGCTCTATGTGTGCAGGACTGTTGGTGCATAGCAGAATAAAGCGTTTAGTATTTGGTGCCCTCGATGCTAAAACAGGGTCTGCAGGTTCAATTATGAACTTATTACAAGAGCCGAGGTTAAATCATCAAGTTGAGGTGTGCGGTGGTGTTTTGGCACAGCAATGCGGTGATACTATTTCGAATTTTTTTAAGCGTAGAAGAGCGCAAATTAAAGCAGCTAAGAAAGCTGCTCGTGATGAACAAATAAATAAACCTAGCTAGAGTTAACTAGCGATTGGCTCTATTTCTGTTTCAGCCATTTGCTGCATAGCAAACATTCGGCGGCGCCAGATGATTTTTTTGTGCAGTTTTCTTAGCATAACACGACGACGTGTGGCTGTTGAATAAATCACATTGCGTTTTAATTTTTGTGTGCGTCTACGTTTTAGCATGTTTTCTCCTAATGCAAGAGTGAGAAAGGCGCAGGGTATATCTTATAAAATAATAATATACAAGTAATACACATTAGTGATCATTTGATGACAAGTAAACAGATATTTAATTTACTTAAATTTTGCTTACTGGTTTGCTCAAAAAACTGATACCTATATAAATCTTAGTTATTGTTTTCACTTGGTAGTTCGGGCTCAATTATAGGCTGTTGTTTTTCTGTTTGCG
The DNA here is from genome assembly GCF_014163835.1 of Pseudoalteromonas sp. SR43-5. Lineage (NCBI taxonomy): Bacteria > Pseudomonadati > Pseudomonadota > Gammaproteobacteria > Alteromonadales > Pseudoalteromonadaceae > Pseudoalteromonas > Pseudoalteromonas sp. SR43-5. Next base: position 3,999 of record NZ_JACJEA010000054.1, read on the forward strand.
CTTCATCTTTGTTACTTTTATCGTCACTTTCTTCATTTAAGTTTGGCTCGGTATCAGTGCTCTGCTCTGTGATTGGTTCTGGCTCAGACTCTACAGCAATAGCATTATTCTCATCTAGCCAAACAAGTGCATCGTAATAGCGACGAATATTATCAACATATTTAACCGCTACATCGCCACGCGCATAACCATAGCGAGTTTTACGGTAATAGCGCTTTTTAATTAACAGCGGTAAGCGTTTTTTTACATCAGCCCATTTATCAGGGCTTGCGCCTTGCTGCTCGGTAATTATACGCGCGTCGTTAACGTGCCCCCAACCTACATTGTAAGCCGCTAGTGCAAGCCATGTTCTATCAGGTTGAGGAATTCTATCAGGTATACGCTTAATCAGTTTACTTAAATACTTACCACCACCGCGAATATTTTGCTCTGGCTCTAAGCGGTTGGTAACACCTACTTGTTTTGCTGTACTGCGGGTTAGCATCATAATACCGCGAACGCCTGTTGGCGATTTAGCACGAGGATTCCACATAGATTCTTGATAGCTAAGTGCCGCTAATAAACGCCAATCAAGGCTACCAGCATATTGTTCAAACCATGGTTGGTATGTTGGTAAGGTTTCTTTGATAGCTTCGATATAAGCAAGGGTATTTACATAGTTAAATTGGCGTACGTGGCCAAAGTATTTTTCTTCAAGTACGTAGAGCTGATTACTCTGTTTTATATCGCCAAAAAATGGCACTAATAAGGAATATAAAGAATCATCTTTTGATTTATTAAGTATCCATGCAATCGGGTCGTTATGACTAACAGAAAAACCGATACTTAAATTTGGATGATAACGGCGAAATAACGATAGCGTATGTGTATCAGCGAGTGTGTAATCAATCTCGCCATCAATAACTGCTTGAAGTAGTTCTTCTTCATCAAACTCTTCGCTTTCTATCCAAGTAAGATCTGGATTGTTTTTTTTCATTTTTTGCAGAGTAAGCGAATGACTACTTTTAGCGATAACAGTAAAGTTGCCATCTAAGTCGGCAAACTCTCGAGGACGAACACGTCCTTGCTTATAAACTAATTTTTGGCTGATTGTTCTGTAAGTTGGTCCATAACGGTATTGCTCTGCACGGGTTTTATTATAGGTAAGTCCTGAGGCAATTAAATCTAAATCACCGCTTTCAAGGCGTTCAAACATATCGGATAAGTTAAAAAATGGCACTATTTCAAGCTCTACACCTAGATATTCAGCAAATGCTTGAGATAGCTCATATTCAAAGCCTTGTTCACCTTGAACGGCTTGATAATAATTACTAGCACTTGCAAGTGTACCCACACGTATTTTGTTTTGTTCTTTTATTTGGGCGAGTTGAGTTGGCTGCTCTTGCATATCACATGCACATAACAGCATAACTAAAGTAATGATTATTATTAGTTTTTCTTTGAACATTGAGTGCCCCTTAAGCTCGCCAGCCACCGTTATAGCAAAACTAAGCCATCGCGTCACTTTACCTTTTATTTTATTAACCAAAAGAGGCTATAAATAAAGCTAAAAAGTTAATTTTATGAAAAGCGTAATTTTGAGTTAAATCTGAATGCTAATTGGACTATAATGCGTGCCTAAAATATCGTTCAATCCCTAACCCCGGATGAAATTACCTATGTTGATCCTTCGTGGTGCACCAGCACTTTCAGAGTTCAGAGTTAATAAAATTTTAGCGCGTTGCCAACAATCGCAACTTCCAGTCACTAACGTATACGCCGAGTATGCTCACTTTGCCGATTTAACATCGCCGTTGAGTAGCTCTGAGCAAACCAAGCTTGAAAAACTATTAACTTACGGTCCAACTATTGCTGAGCATACCCCAGCTGGCAAACTTGTACTTGTTACACCTCGCCCAGGTACCATTTCACCTTGGGCATCTAAAGCTACCGAAATCGCCCACAACTGTGGTTTAAAGCAGGTTCACCGTGTTGAACGCGGTATTGCTTATTATGTTGAAGGTGATTTAAACGCAGAACAACTTGCACAAGTAACTGCGTTATTGCACGACCGCATGACTGAAGCCACACACAATGAACTTGAAGATGCGGCTCAGCTGTTTCGCAGTGATGCCCCACGCCAAATGTCGTCTGTCGATATTTTAGGTGGTGGACGCGAAGCACTAGCAACAGCCAATGTTGAGCAAGGCTTTGCGCTTGCTGATGACGAAATAGACTACTTAGTAGAAAATTTTACAAAGTTAGGACGTAACCCTAACGACATCGAATTGTTTATGTTTGCACAAGCGAACTCAGAGCATTGTCGCCATAAAATATTTAATGCTGACTGGACAATCGATGGTAAAGAGCAGCCAAAATCGCTGTTTAAAATGATTAAAAATACGTTTGAGCTAAATCCTGAAAATGTATTGTCGGCGTATAAAGATAACGCGGCAGTAATGAAAGGCTCAAAAGCGGGTCGCTTCTTCCCAAATGCGCAAGGTGAATATGCGTATCATCAAGAAGACATTGAAATACTAATGAAAGTTGAAACTCATAACCACCCAACAGCTATTGCGCCATTCTCAGGTGCTGCTACAGGTTCTGGTGGTGAGATTCGCGATGAAGGCGCAACTGGTCGTGGCTCTAAGCCAAAAGCAGGGTTAGTTGGCTTTACTGTATCAAATTTACGTATTCCAGGTTATGAGCAACCGTGGGAAAGCGATTTTGGTAAGCCGGGTCGTATTGTAAACGCACTTGATATAATGACAGAAGGTCCACTAGGTGGCGCTGCATTTAATAATGAGTTTGGTCGTCCTAACTTATTAGGCTACTTCCGTACTTACGAAGAAAAAGTAACAAGCCATAATGGTGAAGAAGTACGTGGTTACCATAAACCAATTATGCTTGCCGGTGGTTTAGGTAATATTCGCTCTGATCATGTTCAAAAAGGTGATATTCCTGTAGGCGCTAAATTAATTGCGCTAGGCGGGCCTGCAATGAACATTGGTTTAGGCGGTGGTGCTGCATCAAGTATGGCCTCAGGTCAGTCAAACGAAGATTTAGACTTTGCTTCAGTACAGCGCGAAAACCCAGAAATGGAACGTCGTTGCCAAGAAGTTATCGATAAATGTTGGCAGCTAGGCGATGAAAACCCAATCGCGTTTATTCATGATGTAGGTGCCGGCGGTTTATCTAACGCGTTTCCTGAGCTTGTTAATGATGGCGGACGTGGTGGTAAGTTCCAATTACGTAGCATCCCTAACGATGAGCCAGGCATGGCACCACACGAAATTTGGTGTAATGAATCACAAGAGCGTTATGTACTCGCTGTTGGCGTAGAGGACTTTGACCGCTTTGAAGCAATTTGTAAGCGCGAACGTGCCCAGTACGCTGTTATTGGTGAAGCAACAGCTGAACCTCACTTAACTGTGTCAGACAGCCACTTTGAAAATAACCCTGTTGATTTGCCGCTGGACGTATTATTAGGTAAAGCACCTAAAATGCACCGCGATGTAACGTCAAAGCAAGTTGTTGGCAAAGCGCTTGATATCACATCAATAAATGCAGCAGATGCAGCGCAGCGATTAATGCGTTTACCAACCATTGCAGAAAAAACATTCTTAATAACAATCGGCGATCGCTCAGTTACGGGTTTAGTAGCGCGCGACCAAATGGTTGGTCCTTGGCAAGTACCTGTTGCTAACTGTGCTGTAACTGCGGCAACGTATGATACTTACCACGGTGAAGCTATGTCACTCGGTGAGCGTACTCCGGCTGCATTACTTAATTACGGTGCATCTGCTCGTTTAGCTGTGGCAGAGTCGTTAACTAATATTGCTTGTGCAAATATTGGTAGCCTTGAAAACATTAAGTTATCGGCAAACTGGATGGCAGCAGCGGGTCACCCAGGTGAAGATGCTGGTTTATATGAAGCTGTTAAAGCCGTAGGCGAAGAGCTTTGTCCTGCGCTTGGTTTAACTATTCCTGTAGGTAAAGATTCTATGTCGATGAAAACGACATGGAAAGATGAAGGTGACTCACAAGAGAAATCAGTAACGTCGCCGCTTTCATTGGTTATAACTGCATTTGGTCGTGTTGACGACGTACGTAAAACAGTAACTCCACAACTGCGCACAGATAAAGGCGATACATCGCTTATATTAGTTGATTTAGGTGCGGGTAAAAACCGCATGGGCGCATCAAGCCTTGCACAAGTTTATAAGCAATTAGGTGATGTAACCCCTGATGTTGATAACCCTGAGTTATTAAAAGGCTTCTATAACGCAATGCAAGCACTTGTGGCTGATAGTAAGTTACTTGCTTATCATGACCGCTCAGATGGTGGTTTATTTACCACAGTAGCTGAAATGGCGTTTACGGGTCATACCGGTGTAACTGTTGATTTAGCAGCTTTAACAGGTTCAGACATTGAAGCGCTTTATAACGAAGAGCTAGGTGCGGTAATTCAAGTTGCAAATGCTGATTTAGATGCAGTAAATGCGGTGTTTGAACAACATGGTATAGCAGCCATTAGTCACAATATTGGCACGCTTAACAGTGACGATACGATTATGTTTAACCGTGGCGAAAATACCGTACTTAATCATACGCGTACTGAGCTTCGTACTATTTGGGCTGAAACAACGTATCAAATGCAAGCGCGCCGTGATAACCCTGAGTGTGCTAAGCAAGAGTTTGATGCTAAATTTGATGCAAAAGATCCAGGCTTAAACGTAAAACTTAACTTTGATTTAAATGAAGATATAGCTGCACCATACATTGCAACCGGTGCTAAACCGCAAATGGCTATTTTACGTGAGCAGGGTGTTAACTCTCATTTAGAAATGGCGGCAGCGTTTAATCGCGCAGGTTTTGCAGCCGTTGATGTACACATGAGCGACATTTTAGAAGGTCGTTTAACACTAGAGCAATTTAAAGGTTTAGTGGCCTGTGGTGGTTTCTCATACGGTGACGTACTTGGTGCGGGTGAAGGTTGGGCTAAGTCTATTTTGTTTAACGACATGGCACGCGATCAGTTCCAAAACTTCTTCCACCGTGAAGATACCTTTAGCTTAGGTGTATGTAACGGTTGCCAAATGTTATCAACGTTAAAAGAGTTGATCCCTGGTACTGAACATTGGCCGCGCTTTGTAACTAATAAATCAGAACGTTTTGAAGCACGCTTTAGTTTAGTAGAAATACAAGAGAATCCGTCTGTGTTCTTTAACGGAATGGCTGGCTCGCGTATGCCTATAGCGGTTTCTCATGGTGAAGGTCATGCTGAGTTTGCAAACGATGCAGCCACTAAAGCGGCGCTTGATAGCGGCACTGTAGCGGTTAAATTTGTAGATAACTACGGTAACCCTACAACGCAGTACCCAGCGAATCCTAATGGTTCTCCAGAAGGTATTACCGGTATTACGTCAACTGATGGTCGTGCCACTGTAATGATGCCGCATCCAGAACGTGTATTCAGAAGCGTTGCCAACTCTTGGCACCCAGATGAGTGGCTCGAGGATAGCCCGTGGATGCGTATGTTCCGTAATGCACGTAAAAACGTAGGTTAATTATATTTACGTTTATACAAGTTAGATTCATAATCTTACTGTAAAATAAAAAAGGCTGCATTGTGCAGCCTTTTTTGATTATACCAATCTGCTTATATATGGGGTCTATTTAACGTTAAAAAAATTACGCTAGAACTAGGCAAAAGTTTTTATATCTAGTTGTTCTAAATAAAAAACTTTTAACGACGTTATAGTGCAATTTAATTCGTTAAATTGATCAAAGATTTATGCAGGTTGGTATTAGTATAGCTAAAAGCACAAAGCATTTAAGGATAGTATGTTTAAGCGAGTTGGTTTAATTGTTGGCGTTTTATTACTAAGTACCTTACTGCTTGGTTATGTATTTCGCTTGCCTTTATTACAGTGGGCTATAGCGCCTGAGCTCGAAAAAGCGGGTGTCACATTAAACTGCCTTGATTTTTCAATTACGTCTGAACTAAATATTCATGCTGATAAAGTGTGTGTAAATTATCAAAATCAACAATTACAACTTACTGGTATTACTGCAAATACAAAGCGTGTAGATATTGAAAATGCAGTGCTAACAGTTTATCCACTCCCTAAAAGTGATAATGCTAATCAGCTTGCTAAAAATCTCGATTTAGCACTTCCCTTAAATCGCCCATTAATCAATATTAAACAGCTTGTAGTAAAAAGTGATGAGCTCAATAAGCCACTTAAAATAAGCATATTAGAACCCGAATTAAATAAATTTAATGTCTCAGGTGATATAAACGCAAGTGCAATTTTGACTGCTAATAAAGTAAGGGGTCAGTTTGAAATTAATGACACTTTTTTAAAGCACGTTATAAACACTAAAAATACATTAATAGCAGATTTTAACTTTAATACTCAGCAAGCATTTAGCTTTGATGGTATAGAACTTGAGTTAAATGGCGATATTAGCTCCCAGTTTGCTCACACGTATGAGCAGTGCAAAGTTAACGTATTAACCACTGGTAAATTGGCGACGCGTTTTAATTTAAATAGCCAAGCGTTAATGTTTAATACCGATTTGCTTAATAACAAAATTAATTTAACACCAAGCTGTACTGAGTTAATTCCACCAAGTGAATATGCAGGCTTTATTAGCAAACAAGTTCCTTTAAATTGGCAACTTAAACTCCCTCAATCAATTAGCTTAGAGGCTAGTGGGTTGAGGGTACCTGCAATTAATTTGGTAAGCGTGGGCGATAAGCAATTTGATATTTTAATAACAGATACAACACTAAATATTACATCTCCATTTGAAGACTTACAGTCAACTTTGTCAGCTCAAATAAATACACCCGATATAAATAATATTAACGTTAATGCTCAGTTATCTGGCGCTGCAATTATAGGCGATTACGCCGTTGTGCTTGAAAATTTACCTGAGTTTGCACCTGCAACAGCGAATGGGCTTCGCCTTAGTGGTCACTTTAATATAAGTGAGTTTATAGACTTAAAACCCATTGGGCTTATAAATGCTAAATTAACGCTTAATAGTGTAGATGCGTTTGATATAAGTGCAGTGCAATACCAAGGTGATTTAACTGCAAAAATGGATAAACAGTTAAACACAGAAGTAACGTTAACGCAGCAATTAAAAAGCGCAGAATATAAAGAATTTAAAGTCACAGATATAAGTAACACATTAACAGCAAATGCTAATTTAGGCGTAGGTGAGTTATTTGCTGATCTAACAGCAAAAACGAATATAAAGGCTGTTAATAGCCCCGACATAAAACTTAATAATATAAAAGTAGAGTCTACGGGCTTGCAAAGCCGTGCACTAAAAGCTACGCATCACGCATTTATAAATAATGTTGAGTTAGTGATAAATCATCATATGTCGTCGCAAGCTCATCCATTTGAAGTGGTTATTCCTGAACAAAGTGCGCTGTCGTTAAATGCGTTTATTAGTCAATTTGAGCCACTTGCACAGTTAACAGAGGGCGAATTTAATGGCTATATTAGTGGCGATATAAACTTACAAAATGCACTGTTCAATATAGGGATTAGTCATACAAGTGCATTGTATAACGATTACCTTGCGAGTGATTTAAGCAGTACATTTAGCGGGGAATATAATTCAGGTAAGCTTAATGTAAAACCAACTACCTTTAATTTAAATGAATTTAGAGCCGGTGCCGTAGTTAAAACTATTAAAGGTCAATGGCAAGTTAATAACAATACCGCGCTTATAAATGATGTAAAAGGAAGTGTGTTTGGTGGTGAGTTTTCATTAGATAGCTACACAGTAGGGAAGCCAAACCAAGTTGCTAATGTTAAGTTTGAAAATATTGATGCAAGCAAACTTGTTACACTCGACGATAAGTCGGGCATTGTATTAACGGGACGCTTGGCGGGGTCTTTACCGGTTCACTTTGATAGTGGAAAAATTGAAATAATTGACGGTAGCTTATTTAGCCAAGGAACAGGTAATTTAAAAATTACCAATAATGCCGCTTTTGATTCAGTAATGCAGCAACAGCAAGAGTTACAACCTGTGTTAGGGCTATTAACTAATTTAGATATTCAAAAACTTAATAGCAGTGTGGCACTAAAAAATGATGGTTGGTTAAAACTAGGGGTTAATTTGCAAGGCTATAACAAAGCAGAGCAGCAGCAGGTTAACTTTAATTATAACCACGAAGAAAACGTATTTACACTTTTACGCGCACTGCGTTTAAGTGACGAAATTACACAAAAAGTTGAGCAACAATACTCACAAAAAGGAAACTAATAATGAGACAGTCGTTATTGATAAAAGTACTGCTCGCGCTGAGTGCTATTAGTGCACTCAGTGCTTGCACGCATCGTGTTGAGGTGTCTGCTAAAGAGCCCATTACTATTAATTTAAATGTGAAGGTCGATCACGAAATTCGCGTAAAAGTAGATAAAGAACTCGACAATTTATTTAGTGACGACAGTGAGTTATTTTGAGGAGCTAGAACATGAATACGAAGAAAAAATTAAATATTATTACGTTAGTTAGTGCAGTATGTATGTCTTTCTCTGCTTGGGCTATTAGCCTTGATGACGCTAAAAACCAAGGTCTAGTAGGTGAAGATAGCTCTGGTTATTTAGGACTTGTTGTACAAAACGCAGAGGCAAAAGCCGTTGTTGATGACATAAATGCAAAGCGTAAAGCGCAGTACTTAAAGCTCGCTAAAAAGAATAACTTGTCGCTTTCACAAGTAGAAGCACTTGCTGCTGCTAAAACAATTGAAAAAACCCAAAGTGGTCATTACGTTGAAGTAAATGGTAACTGGGTTAAAAAATAAGCGTTTGTTATTGTCTTGTTCTGCACAAACCAAAATAAAACCGAGCATTTAAGCGCTCGGTTTTTTACAGCCTTCAAGTAACTGCTGCCAAAAATCAATCCCCTTACGCCTTGCTAGATTTATATTATGCTCAGGAATAGATTCAGGCTCGTTATAACTATCAAGTGCTTCGCTCATACTTGCTTCGCGGATTAAATGCAATGTAGGAAAGGGCGCTCTATTTGTGTAGTTTGCGGCATCGGTTTCATCACTGTCAGCAAATACGTAATCAGGATGAAAATTAGCGATTTGATACTTACCTTCAAAGCCTTGCGCGACTAAAAGTGCATTAGCTAAATCGACCAAGTCTAAAAAGTCTTCAAAGTCACTAAAGCCATTGTCAAACATGATAAGGGTTGTTTCGCGCTCTGGTTCACGGTCAAGCTCAACACATTGCTCAAGCATATCCATTACAGCATCATCCATGCTCGTTGCAGAGCTTACTATGTAATGAATACAGTTATTTTCCACTTCTTTACGTGCAAATGGGCAAAAGTTATATTTAACAATAACAGATGACACCCATTCACGGGTTTGGCTTATAGCTATGTTGGTCACGGTTTTGGCTCTAAATATTGATTAATAATGTTAAGTGTTTTTTGTATAGCACCTTGGTTTCTAGTTACGCATTGCGCAGCTTTAATACCTAAGGTTTGGCACGCTTTTGTGTTTTGGCTAAACGTTATAAGCTGCTTAGCTAGTTCGTCGTTACTATCAACCACTACAGCACCTTTGAGCTTTATTAGCTCTGGATAAACATGGTCAAAATTGTATGTGTGTGGACCTGTTATTACACCTACCGAAAACGCTGCTGATTCCAGTGGGTTATGCCCACCTCTGCGAATTAAGCTGCCACCAATAAAGCTCACATTTGCAGCGCCATATAAACACTGTAATTCACCAAGCGTATCAGCAAGGAGTATTTGCTCATTATTATAGTTATTTTGGCTACGACGGCTAAAGCTAAGTGGGTTTTGCGTTAAAAGCTCTGCCACTTTGTCAAATTGCTCTGGATGGCGCGGGGCAATTATAAGTAATGCGTTCGGTTGCTTTTTTAGTAATTCTTGATGGGCTAAAAGTACCAGCTCATGCTCAACAGGATGTGTTGAGCCTGCCACCCATACAAAGCGTTCATTACTACTATAAAGCTGTTTAAGGTTGAGTACTTTAGCTAGTTGATCTTCACTTGGTGTTATATCAAATTTTATTGAACCTGTTACATGGCTTTTTGAAGTCTCAAGACCAAGCTCGATAAAACGCTCCGCATCAGCCTTGTTATGACTCGCAAGTACCGTAATTGAGCGCATAATAATATGCGTTAATTTAGCGGCCTTTTGATAGCCCTGCTGCGATTTCTCTGAGAGTCTTGCATTGATAACAAGTACCGGTATATTTTTTTTGTGGCTTATCGCCATTAAATTTGGCCATAGCTCGGTTTCTAAAATACATAATGCTTGTGGCTTTATACGCTTTAAAAATCGAGCCGTCGCAAACGGAAAATCGATTGGTAAATAGCTACACGCTACAGTATTTTTAAACTGGCTAAGTATTTGCTCTCTGCCTGTTGGAGTATTACAGGTTATAAGTATATTTAAGTTTGGATGCGTTTTTTGAAGAGCTTTAACAAGCGGCGTTGCGGCAAGTACCTCACCAACAGAAGCACAATGAAAAACTAAAGGTTTAGTTTTAACCGTAAATAAAGACTTACCGACAAACCCAAAGCGCTCTTTAAAGTGTGCACGATAGCCTTGGTTTTTTTTACCTCGTAAAATATAGAGATAAAATACAATCAGTGGGCTAATAATAATTAATGCGAATGAGTAAAAAATGCGTGCCATACTGATCTTTCTTAAAGGGAAGTGGCGTTAGTTTACCGTGAAATAGCTGTTTTCTAAACAGACTCGTTATAAAATATGGTCTGGGTTCAGTTATAACCCGATAAAATACACACAATTAAATAAAATTATGGAATAATGAATTTAATTTTTCCTGCCATTTCAGTTCCAAGAGGAATTTTTTCATGTCAATTATCGATTCAGTGGCAACTAGCTACGTTGAAACATTAAACCGTCATCAGGCATTATTTGAAACGATGGAGGCTTATCATCAAGAATCTATGCAATTGTTAGAAGCATGCCATAGTGCATTACAAGCTGGTGGCAAGATTGTTTGGTTTGGTAACGGTGGTAGTGCAGCAGATGCACAGCATTTAGCTGCAGAATTTGTAGTGCGTTATAAATTAGAACGAGGTCCGCTTGCCTCAATGGCATTGACCACTGATACCTCAATTTTAACAGCGCACAGCAACGATTATCACTTTGATACGGTGTTTGAACGCCAAGTTCAAGCGCTATGCAAGCCAGAAGATTTAGTTATTGGTTTAACCACATCAGGTACTAGTAACAATATTAATTTAGCATTAGAGGCTGCAAATAAACTAGGCGCTTTTACAGTGGCATTAACTGGGCGTGATGGCGGTAAAGTAAAAGATATTGCTAAGTTACCTATTATTATAAAAAATGACGAAACAGCACGTATTCAAGAAGCTCACATGTTTATAGGTCACTGGTTATGTGAAGCCATGGATATGGTTGTTGCGGAGCAGCAGTAATGGATTTATCGTTATTAAAAAACTTATCAGCGGCACGAATATTAGTTGTTGGCGATGTAATGCTAGACCGCTATTGGTATGGTGATACAGGTCGCATTTCGCCAGAAGCGCCAGTACCGGTTGTTAAAGTAAGTAAATTTGAAGACAAAGCGGGCGGTGCAGCTAACGTTGCAAAAAATATAGCGCGGTTAGATGCAAAAGTTGGCTTATTGGGTTTAATTGGTGAGGACGAAAGCGGGCAGATTTTAGAGACCATCCTAAAAGGTGAAAAAATAAGCTCACAATTAGTCAGTGTATGTGATTTACCGACTATTTCAAAAATGCGTGTTATTAGCCGCCACCAACAATTGGTTCGACTTGATTTAGAAGAAATGTTTACTGAGCAACATAGCCAGCTTTTATTAAACCGCTTAGAGCTTGTACTTGATGAATACGACTTTATAGTGTTCTCTGATTACAGCAAAGGATCTTTAAGCTTAATTAAAGAGATGATAAGCCTTGCTAAGGGCGCCGGAAAAACGGTTTTAATCGACCCTAAATCGCCAGATTTACATTTATATGAAGGTGCTGATTACATTACACCTAACTTACATGAGTTTAAGTTAGCGGGTGGTCAAACCGATTCAGAAGAGGCTTTAGCAGCAAGTGCGCGTGATTTAATAAGCAAAAATGGCATTAAAGCCATGTTACTTACGCGTTCTGAGCAAGGTATGTCGCTTATTAGTGCAGATGAAAAGTTTGATTTTGCAGCGCAAGAGCTTGAAGTAAGCGATGTAACCGGGGCTGGTGATACGGTTATAGCTACACTCGCGGTTATGCTTGGTGCTGGCATGGAACCTAAAGATGCTGTCGAAATTGCTAATTTAGCCGCAGGTATCGTTGTGAGTAAGTTTGGGGCTGCAACTGTCTCGCCAGAGGAGCTAAGCCGCAAGCTTGGTCAGTATTTACATACTACGGGTGAGCATTACCAAACACCATTTGATGATGTACTTCAGCATATTGAATTTGCAAAACAAAACGGCGAAACCATTGTATTCACTAATGGCTGTTTTGATATTTTACATGCGGGGCATGTACGTTATTTAGCGCAAGCTAAAGCACGAGGCGATAGACTCGTTGTTGGATTAAATAATGATGAATCAATTACGCGTTTAAAAGGGGCAGAACGTCCTATTAACACACTAGATGAGCGTGCGATGGTACTTAGCGCACTTTCATCAGTTGATTGGGTTATTCCGTTTGGTAGCTTAGATGAAAACGACACTCCCGCTAACTTAATTGAGCAAATAAGCCCTGATATTTTAGTTAAGGGTGGCGACTACACTGTAGATCAAATCGCGGGTGCTGAGCATGTACTTCGCCATGGCGGAAAAGTTGAAGTGCTTGAATTTTTAGATGGGTGCTCAACATCAAAAGTAATAAGTAAAATTAAACAGTAATACCAATTTTATTAAAAACATGATCATTCTAGCGTATTAAATAACTCACTAACTACGTTAAAAATTATTTATATAGAACAACTATGTATCATAATTTTAGCCTTGTTATTGAGCTATTTTCT
>NZ_JACJEA010000055.1:0-13551 GCF_014163835.1 Pseudoalteromonas sp. SR43-5
TGGATGTAGGTAAGGGGCGTGAGCAGGACGCGGAAGCTTTGCTCGGTTTTTACTTATTCTTACATGGATGTAAGCCAGTAGAATAACGCAGGAGCAGTTATCGAGCCCACTAGGTTACAAACCTCGCGTCGCGATTTAATCGCCCCTAGATTGAACGAATTTCAATCCACAAAGATCAACACGCCCTAGTTAAAACAAAGGCTCGCAGTGCGAGCCTTTTTTAAAACATTTTATTTAATATTACTCAGCCACACGCTTTGGTATGGTTCTAGCTCTATTGTTAATTGGCTTTCTTCAATCGTTTTATCTGCCACCAAATCAAACCACTTTTGGGTGTTAATTAAGTTTAAGTCGGCCAATGTGAGTGTTTGTGGTTTATCGCTAATGTTATAAACACAAAATATGCTTTGGCGTCTGTCTATACTTTGTCGCCAAAAACCAAATAATCCCCCTGCTAAATGCAGCGTAAACTGTGTAGCATTTGGGTGGAAGGCACTTTGCTTTTTGCGTACTGCCAATAAGCTTTTTATGCCGTTAAACACTTTATGATGATGACTGTACTTTTCACCAATTGCCGACAGTAGCTTTGACTCTTGCCAACGATGGCGGTTAATAGCACGGTTATGCTGTGAATTTTCAAAGCGTTCGTAATCGTTAGTTGTACCCAACAAACTATGAATATAAAGCCCTGGGATACCTTCAAGCGCAAACATAATTGCGTGAGCACACATAAACCGCTCCAGGCCAAACTTATCTGGGCCATTGTGCGTCCCTTGGAGAGCATCAAATAAAGCAATATTTAGCTCATACGGTGTATGCGTGCCATCGTTACTGGTTCGCATAGATACACGACCACCAAATTGCATAGTGGTACTTACAAGTGACGCCACTTCACTGGGTTGTAATAAACCTTCAATTGGTCTGAGCCCTATTCCATCGTGCGAGGCTATAAAATTAAAGTATGCCGTCCCATTTTGCGCAGGTGGCATGCTCATCATCCAATGCTTAATTGCAGTGCTATCGCCACTAAGTAATGTATGAAGCAATAAAGGCGGCAGTGCAAAGTTATAAATACTGTGCGCTTCGTTGGCATTACCAAAATAAGATAAGTTTTCTTGGTTTGGAATATTGGTTTCGGTAATTATAACTACGCTCGGCTCTGCGTGCTCAATAAGTGTTCGTATTAGCCTTACGGCTTCATGTGTTTGCGGCAAGTTAATACAACTTGTATTAAGCTGTTTCCACAAAAATGCGACCGCATCGAGTCTAAATAAACGCACGCCATTGTCTAAATAATGCCTAATTATTCCCACAAACTCTTTAAGTACATCAGGATTGCCAAAGTCAAAATCAACCTGATCGTGACTAAACGTACACCATACGTGCTTTTCACCGCTTGGCGTTGTTACAGTATTTAATAACGATGAGGTTCGCGGGCGTACAACTTGGCTTAAATCATCCGTTAAGCTCGCCGTTTTGAAATAATCTTTACCCGGGTGTAAATCATTTAAAAAGTTCTCAAACCATACACTTCTGCTTGAGCAATGGTTAATAACCAAATCCGCCATTAGCTTTACATCTTTAGCGATATTTTGAATATCTCCCCAATCACCCAAGGACTCATTCACTTGCACGTAGTTCATTACGGCAAAGCCTTCGTCTGAGCTGTACGGGTAAAATGGCAATATGTGCAGCGCATTTAACTGCATATCACATTGCTCTTTTATAAACCTGTGTAGTGTTTTAAGCGGTGCCTCCATTGGGCTCGATACGGCAAATTCACTATCATCGTGTTTAATAATAGAGTCGCCATAAGCAATCAATACTATATCTTGTTCATCCCACCGGTTTGTATGGGGTGTCGGGTCGCGCAGTGCATTGCTACCTAGTATAATTTTAATGAGTTGCTGAGCAAGCTCAGTAACCGATAAAGGCAGCTCAACACCCTCATAAATAATATGAAGATGTTGCTCTACTCGTTGTAAAAATAATTCGCTAACTGTGCTCACATGCGCCCCTAATATTTATTGTTTAGACTTATAGGCTAATTAACCTGCACGCAGGTTAACTATATTCTTCGTTATCTAGCTCTACGGCTTCTTTTAAGCGCTCAAGTACGTCTGGCATTGCTGATACAACACGGTTCCAACTTGGCACAAATGGCGCTTCCATTGGGTTTTCTAAAAAGTGTTGCCCTGCTTCCATAATATTTTGTGCAAACATTTCTACTGCTTTTTCTTCTTGGTGTACATCAAGCGTTAACCCGTTCATTAGCGCGTCGTTATGATACGTTTCTATAAAATCTAAACCGATACGGTAATAAGTCGCTTTTAATGAACGAATTGTTTCGCTGGTAAAAGTAACACCTTGAGTCGCCAGCTTTCTAAACAATGCCTTAGTAATATCAATCGACATTTTAGACAAACCTGCACTTTGATCATCAAGTGAAAGTTCTTGGTGTTTATGATCGTAATTATCGGCAATATCTACTTGGCACAAGCGGTTATGCGAATAGTTACGATACATTTCACTCAGTACACCTATTTCAAGGCCCCAATCACTTGGGATACGAATATCATTTAATACATCGCGTCTAAACGAAAACTCACCTGCAAGTGGGTATCTAAAAGAGTCCATATATTCAAGGTAGTCGGTATTGCCTAAAATTGTTTTAAATGAGCGAAGCAATGGCGTTACTAATAAGCGCGATACACGGCCATTAATTTTGCCATTAGCAGTACGCGGGTAAAACCCTTTACAAAATTCATAGTTAAAACGCGGATGCGCAACGGGGTAAATTAAGCGAGCAAGTAGGCTTCTGTCGTAGGTTAAAATATCGCAATCATGCAGCGCGATAGACTCTACTTCTGCTGTTGCTAATTTATAACCCATGCAATACCACACATTACGCCCTTTACCCAGCTCACGTGGTGCAACACCTAGCTCTTGTAATTCTTTATCTAGTGCTTGTAAGCGTGGGCCGTCGTTCCATAATACTTTATGGTTTTGGTTTAGCTCTTTAAAAAAGCCTAGTGCATGACGGTACTGTGCTTCGTCGGCTCTATCTAAGCCTATCGTAATTTGTGATAAATATGGTACTTCGCGTAATTCACTAACTATATTTTGCAGCGCAGGGCCTTCAAGTTCACTAAATAGCGAAGGAAGTATTAACCCCATAGGGCGCTGCTTACTAAAAGTAAGTAGCTCTTTTTCTAGGTCTTCTATTGGTCTGTCGGCAATATTATGTAATGTTGTAATAATGCCATTTTGGTAAAAATCAGCCATGAGATGTTTGCTCCTCAGAAATACTTAAAATACTGCTAATACACGGCAACGACGTTATTTCTTCAATCCAGCCCAGCGGTGCTGGCGATTGAGAGTATCGTGCTTTGTTGTGCGACAATTTAACCGGCTTTTTACTCGCCGGATTGGCAATAATAATGGCGATATTTGCGTGCTCTAACATTTGCTTATCGTTATCGCTATCACCCAGTGCTATAACCGTGAGAGGCTTTCTGAAATGATGGGTAAACTGTTTAACTAACCACTGCTGTGCAGCGCTTTTATCGGTATTTTTGGCAATATGAATGAAGCGTCCGCCAATTTTTATATCGTAGCCGAGTGCTTCAACATCGTTTACAAAGGCTGTGAGTAATTCGTCATTGCCATACCAATAAAGAGGGTCTGAATAATCGCGAGTTTGTGCGCGTCTTGCTTGTGCATCGTTTAGCCCGGTAAGCTCTGAAATTTGCTCACTCGATAAGTCACTAAACAATTTGTAATGCGCTTTATAATCCGCCTTTAAAGTATTTAAATCATTTAATAAACTCGATAACGGCTTTGCCATTGCGTAGCACCAATAAGCGCCTACTTTTTTACAACCAATTGGCTTTAATTCAAAATAGTCTTCTGGAATAAATACTGCTGCACCGTTTTCGACAATAAAAGGTTGTTGAATATTTAAATCGTTTTTAAGCTCTATAACTTCGCAAAAAGTTTTGCTGGTATTAAACACCACAGGAATATGCGCATTTTGCAGCTGCTGTAATAACTCACTAATATTATTTGTATTGTAATCGGCGTGATCGAGTAATGTACCGTCCAAATCTGTAAAAATAATAGGTTGAAGGGTGTCATCACTTGTTAGGTGCATACCACTAATATCTCGGTTGCTATCAAGTTCAATTAAAGCATTTGCTTTAGCGCTCAGTGTGTTTAAGTTCTCACGCGTAATGCGCTCAAAATGAGAAATAAAATACACCAATTGCTCGTTAGTCATGGTGCCTGAGCCTTCACCTTTTTTGGCTATTAGCTTTTGTTCTTGCTCTTGTCGCCATGTAAAAACATCACTAAAACTCGGTGCTTTTAGCATAACGGTATAATCAATTAGGTTAAAAACGGCTTTATATTCATTTGCCAAACAGCTATTTACACAGCGGCGCCAAACGCCTTCTTTATCAAACTGTTGCTCTAACTCGTTAAGCGGCTCACTCAATGAAAACAACGGTTGTGGCTCACTGCCCACGCACCACCCTTCTAAAATAACAATATCAACTGGCTTTTCATTTGTTAGCCAATCACTTGTTGGCACGCAGTCGTCTTCGTGTTTATTAAAACGTGGAAGCGGTACGTTTACCTCTCCTGCCAGTAAATTAGTTATTGTGCTATTCATTAACGCTACGTCGTGAGTACCCGGTACTCCGCGAGTAGTAAAAAGAGGATGTACGTCTTTGGCAAGCTCAGTACGTGCTTGTTTTGCTAAATAAAAGTCATCAATTGACAATGCTACACTGTTAAGTGGTGTGTTTTTAGAAAACCACGTAACTAAAAAATCTGCGAGTGTTGTTTTTCCTGAGCCCTGGCATCCATTTATGGCAACAAAAATAGGAGTATTTGTTTTTTTAGATTCGAGGATGTCATGCGCAAGTGGAACAAAATATTGCTCACTCAAATATTGATACTTTAAAGGCAGTTGGTGTTTTGCTAAAAACGGGGTTATATCCACAATATTGGCCTCTGACATAGTAACTCCTTTGCATACGATGCGTTCTGGAAATTAAATGCAGATACTAGACCATTATTATTTTTGTATATTTATTAATAGGTTAAAAAAATAGCGCATTGAAAATGCGCTATTTTGGTGCAATGTTTTTAACTTACGTGCACTATTAACTCTCTTGAGGCTGCGCCTTAGGTAATACAAGGTTGAGTACAATGCCTAAAATAGCGCATAAACTTACGCCCTCTAAACTAAATTGGCTACCACCTATATGCATACCGCCAATACCGCACACCAAAATAAGTGCAACAATACTTAAGTTACGTGGTGCTGTTAAATCATCGCCCGACTTAACTAATGTATTTAAACCCACTACAGCAATAGAGCCAAAAAGTAGAATCATAATGCCGCCCATTACAGGTACAGGTATAGTCTGTAAGCCAGATCCCATTTTAGCAACAAAGGCTAAAATAATGGCGATAATGGCTGTCCACATCATTACTTTAGGATTGAAGTTTTTGGTAAGCATAACTGCTCCCGTTACCTCTGAGTAAGTAGTGTTAGGCGGGCCGCCAAATAATGATGCTGCAGACGTCGCAAGGCCATCACCAAATAAAGTACGGTGAAGCCCAGGTTTTTTCAAAAAGTCTTTATTGGTTACTTGGCTAATAGCCATCATGTCACCAATATGCTCAATTGCAGGTGCTATTGCTACAGGCACCATAAACAAAATAGCCTGCCATTTAAACTCAGGCCATGTGAAGTTTGGTACAGCAAACCACTGTGCGTTAGTTACTGCATCAAATTGCACAACGCCCATACCAAGCGATAAACAATAACCCGCAACAACCCCTGCCAGAATAGGTATAAGCTTAAATACGCCTTTTCCCCACACTGCAAAAATAAGCGTAACCACTAACGAGAACAACGAAATATAAATAGCACTGTTGTAATCAATAATTTGAATACTTCCGTCGCCACTTTTACCCATCGCCATATTTACAGCAACAGGTGCAAGCGCTAAACCAATAACCATAATTACAGGGCCTACAACCACAGGCGGTAAAATTTTATGAAGCGTTGCAACGCCCTTAAACTTTACTAATAAACTTAAAAGCATATAAGCAAAGCCCGCTACCATTAAGCCGCCCATAGTGGCTGGCACGCCCCACATTTGCACAGCGGCAATAATGGGTGCAATAAAAGCAAACGATGAAGCTAAAAATATAGGCACTTGGCCTTTAGTCACTACCTGAAACAGCAAAGTACCAATGCCAGCGGTAAAAAGCGCAACATTAGGATCCAAGCCCGTTAAAAGTGGCACTAATACCAGCGCACCAAATGCTACAAACAGCATTTGCGCGCCTGTTAAAATGGTTTTTATTGAAAAGGTGTCATTATTTTGCACTTCAAGACTCCTAAACAGTACCGAATATTTTGTCGCCCGCATCGCCTAAACCAGGGATAATATAGCCCTTTTCGTTTAAGTGGCTATCTACAGAGGCTGTAAATATTTCTACGTCGGGATGTGCTGTAAGTGTTTTTTCCACACCTTCTGGTGCAGCTACTAATACAATTACTTTGATTTCTTTACAGCCTGCTTTTTTAAGCATATCGATTGTGGCAATCATTGAGCCACCTGTTGCAAGCATAGGGTCAATAACTAAGCTTAAGCGCTCATCAATATTACCTACTAGCTTCTCAAAATATGGTACTGGCTCTAGCGTTTCTTCGTTACGTTCAAGACCAACCACACTTACTTTAGCGGCTGGTAATAACTGCATAACACCGTCCATCATGCCAAGACCTGCGCGTAAAATAGGCACTACGGTAATTTTTTTACCTTTAATATGCTCTACTTTTAATTTATTGCCATCCCAGCCTGTAATTTCGTTATCTTCTAACTGTAGGTTTTTAGTTGCTTCGTAGGTTAATAAGGTTCCAACTTCAGAACATAATTCACGAAAGCTTTTAGTACTAATACCATGCGCTCGCATTAAGCCTAGTTTATGTTGAACAAGAGGGTGAGAAATAACGTGAATTGCCATGATATAAACCTACTGATACAAGAATTTGCAGTATTTTATATTAAAAAAGGTCATTTGACCTGTAGTTTTAAAGAGATTTTCATACATCGTGCCAAAATGTATTGTTTTGCTTGATATTTATGCAAGAGATTAGCAAAACCTGTTTATTAAATGTTACCCGCTAACCAGCTGTTTACTTGCTGTTGCATATAACTATTTATTTTTTGATGCTCGGGGCTCCACCCAGCTAAAAATCGATAAAAGTCAGCCCATGCAGCAGGCCATAAAGCGAGCCAATCGTCAGCTATTTTACTTGCTGTTGCCCAAGGGTGATAAGCTGTAATAGCAGCCTTTAAATTATCAAAATAATACACAAGGTACTCATCAGCGCACTCGTGTAATTGTGCATCACTTAAGCAACTGGTCATAAAATACATTACATCAATTATCCCAGAACCTGCACCTATATACTGAAAATCATAACCGAGTATTTTATCGTGCTCATTTGCTGCAAAGTTAGCAAGTTTTGCATCGCCATGAATCAGCGTTTTGTACGCACAACTTTGTAGTTGCTCATCTATTTTATGTGCAACATTTTTAATATCGGACTTTTTATCAAGGTTATCTTTTAGTTTATGAAACTCATCTGGGCGCGTGCTTAAATGCCAGTAGTTGCCTTGCTGCCATAACCCTTCAGCGGGTTTACTTAAGTTAAACGCATGAAAGTGTGCAAGCCACCTTAATATAGCTTTAACATGTTGTGGCCCTGCTTGAGTAAACCCATGTTTGGTGAAATCCTTAAACACCAGCGCATATTCATCATCTTTATTAATTGCACCTATACATTCAATACTTTGCGCATGTACTGGTAAATGCGGGCTATAAAGCTTATAAAATGTGTATTCAACACTATATGAGTGCTGCTTTCTTTTAAGCGCAAATTCGCTTTGTTTAATTTTAGGATGGTTTATATAACTGGGTATTTTAATCGCTTTAATAACGCAGGCTTTATCATCAAGCTGGCACTGCACAATACTGCCACATCCACTCCAAAGTGATGTAAGCGTATCGCCAATTTCAATGTGCTTAAAGTGAGGTTGTAATAAAGGAATGTAAAATGCCATAGCTATATTAAGTAATTAAGTTTTTTGTAGTTTAACATTAGTGGACGTTTTTAATAAAACTAAGGCATAAGAAAGCTCCACTTGGTTTTATACAAGTTTGTATGTAAATAGTGGCCAAAATCACTATGCCACAACACTTTGATTTTAAAATTAACTGGATAAAACCATGTCTTCCTAGGTTGAGTATATTTAGGCATTTTAGCCTCTTCAAAGTGATGAGGAGGTGTCCACTAAAACGGGTGAGGAGCAATGTCCTGCTTGAATGGTTTGTTATGTAACCTTTATACCACTTTCCTCAAAAAACTTTTCTAATTTACTTTTATTAATGTTTGATAGAAAAGCAAAAGATCTAAAGGTAATACCGACTTTAGATTTAAAGTCTATTAGGTGACCCAGCGGACCAAGATTATAGGAGCGTATTTCTTGAAGTGAATCAAGTGCAATGTCATCTTTAAAAAAGCCATAACCGTAAAAGTACAACCTATTTTGATGAATTTGAAAAACAGGCTTACTTAAGGCTCTAATAGACCAAACCCAAAGGATAAAACCAACACCAAATAAAATAATCAAAGTAAAATCTAAACGATAGTTAAGCAAGCTAAGTAATAATTCATCATCGCTCCTATTACGAGCCTCTAAGAAATAAACACCTAAAAAGGTTCCTATCGGAACTCCAGGTATTACCCAGATGTACATTAAGAATGCTTTCCACATTGGATAATGTTCTGTGGACGAGTTTCTCCAGAATTTCACGATTCTTCCTTGGTTACATAACGAGCCTGTAGATTAACTCGCTTTTAAATTTGTTTTTTATTGATAAACAAACCATAGCTGAGTTCCTATTTTGGTTCAATTGATTACTGTATTTTTACGCAGAATATAGAAGTGTTTGATATTGTTTTAATTGGCGTTTTGGAAGGGATTTCGGGTGTTTGAGTGGCTTTTATTTAGAGTAAGAGGGCTTACCCTTCTTAATGCATCGTGTTTTGCAGCTTTTCTATATTATGAACAAGGCAATACAGTTGCCATTGCGCATTTACTTTCGCTTGACCCCGTAAGGTCAATTTATTCAT
Organism: Pseudoalteromonas sp. SR43-5; assembly: GCF_014163835.1. Lineage (NCBI taxonomy): Bacteria > Pseudomonadati > Pseudomonadota > Gammaproteobacteria > Alteromonadales > Pseudoalteromonadaceae > Pseudoalteromonas > Pseudoalteromonas sp. SR43-5. The sequence continues at coordinate 9,224 of NZ_JACJEA010000055.1, forward strand.
GCTTTTATTCACTGTAATGTTCCGCTTTTTATTTAAAGGAAAGCCGGTTCGATACAGCCGAGTCGTTTGCTATTCTTTAATAAACCGCTATCGTAGCCCGATTGGGCTGTCTATTTTTACTTTCACTTTGTCTACATAGCTCAGTTTTTACGTGATTCATTATTTATAACAATACACTCATCACACTGTTTGCTGTTAATTTTTTTGAAACAATTAGGATGGGTGTCATCCTAATTTGGGTTAGATGCCTAACGCCCTATTAACAGGCAAAAAATTGTTTGCTAAAATGTTGAGGGACGAAAACAGCAAACTGTTTTTTGTCCTTATTTATTAGCTTGTTAGGCATTTTAGTGCGGACCAAAAGCCCAATTGTATGCAACCCAAAAACTATCATTGTCTTTATATTCTTTATATACCTTCAGGGCTGAATGAATCTGAGCGGGCAACACATATTCATTGAATGCGTCTTCTGGTAATTCCAAAGCTGAATAGTGATAAGGAATAGCAAGTTCACTTGTATTCTTAAGGTTCAGTTTGGTGAGAATTTTTTCAACAATATTATCAGGGAAATCCGCAATAAATGAGAATGTTTTTCCATCAATAGAGTTTGAATAAATATCAAAGGAAGTTGTTTTACCATTAATAAAAAAACTAGGTTTCCCATTGGAGTTAGGGTAAGTGATTTTAACAAAGTTTCTAATCACTTTTGGAAGATCAGATATTTCCATATTAATTAAATGGCTTTTATACAGCTCAGATATAATAACAACTGCAGATTCAACTAATTTAGATTTGGCTAGTAAACTATCAGACTTCGATTTTTTATAGAATCGGATTTCATCGCTATCAAATTGAGTCATTGAATCTTTTTTAAATTTGAATGCGTCTACATTAGTACACGTAAACAATACATTTTCACCCAAACATAATGGTCTGATAATTTTTAATATGTCTTCGTCTGAGTCAGAGATAAGTCCATTTTCAATAGTAATTTTCTTTGCACGAAAATCATTGATCTTATTTTTAATCCATCTTTTCACATGGTTTTCGGATGATACCACTGCTGCAAAGCTAGCTATTGAAAACAATGAAGGCTCCCAACCAGGCTCAAAGTATACCCAACCTAAAGATCCAATAAAAATAATTACAGTAAATATAAACAATTTCGAATTCCTAAATATGATGCCTAACGCCAGTAGCAGGCGCAAATATTGTGTTGTGGAGTTTGTGTAAAATGGGCGAAGCCCTTACACAAACGGAGCGACGCAATATTTGTCGCTTGCCTACTTTTGTTAGGCATTTACTTGGCGCGCTCCGATTGAATTGCCATTAACAAAGTTTTACTACCAGTGATTTTTCCTAATTTTCCACTCGGATCTGTAGCTAAGGTCGTGGAGATAAAGCCCTTAAAAATCATTTTATCTCCTACACTAATACCACCTTCCGGCTTTGGAGCGATACTTGTTACCCAGATTGGCTTTACACCCACAATACTTAAATTAAGTTTGTATACGGGAAAATTCTGCTCCGTTGGCTGTATTTCTACTACGTCACCGGCCAAAGCTGTTACTTCACCCTCGTATTTGGAATTTAGCTCTCCATTTAAGAATGGATTCTCATTTGCTTCTTGAGCATACTCACCAGCAATAAGCGAATGACTCAATAAAGCTACTACAACAAAAACGATAAAATGTTTCACTTTAACTCCTAGGTTGCCTAACGCCCACTTAAGCGGACAAAAACAGTTGGTTATAATGTGTAGCGAAGCGGAACCTAACCAACTGTTTTTGTTCCGTTTGAAGTGCTTGTTAGTGTTGTTTACACATGCTGGTCTATCAGGATTGAATTGCCATCAGGATCTTTAATAGAGAAACTCGAAGGACCACTTTCACCCGAAATAGATTCTTGTATTATATCGACACCTTGAGCTTCAAACTCTTTTAAAAGTTCTCTAACATCAGTATAAGATTCTAATGGCTTACATTTGCTACTCCAGCCAGGATTGAAAGTCATGATATTACCTTCAAACATCCCCTGAAATAATCCTATTGTGTGATCGCCATTTCGAAGTATTAACCAGTTTTGAGATTGGTCTCCACCAACTATCTCGAAACCCAATTTTTGATAAAAAGCTTTCGACTCTTCGATGTTACTAACCGATAAACTTACTGAAAATGCACCTAATTCCATTTTACACTCCGTAGTTTGATTGCAACACTAACGCCCCAATAAGGGGCTAAAAATTGTTTGCTAAAATGTGTAGCGAAGCGAAACCGAGCAAACTGTTTTTAGTCCCGCTTGATTGGCTTGTTATAAGCACTGTTGCACCTTAGCTTGAATATAATTAACGATAGACGGAACAGTATATTTTTTTAAATAATTTGTTCCGCATTTATCAAGGCATTGATAGGTAATTGATATTGCAGCATCACCACCTGAATGTATAGTTTCGTGAAAGCCAAGAATTACCATCTGCTCTTGCTGATTAGTTTTATCAAAATCAGTTCTCGTTATGAAAATGGGATTTTGATTGAAACTATATTCAACCATAGTTGATACAGGCACCCATTTTTGGTTAATAACATCAGGGTAATTTAACCCAACGTATTCATTACCGGGACGATCTAAAGTAAAACCTAAACAAAATGCTTTTTCAGGAGTTAATTTGATATTTGTAGAAGTTACGTTAGCTAAACTAAAGAAACTTAAAAAGGACAACAAAATGAGAATATTGCGCATGAATTCCCTGTGCTTATAACTTTTAAATAAGGGGCGCAGACATGTGGGCTAAAATCCGAGCGAAGCGAGTCAGCCCACGTGTTTGCGTCCCAGCCCGCGCAGCGGGCGAACTTAATTTTTTTGTTATGTGACTTTACCCTAAATAAGAGCATACTTTTTGTACTTTTTAACAAACACTTTTGCGTCTGCCAACGTTGAAGGGTATGAAACACTGCAATAGCTGTATTTAATAGGCCTAATTTTTTGAAAATAGAAACCATGCTGAATGAGGTAAGCTACCTTTTTCCATTGCGCGATATCTGACTTTTTGGGAGCTTTGAAGTGCCGGCCTAAATTATAAGTAACACCACCGCAAGAAACACACTGGCCATGCAATGGATAATCGCATGGAGCACCAGGAAAGCTGCGTTGAAAAGAGGTTTTGCAGTCGAGGCACGCATACGCCATAGAATACTTGCCGCTTGAAAAGGAAGCTTTGTCTGGTTTTATTGGTTTAGCTCTGTAACCAGAATCCCATCTAAGCGCTTTTTTAATGTTTCTATCCATGAATATCCTGAGTCACATAACGCCACAATAACCGAGCGGAGCTAAGCGTGGTATTGTGAGCAAAGCGAACCACGCTTAGCGGAGTCCGGTTGATTGTTTTGTTAAGGCTGAACGCTAGGGAGTTTCTCTTCACCTGAAATTGATAAGCTATTTAAATCAATACTTGTCGAATAACCGATATTATCTCTTTGAAATATTAATATCACAGTGTTTTCGTTAATGGTTTTGTACCCATTAACAAAATCGATATCTTTCAGTAACTCAACATATTCTTTGCCGTTCGGTTTTGATATTGCAACAGTAAATAAATCAGAAGAAGTTAGTGCTTTATCATTATTTGTATCGGACTTAACCACATGGTAAAGAATTGCTTTCGCATGTTTAGACTGCTCGTCAAATCTTGTATTTGGAAGCTGATTTGTTTGTGTAATGAGATAGTCATTTTTTCCAAACAACCAATGCTTTTGGTTGCTTACCACATTAATAAATAGGTAGTTCCTTGTCGATGATGCGGATTTACTATATGAGCCTCTGGAATAGCTTTGCTCCGAATGAAGCGGCATCATTAGAAAGTCAGACCCATCAATGGTTGTAATGCTGCCAAGCTGCCACTCCTCTTTCTCTTCGGGAGATTCTTCTATATTGACTATATTTCTTACACTGCGGTCACGCGTCATATCTTTATAGATCATAATGCAAGCAAATAAAGCTAGTGCAACGCCCAGTACGCCAACCAACATAATGACGATGGCGTTGAATCTCCATATGTTTTTGAATACTTTATTTTCTTCCATCTCGATTCCTGACTTATTGGGCCTTAACGCCTTTGTAACAGGCATTTTTTGTGTAGTGGAGTTTTGCGGTAAAGTGGCGAAGCCACCGCGAAACGGAGCGTAGCAAAAAATGTCCTGTTGACAAACTTATAGTTCGACCAAGCCACTTAATTTAAAAGTAACTGACTATTATATTAAGTGGAATATGCTTCTGTTGGTTACGAATATTGAATGACAAACATCCAATGTTTTTAACAAGACGTTCGAGCC
>NZ_JACJEA010000056.1:0-10043 GCF_014163835.1 Pseudoalteromonas sp. SR43-5
TATAACAAGTCACTGAAAGAAATTAGACCACCGTAACTGGTGGTTTTTTCTTGCCTAAAATAAAATCCCTCGCCTCGGTTTATATAAAAAGGTACAACCCTCAAAGTAGCTCAACTTTACTTGTTGATATACGCGCAAATTAAATATATCTTGATGTACATAAACTTATTATATTTTAAATTAAAAACCAACCCAGCTAGGAGAACAGTTATGCTGACGCGTGTAGAAAAAGCTCAACAGAAATGGGGTGGTAGCCACACAGTAATTGATAAATGGCTAAACGAACGCCAAGAACTTATTGTACTTTACTGCAAAATTGCAGGCTTTACGCCATACGAAAAGCAAGATCAAGCATTGCCAGAGCCAAAACTAATTGAATCATTTTGCCAGCTTTTAATGGATTACCTATCTGCAGGCCATTTTGAAGTATATGACGATATAGCAAAAGCATGCGAAAAAAAGGGCTTACAAAGCCAAGAGCTTGCAAACTCTATTTACCCGCGTATTTCTAGCACAACCGATGTGGCGTTAGATTTTAATGATAAGTACGCAGAAGTAGGTAAAGAAGACTTATTGAAAGATTTTGATAATGACTTATCTGTTATTGGTGAGGCATTAGAAGCTCGTTTTGCACTTGAAGATGAGCTTATTGATAACTTGTTTTCTAATCACACGAATTAATACGTTACTTACGCATATTAAAAAAGGGACCTAAGGTCCCTTTTTGCATTTACACAATAAGCTTATTATTGTGCTGGTGCTTCTTCATTTTGAATTTCAAGTAATTCAACTTCAAATACAAGTGTTGAATTAGCTGGAATCTTACCTAAGTCACGGTCACCGTAAGCAAGTTCTGAAGGAATAGTGAACTTGTACTTAGAACCCACTGACATAAGTTGTAAACCTTCAGTCCAACCCGCAATTACGCGGTTAAGAGGGAAAGTTGTCGGTTCGTTACGCGCATATGAGCTATCAAACTCAGTACCGTCTAATAAAGTCCCTTTGTAGTGTACTTTAACTACATCAGTTGCCACTGGCTTTTCGCCATCGCCTTCGCTAAGTACTTCGTACTGTAGACCCGACTCAGTTACTGTAACGCCTTCTTTTTTAGCGTTGTCAGCTAGGTATTTAGCGCCTGCTTCTTTACTTTTTTCAGACTCTACTTTAGCTTTTTCTTCTTGCTTAGTACGTACTGATGTATCTAGTGCAGTTAATACTTCGCGAATTTTTTCTTCGTCAATTTTTGCATTACCAGCAAGCGCATCTTCAAAACCACGAATTAAAAGTGCTTGGTCTAGTTCAATACCAATTTCTGATTTGTCTGCTAGGTCTTTATTTAAAAAGTTACCTACAGATGCACCAATACCGTATGCTTGTTGCTGTTCTACAGTGTCTAATTTAACTTCAGCTTGTTCTTTTTTTGCTTCTTGATTACAAGCTGTAAGCGCTAAAACTGACGCTGCAATCAATGACAATCTAATCGTCTTTTTCATTTTAAATCTCCGACATACTTTGCAGTTGTCATTTTAATGTATTATTACTAGTGAAAGATTAACGGCCCACATGATAGGCTGCTTGTTTAATGACTAAATTCCATATTGTTAGCTAAACTAAAAACATATCCAGTGATTAGACAAACAACCTAGGCATTTAACGCGTCCTAGTCTAACCTCTCAGTCACTAAGAGTTAAGGGGAAATACCTGTAATATGTCGATATTTCGTACTTTTTTAATCGTATTTAGCTGTTTTTTAGCCATCGCCTGTACCGATAATCAACAACACTCTGTAGCAAGTTACGAACATGCTGCACAAGGTGCGTTTTCATCAACAGTTTCAAACGATGGTAAATACAGTTTGATCTCCTCTATCAACCATGGGGTCGCCCTGTGGGATAATCAACAGCAAGTGCTAAAATACCAATGGTTTCAGCAGCAGTCACAAGACAGCCTAGTGTACGCTGTTGCCATTGCTTTTGATAACAGCGTGGCAGTTACCGCCGAAAAAACCACATTTGCTGTGTGGGATATAACCACAGGCAAAAATAAAGGTTATTACAAAATACAAAAAGCCAGTATTCGCGATATTGCTATTAGCAATCAAGGCCGTAGTGTTTTATACGGCCGTAGCGACGGCGTTGTCGTATTTGTAAACCTAGAAACTGGGCGTCGTATTGAGTTTTTAGGTCATCAAGATAAAGTTAACACTGTTGACCTATCACCTAACGGACGCTTTGCTTTGAGTGGCTCTAACGATTATGTTGCTTACTTTTGGGATACACGTACAGGGCAAGTAATTCATCGTTTTAATCACCCAACGCGTGTTACCCAAGTAACGCTCGATCCACAAGGTCGCTATGCGTTTACGGCCGATAGTATGGCACAAGCAAATGTATGGAAGCTGACTACAGGTGATCTTGTGAGTAAACTGAAGTATATTGCGCGTCAGAAAATTTTTACTGCTGTGCGTTTTAACGAACAAGGCACTTTGCTTGCAACTGGCTCGCCAAATAAGCGCGTAGATTTATGGCAAATACCAAGCGGTGAAAAAATTCAAACTTGGCAGGTTACCCCGCGCGAAGGCAGCAAGCCTAAATCGGCGGTGGTGCTAGATGTGACATTTACAGATAACGGTAAGTCGTTGTTAACCGAAAGCTCCAGCGGTATCGCAGAGCGATTTATTATACGAGAGAATAATGAACACAATTGAACATCGCTTAATGGAACTTGAAGCCAAAGTGGCTTTTCAAGACGAAACAATTGAAGTCTTAAATGATGAAATAAAAGTGCACCAGCAACTGTTAGCAAAAATGAAACGCCAAACTGAGCTGCTAGCAGAAAAAATTAAAGAGTCGCAGTCATCATCGTCTATGATGTCTGAAGCACCTGAGCCGCCTCCACCGCATTACTAAAACCGGTAAAAATTAGGCAATAAAAAACCGGGTTAGTCGCCCGGTTTAAATACACCAATTACTTGTTCAAATTGGCGAGTAGACGCCTGAACAGCGTTATCTGGTTGCGCCATTTTATGGCCACACTCAACACACTCTACTTTTTCAACATCATGTTCTCTGTATAGCATCATAGTATCCATGGCTTTGCAGTCAGGGCACGATGCACCAGCAATAAATCGCTTCTTTTGTCTCACAACATTTTTCCTGTGGTTTGAACTACTGCTATTTTATCGTATAACTTCACTTGTTGATACGCTTGATAAGAGCATTAAGTTCTATGTTATGATAGCGCCAACTTAACAAGGGCATAGCAAAGTAACGCATTCATGATCCAAATCTCAGAAATAGAACTACTTCGTGGCGGTAAAGCCTTATTAAAAAATGCATCAGCTACGTTATTCCCAGAACATAAAGTAGGCCTTGTTGGCGCTAATGGCTGTGGAAAATCAACGTTATTTGGTTTACTAAAATCTGAATTGCAACTCGATGCTGGTAATTGCAGTATTCCCAAAGATTGGTCTATTGCCTCGGTAAAACAAGAAACCCCCGCCCTTGAAATAAGCGCAATTGATTATGTACTTCAAGGCCACCCAGAATACTACGCAATGCGTATAGCACTGCGTGAGGCCGAGCAAAACAACGATGGCGACACACAAGCCAAAGTACATATTCAGCTTGAAAACATTAAAGGCTACAGCATTGAATCGACCGCAGGTGAGCTATTACATGGCTTAGGCTTTGCCAATAACCTTATAGAAAACCCTGTAAGCTCTTTTTCGGGTGGTTGGCGAATGCGTTTAAACCTTGCCCAAGCATTGATACGCGACGCCGATTTACTATTACTCGATGAGCCAACAAACCACCTTGATTTAGATGCTGTTTATTGGCTTGAGCGTTTTTTACGTGCTTACACTGGCACCCTTGTACTTATATCGCATGACCGTGAGTTTTTAGATGCGGTGGTTGACCAAATTTGGCATGTAGATAAGCAACTTATCAACGTGTACAAAGGTAACTACTCGCAGTTTGAACGCCAAAAAGCTGAGCGCTTACTACAACAACAAGCAATGTTTGATAAGCAACAAGATCAAATTGCGCACCTTGAGCAGTTTATAACGCGTTTTAAAGCAAAAGCCAGTAAAGCTAAACAAGCACAAAGCCGTGTAAAAGCACTTGAACGCATGGAAAAACTAGCGCCGGCACATGCCGACTCGCCATTTAACTTTGAGTTTGCAGAGCCAAAAGCATTACCAAACCCACTAATGACAATAGATAAAGCCAAAGCGGGTTATGGTGACGTCACTATTTTAAATAATATAGAGCTAAACCTTGTACCAGGTAGCCGAATTGCTTTACTTGGTAGAAATGGTGCGGGTAAATCAACGCTAATTAAACTCCTTTCTGGTGATTTAGAGCCGCAAGCTGGCGAAGTTATTCAGCATCACGGTTTAAATATTGGTTACTTTGCGCAGCATCAGCTTGAATCCCTTGATTTAAAAGCCAGTGCAATAATGCATTTACAGCGACTCGATCCTAAAGCTACTGAGCAATCACTACGTGACTTTTTAGGTGGTTTTGCCTTTATTGGCGATAAAGCCCTTGAGCCTGTAGCCCCATTTTCGGGCGGCGAAAAAGCACGTTTAGTACTTGCTATGTTGGTATATCAAAAACCAAACTTATTACTACTCGATGAGCCAACTAACCACCTTGATTTAGAAATGCGCCATGCACTGGTTATGGCACTACAAGGCTTTGAAGGCGCTATGGTTACCGTATCGCATGATCGCCATATGCTTAAAAACACTGCCGACGAGTTTTACTTAGTAGATGATGGCAAAGTAACGCAATTTGGTTACGACTTAGATGCGTATTATCAGTGGTTACTGAATGCCAATAAAGAAGCGGTTAAAGCGCAGCAAAACGACGAGCCTAAAGTAAACCCAGGTGTTAACCGTAAGGAGCAAAAGCGCTTAGAGGCGGAATTTAGAAAAGCCACTCAGCCACTTAAAAAGCAAATTGAAAAGCTGGAAAAGCAACTCGATAAATTCACCGCTGAATTAAGTGAAGTTGAAGTAGCCCTTGGCGACAACGAACTCTACAACGATGACAACAAAGCCAAGCTTAAAGAGTTATTAGCCAAGCAAGCAACGCTTACACCTAAACTTAACGACGTTGAAGAAGAGTTACTTATGGCACTTGAAGAAATGGAAGAAAAAGAGCAAGCATTCGCCGATGAACTTGCTCAATAGCGACCATTTTTGGCAATTTGCGTGCACCTTGTACGCAAAGCCTGAGCAACAAAAAACCTTGCTGGCACTACAAAACCAGCAAGGAAAAAATGTTAATTTATGCTTATTACTGCTTTATTTAGATTCATTAAATTTAAGTGTTAATGCCCAACAGTTAAATGAGTTAATAAATGTAACTAGTGAGTTTGATACTCACGCATTACAGCCTCTGCGCGCCGCACGCAGCTATTTAAAAGCTAATCAGAATACAATAAGTGATTACGCCACAATACGCGCAGAGTTGCTAAGCGCTGAGCTGAAGCTTGAAAAACAACAGCAACATATGTTGATTTCAGCAATAAATGAGTTTGAATTAGTCGAGTATGCAGAACCAAACAATATTGAGCTATATCTGAAAGCCACTTAGGTTGCTAGTTTTTATGCCCTCTTTCACTTCTCATTCTCTTTTCTTTGTGCAAAAAACCTTTAAGTGACTTATTCACAAAGAGCTTAAGAGGCGCTTCGCTTTTAGAGGAAAATAAACTAAATTACTTAGGTAAAAATATAAATATTGAGCGGTTGTTTAGCTCAGCATTTTATTACCCTGCCCTAATTTTCTTCTCTTTTTCTTCCTTTTGCGCAAAGACCTTTAAGTAATTTACTCACAAAGAGGTTAAGAGGCGCTTCGCTTTTAGAGGAAAACAAACTAAATTACTTAGATATAAATATTGAGCAGTTTATTGCTCTACCCTCATTTACTTCTCATTCTTTTCTCTTTGAGCAAAAAATCTCTAAGTGGTTTACTCAAAAAAGTTTAAAGCGCTACGCTTTTAGGGGAAGTGGAAAAGCATGAATTAAGATCAGCTCACTATTTCAAGCAAAAAACTCTCTTAGCTCTCAGTGGTAATAACTTAGTAGCCCTTAAAGCATGATCTAAATCAACTTAGCTTCGCTCCTACATCTGCTTATGTAAATAACTTGATCTCGATCACGTTGCGACCTGCAAATACCGCCTATGATTAACCCATCAACAACGAGGGGAACAACTCATGAACGTATTTTTTAGAGACTTTTTTACAGATCCAGTTTTATTTATGTCTTTTGGGTTTTTAACCATCGTTGTTTCTTTGTGTATCTTTTTTGCTTTTTTCTTTTTGAAAAAAATACATGATGCAGAAATTCCCGAACAAAATTAAGCACGACGCACTAAAGCGCCTTATTAGTTTACTAGTTAGGCGCTTTTTATTTTCTGAAGCGAAAAATTTGGTACACTAGCTTTTCGTTTAATACAAAGTGCGTAGTACAAACATGATCTCTCAGTTCAAACCAGCATGGTGGATGACCAATCGTCACGTTCAAACCATAATGCCGCGTTTTTTCCGCCCATTTCACCACACTCGCTACGAACTTGAGCAACTTGATACGCCCGATGGTGACTTTATTGAGCTCGCATGGTCACTTCCACATAATGAAACCGCACCACTTGCCGTTGTTTTGCATGGCCTTGAAGGCAATATAAATAGCTTTTATGCCAAAGGCATGATGAAGGCTTTAAAAAAACAAGGTTATGCAGTTGTGCTTATGCACTTTAGAAACTGCTCAACTGAAGTAAACCGCCTTCCACGTGCTTATCACAGCGGTGACACCGCCGATTTAGCCTTTTTTATAAATCATCTTAAGCAACAATACCCAGATAGAGCGATGGTTGCCGTGGGCTTTTCGCTTGGTGGTAATGTGCTTGCTAAATACTTAGGCGAAGAGAATACAAACTGCCCACTCAATGCAGCTGCAGTGGTATCGGCGCCTTATGACTTATCATCATCAAGTGATGTTATTCGTAAAAGCTTAGGTAAAATTTATCAAAAGTATTTGCTCGATCGCATGAAAAAGTCGATGCAACGTAAATTACCGCAAATTAAGCAGCAAATTCCTATAACTACCGATCAATTAATGAATATTGATGATTTATTAGAGTTCGATAACCAACTTACAGCACCGTTACATGGCTTTGAAAATGCCCACGATTACTATCGCAAAGCCAGTGCTATGCCGTACTTAAAAGATATCGCTATACCCACACTTATTATTCATGCCAAAGACGACCCGATGCTCTCAATTAAAGCCGTACCGAGTAGGCAAGATGTAAGTGAGCATGTTACGCTGCGCATCTCTGACAAGGGCGGACACGTTGGTTTTATTAGCGGTAAAAACCCATTTAAGCCTATATTTTGGTTAGAGAAAGCCGTGCCATGCTATTTTGGGCAACATGTTTTAGGCAATGCAAACAAAGAGCAATTATGATTATTCCTTTTGAACAACTCGATAAAGACACCCTTTACAACCTAATAGAAAGCTATGTTTTACGTGAAGGCACCGATTATGGCGAAGTAGAAGCAAGCATCGAATCTAAAGTTAACCAAGTTAAGCTACAGCTTAAAAATGGCGAAGCCATGGTATTTTTCTCAGAATTACATGAGTCAGTAACTATTATTTCGAAGGGCGAATTTAAAGCGCTGCAAAGTGAAGAGCATCAAGCACAGTCGTTTGATTAAGGCGTAGTACTTGTAACTTTTGAGTTGAACGTACACAATGGCTTTTTACCCAAAGAGCCAAAACATGATAAAACTCAGCACTCTAGTGGTAGCCATATCACTAGCATTAACTAGCCAAGCCCAAGCAGAACAAACAATAACAGCATCTGATAAGGCAATTAAACTCGCTAAAGATACCATTTTAATTGATACCCATATTGACGTACCTTATCGAATTCACGAAAGCTGGGTTGATGTAACCAAAGCAACTAGTGATGGCGATTTTGACTATCCTCGCGCTGTAAAAGGCGGTTTAAACGCACCGTTTATGTCGATTTATATTCCTGCGCATTTAGAGTTTGAGGGTAAAGGAAAAAGCTACCAGCTAGCCAATCAAATGATTGATAGTATGGAAGCCATAGTCCAGCGCGCACCCGATAAGTTTGCTATTGCTAGCTCAAGCAGTGATATAGAGGAGCAATTTAAACAAGGTAAGCTCTCTATCGCAATGGGTATGGAAAATGGCTCTCCAATCGAAGGGGATATGAAAAACCTTCAGCACTTTTACGACCGTGGCATTCGTTACATCACGCTAGCACACTCGCAAAGCAACCATATTTCGGATTCGTCTTACGATATACGCCGTAAATGGAAAGGCTTAAGCCCATTTGGTAAAAAGCTTGTCACTGAAATGAATAATATAGGCATGCTAATTGACGTATCGCATATTTCTGATGATGCGTTTTATCAGGTTATGGAGCTTTCTAAAACACCAGTAATTGCCTCTCATTCATCACTTCGTAAATACACGCCTGGCTTTGAGCGTAATATGAATGACGATATGTTATTAGCACTTAAAGAAAATGGCGGCGTTATTCAAATCAACTTTGGCTCAAGCTTTGTTACCGCTAAAGCAGGTAGTTGGGGCAAGCAATTAAAAAGTACAAAAGAGTCAGCTAAAAAAGAAGGCACTAAGTTAAGTAACGATTTTGATGCTGCGTACCGTGCTAAAAATCCGTATCCATTTGCAAGTCTTGAGCAAGTACTTGACCATATTGATCACGTAGTTGAGCTAATTGGTATTGATTATGTAGGTATTGGCTCTGATTATGATGGAGTTGGCGATTCATTACCTATCGGCTTAAAAGATGTATCTAGCTACCCAAATCTTGTCCAAGGTTTAATGGATAGAGATTACAGCGACAAAGATATTAAAAAGATTTTAAGTGGCAATTTATTAAGAGTTTTAAAACAAGCGCAAGAGTATGCTAAAAAGCATTAATCGCGAAAGTTAAATAGCAAACCTTTAGTGCTTATTGAATTTCCTTTAGTGCTTAAGTTCTTTTATGGCTTTTAAAACTGTTTCATTAATATTTTTATGCAAAGCTTGAAAGTAAATATTAGGGTTATCACTATCTGTGTTAACCCTAAATAATTCTTTAGGCGAAAAGGTCTCAACTTTCTCATTAATCGTTAGCTCGAGTCTTGAATCTGAGTCTTTCAAAATAAAGTCACATACATTAACTAGCTTTTCAGATAGCCTTTGATCTAATATTGATGCTCTTGCATTATCTTTTATTGATGATATAAGGCTGCCATACTTCTGTATATATTCATCGCGGTCAATAATTAAGCTATAGAAATCTAAAAGAAGTAATCCAGAAGTATTTTCTTTAATGTCTATATAGTCCTTCAATTCATAAAGCTTTAAGCAAAGCTCAGCGGTTAGCTGCAACTTAGAAAGTTTAACAGCCTGTTTAGATGCTTCATGTGACTTAACTGCGACTTTATACGTTATAAAAGCAATAACAGCAGTAATTCCAGCTATAATTAACGTAAGAAGATAAGCAATACTTAATTCCATATAAACCCTCTGTAAAATCGGTAAATAAATTAATATAAAAAACAGTGATAAGTCCCAGACAGGATATCTCTTATCTATTTTTTCAAGGTAGTTAAAAAAAGAGTCCAAATTAATTCCTTTTTATTTTATTGACACAGCTTTACTCTAAAAGCTTTTTTAGGATGCCCAAAGCCGCCTTATTTGGCAAATAATACCACAAAGAACTTTCCCTCAGGTTTCGTAAAACTCAACCCAAGCTATGGCAATAATGCTATACCTAGGAGCAAATCACTTTTCTTCAGGCATTAAAAAAGGCCACCTGAGTGACCTTTTTCTAACAATTAACTTTAAAGTTAATTATTACTCTACGATAGTTGCTACAACACCAGCACCTACAGTACGACCACCTTCACGGATAGCAAAACGAAGACCTTCATCCATCGCGATTGGTGCGATTAGAGTTACTGTCATCTTGATGTTATCACCAGGC
>NZ_JACJEA010000057.1:0-9401 GCF_014163835.1 Pseudoalteromonas sp. SR43-5
ATGAATTATCAAATCGGACCTTGGCAATTTATTAGTAATCGCTGTGTGATTACTTCAAACCATTTAGAAAGGGAATTAGATCCACTTTTAGTAAAGTTATTACTCCACTTTATAGATAAGCCTCAACAAATCGTTTCCCGCCAAGAGCTTATTGAGAGTGTGTGGCAACAGAGCTTTGTTGATGATAATGCGATTAACCGTGCAATCTCAGAGTTAAGAAAGCAGCTTGCCCACCCAATTGAAAAAGCACCGCTTTTAAAAACGCATTACCGTAAAGGGTATAGCCTAACAGTAATACCTGAACGTTTAACGCAAGCAAATGTTTCTAAAGAGTCTACAAATATTTTTCCTGACTCAACGGGTATTTCTGCCAAAAATGAAGAAGTAGCTACTGCAACTATTTCGCAACCGGTTCAAAGAAAGAATAGTAAAAAGTTTTTGATTTATTCTTTATTCGTCATTATTTGCCTGTGCTTTTTAATATGGTTTGGGTTGTTTTTTATTAATGCACCTTCTAGTGAAAAGATTAAACAGATCACGGTTAATAAGGTAGCAAGCACGTGGAATATAGGCAGTGAGGTTCACCCTGAGATGTCTTCAGATAAACAATATTTAGCTTATACAAATGTTGAACCTGAAAATGACGTAATGCATGCATTTGTAAAGCGACTATCTGATCAAAGGGAAGTTGAAATTACCTATCCTGGCTTTCAAGTATCTATTTTATCGTGGCAGTTAAATCAGCGCTCTGTGTTGTTACAAGCGACCAACTTAAAGCAGCAAAAGTGTGAAATGGTACTCGTCGATTTAAGCCAATTTCCTGTTATAGGAGAGGCTACCTTAATTAAAAAGTGTGACCTTAGATACACAGGTTATGCGCAAGTAGACGAAAGTGGTGAGCATATTTATTACACCGAATATAAAAATGAGCATGAGGGTTCAGGTTTATATAAATATGATTTAGAACTTAAAAAAGAATTCATAGTGATCCCACCACCAGGCGTCATGTATGGCGTAATCATGCCTCGCTTATCTCATTCTGGTAGTAAAATAGCATATGTACTTAGTCAAAAGGGTAAGCCTTTTTCTGTATTTAGTTACAACTTTGAAACCCATGAAACTAAGCGGTTATTTAAAGCAAAGAAAAGCGTAATTAGCTTCGCGTTTGACTGGCTTGCAGACGATAAAGGCGTGATCGTTTTTGAAGGCTCTGAGCTTTCAACCATAGTGTTTGATAAAAATAATATTATTAAGCGCACACTAACGGTTACCCCAGCAATTTCACCTTATTATATTGCAGTTCAATCTGCTAATAGCCTTTTTTACTCAGCAAATAAAACACAAGCATTTTCGTTAATTAAAGCGACTAATCTTTTTAGCGATGCTCCTGAGTATGAAGCACTCTACAAAAGTGATGAAGACGACTACATCATTGCAGAAGTAATTAATGAGAAAGGACCAGCGCATATTTTTGTATCCGAGCGCTCTGGCAGCAGTCAGTTGTGGTTATCTCAAAACGGACTTACAAAGCAGCTTAGTAACTTTACTTATGAAGGGAAATCTAACTTTGCAATTGGTGGACTAAGGGTATCGAGTAAGCAAGATCGGGTTTTATTAAGAGTTAATAGTGATATTGCATTTTTTGACGTTATGTCGAACAAGCTCTATACCATAGCTGAGTTTAAAGGGCGAAAAATACTAAACTATGTATGGTCTAAAGATAATGAAAGTATAATTTATTTAGAGCGAAGCGGTTCAGAAAATCTATTTGGTCAGTTTAATTTATTAACGCGAGACACAACTATATTAGAGGATATTAAAGCCAATAAATTAATTTCAGGTGCTGATGGCACTAACTATGCAATTACTAATAATCAGTTAATTAAATTATCAAATAAACAGAATTGGGAATTGCCTAAAGACGCGCGACAAGCACAAATTTTTGCCATTAATGGAAATTACCTTTACTACTCTGATGCAATTTCAAGAGTTGCTCGGCTTAATTTAGAAGATAAAACAGTACAAGATGTACATGTGGATTTTAAACCTATCGCATTTTTTATTAGTGATAGCAATCAGATTTTCTTTACAGCATCAAAATATAAAGACATGCAAATAATACAGATAAGTTGGAACGACTAGGGCCTGTTTATCTTTCGAGGTTAAATTTGCAGCGGTGTGTTGTTTTTCTTTAATAGCATTTTCGATTTTGTCTAAATGAGAATTTTTTAACACAGGTAGCGACACGTTTAGCCCCGCAAAATGATTAAGTATTATTGCGGGTTGGTATTATGTTGATAAATGAAAAGTTAGAGCAAAAAAATAGCGAGAAGTGAGTCTTCTCGCCATTTTTAATTAAGTGTAATCTCGACGGTTAAATAACTTTAATGCCGATTGATTTGTCACAACTTAACCTCTATTTATTTAATAGAGGTTTTAAGTAATGCCCTGTATGTGAACGCTCACATTCGGCTACTTCTTCTGGTGTGCCTGCAATGAGTATTTCACCACCGCCAGCACCGCCTTCAGGTCCTAAATCGATAACCCAGTCTGCTGTTTTAATAACATCGAGGTTGTGCTCAATAACAACAATTGTATTGCCGTGATCGCGCAGACGATGAAGTACAACAAGCAGCTGTTCAATATCAGCAAAGTGTAAGCCTGTTGTTGGTTCATCTAATATGTAGAGCGTTTTACCTGTATCACGCTTTGATAGCTCGCGCGCTAATTTTACACGTTGCGCCTCACCACCTGAAAGAGTAGTAGCGGCTTGTCCTAAACGAACATACGATAAACCGACGTCCATCAGCGTTTTAAGTTTACGGGCAATAGCCGGTATTTTATCAAAGTAATCATGAGCGTCTTCAACAGTCATCTCAAGCACTTGGTGTATGTTTTTACCTTTGTATTGTACTTCGAGCGTTTCGCGGTTATAGCGTTTGCTCTTACATACATCACACGGTACATACACATCAGGCAAAAAGTGCATTTCAACTTTAATTAAGCCGTCACCTTGGCAGGCTTCACAGCGTCCGCCTTTAACGTTAAAGCTAAAGCGACCTACTTTGTAGCCACGTGAGCGCGCTTCTTGCGTACCTGCAAATAACTCACGAATACCGGTAAATATACCTGTGTAGGTTGCCGGATTTGAACGCGGAGTACGACCAATCGGGCTTTGGTCAATATCGATCACTTTATCAAAATGATCTAAACCGCTAATTGATTTATACGGTGCCGCTTCGGCAGTGGTTGCGCCATTTAACTCTGTATGAGCAAGTTTAAATAAAGTGTCGTTTATTAACGTTGATTTACCTGAGCCCGATACACCTGTCACACAAGTCATTAAACCAAATGGGATTTTTAGATCTACATTTTTAAGATTATTACCCGTTGCGCCAAATAGCTCTAGCCACTTGTCGTTCGTTGGATGACGTTCTTTTGGTATTTCTATTCTACGTACGCCAGATAAAAATTGGCCCGTAACAGACTCTTTGCTTGCTAAAATATCGTCGCGTGTACCTTGAGCAATAATATGCCCACCATGGACACCCGCGCCTGGGCCAATATCAATAATATGGTCAGCGGCACGAATAGCATCTTCATCGTGCTCTACTACAATAACGGTGTTACCTAAGTCGCGTAAATGGACCAGTGTTTGTAGCAAGCGGTCGTTATCGCGTTGATGTAATCCAATAGATGGCTCATCTAGTACGTACATTACACCTACAAGGCCGGCACCAATTTGGCTCGCTAAGCGGATACGCTGAGCCTCACCACCTGATAGTGTGTCGGCGCTACGTTCAAGTGATAAGTAATTTAGGCCAACGTTAATCAAAAATGATAAACGGTCGCGAATTTCTTTTAGTATTTTTTCAGCTATTTGGCCTTTTTGTCCGGTTAGCGTTAACCCTTCAAAAAATTCCATAGCTTCACCAATACTCATGCACGTGATTGCAGGTAAGTTGGTTTGCCCAATAAATACATTTCGAGATTCTTCGCGTAAACGCGAGCCATTACAGCTAGGACATGCTTGGCTTGTTTGGTATTTAGCAAGTTCTTCGCGTACAGAGTTTGACTCGGTCTCGCGGTAGCGGCGATTCATGTTATTTAAAACGCCTTCAAACTCATGGTTACGCGTAATTAAATCGCCACGGTCGTTACGGTAATTAAACGCAATTTTAGTGCTACCAGAGCCATCTAAAATAATTTTTTTCGAGTCGCTGTCTAAATCTTGATAAGGCACGTCTAAATCAAAATTGTAATGATCCGCAACTGCTTGTAGCATTTGATAGTAATAAAAGCTGCGTTTATCCCAGCCTTTAATTGCCCCGCCAGCAAGGCTTAACTCGGGGTTATGCACTACGCGATTAGGATCAAAATATTGACGTATCCCTAAACCATCACAGGTTTGGCACGCACCAGCAGGGTTATTAAACGAAAACAAACGCGGTTCTAGTTCAGTCATCGCATAGCCACAAGTAGGGCAGGCAAAATTTGCTGAAAATAGAATTTCTTCAGCGCTGCTATCATCCATGTATGCTACATGTGCTACGCCATTAGACATTTCAAGTGCGGTTTCGAACGATTCTGCTAGGCGTTGTTGTAAGCCATCTTTTACTTTAAATCTGTCTACAACTACTTCTATAGTATGTTTTTTATGAAGCTCAAGTGTTGGTGGATCAGACAAGTCACATACTTCACCATCTATACGGGCGCGAATATAACCTTGGCTCGATAGCTGTTCTAATAACTTAACATGCTCACCTTTACGCTCTTTTACTATAGGCGCAAGCAGCATTAATTTACTGCCCTCAGGCAGTGCCAAAACAGTATCTACCATTTGGCTCACTGTTTGCGCAGCAAGTGGTAAATCATGTGTAGGACATCGTGGTTCGCCAACGCGGGCAAACATAAGTCGTAAATAATCGTAAATTTCGGTAATAGTACCCACCGTAGAGCGTGGGTTATGAGACGTTGATTTTTGCTCAATAGAAATTGCAGGAGAGAGGCCTTCGATGTGATCTACATCAGGCTTTTCCATAAGCGATAAAAATTGTCTTGCATACGCAGAGAGTGATTCAACATACCGGCGTTGTCCTTCTGCATAAAGTGTATCAAATGCAAGTGATGACTTCCCCGAACCAGATAGACCAGTAATAACTATTAATTTATCACGTGGGATGGTTAGGCTGATGTCTTTTAAATTATGCGTACGGGCGCCTCGGACTTCAATGTTTTCCATGCTATCTCGTTTATTACCAAAATTATTTACTCAGTATCGCATAATACGAAGCAATATTAATCCTTGATCAATGAAAAATCCTTACTTATAGGCGATTAATTATTGCCAAGCTTATGGTAGAATCCCAACCTCAATTTTTCATAGAGTAAGATCACGCAGATAATGACCGCATCTTCACTTAATTCACGAGAAAAGCGCGCCGCAGTATCGCTGGCGAGTGTGTTTGCATTTAGAATGCTCGGCTTGTTTATGCTGATGCCTGTATTGGCTATTTATGGACAATCGCTTGAAGGTTTTTCGCCTATTTGGATTGGTTTTGCTATTGGTGCGTATGGTTTAACGCAAGCCGTATTACAAATACCTATGGGTCGCTTATCCGATAAAATTGGTCGTAAAAAGGTTATTGTTGGTGGCTTAGTCGTATTTGCTATTGGCTCTGTAGTTGCTGCATTAGCTGACTCTATTCAAATGGTTACCGTAGGCCGCGCTCTACAAGGTATGGGCGCAATAGCCAGTGCGCTACTTGCGTTTGCCTCAGATTTAAGCCGCGATGAGCAACGACCAAAAGTAATGGCTGTTATTGGTATGAGCATAGGAATGAGCTTTGCCTTTGCTATGTTACTTGGGCCAATTGTTGCTGCTTCGTGGGGTATTGCTGGTGTATTTTGGTTAACTGCTATTTTAGCTGTTTTTGGTATATTTATAGTGACCATGCTAGTGCCAAATGCGGTAAATAAAGCACCCAAAGGTGATACATTAGCAAGCTTTAGCGACATTAAAAAACTAATTAAACATCCGCAGTTAGCACGATTAAATGCTGGTGTGTTGCTACTGCATTTAACACTAACCACTATATTTGTCGTACTGCCGAGTCAGTTAATTAAAGATGGCTTGGTTGCAGACCATCACTGGTATTTATATATTCCAGTGCTATTTTTAGCATTCTTATTAATGGTACCAATAATGATTGTGGCCATTAAAAAAGAGAAAGAAAAACAAGCATTTATTGGCTCAGTAGCCTTGTTAACTATTAGTATGTTAGCAATGTCGGTATGGGTTAATAGTGTAGTAGGCATTGCTGTGTGTATGCTGCTTTATTTTGTGGCGTTTAACTTTTTAGAGGCCACTATGCCTGCGCTTGTATCGCGAATAGCACCTGCAAGCCAAAAAGGTTCAGCAATGGGTGGCTACTCATCTAGTCAGTTTTTAGGCGCCTTTTTAGGCGGTATGTTAGGTGGTTATGTAGCACAAACGACAACGACGCAAGCTGTGTTTGCGGCAGCGGCACTTGTTGGGTTAATATGGCTTATTATTGCGTGGAAAATGCAAGTCCCACCCAAAAGTAAAGTTATTAGTTTAATGACCAAATTAGATTCTGAAGAGCATGCTCAAACACTTGCTTCTCAGTTAGTTGCTTTACCTGGCGTAATAGAAGCAACTGTGGTTCGCGATGAAAGTCGCAGCTATTTAAAGATTAATGATAAAGAATTTGACCTAGACCAAGCGCGTAAAGTTGCTGGTTTAATCTAACGTTTATAGGAGACGGTTTCATGGCACGCGGTGTGAACAAAGTAATTTTTATTCATACTCAAAAAACTATACTTTAATTTACACTATATGTGTTTAGTCATACTTAGAGTTCTATACTTTTAAATAAATCAGAAACTATAAGGCAATACTAAACACAACTTCCATAAAGTAGTTATTACTATCAATAAATGACATATTATCTATAAACTTTAAGTAGGTTACGGTTTAACTAAAATTAACCTTTCTATGGAAAGTTAGACTTGTATGTATTGGTAAAACATTGCTTTTCATTAATTTCCCCTTAGATTAAACTTATTCAATACTGATTAAGAATAATTTAGAAAGCTATGCCACTTAAACCTAATCAATTAGATATAAAATCAGAACAAGTCGCTCAAGTGGCATTAAAAACTTTTTTTAATATTATGTTCGAATGGAATGTTACAGAAGCTCACCAAATAGCTTTTTTAGGAAACCCACGTCCTGAAACCTTTAAAGACTTGCAACACAATCAAGCTTCATCTCTCAGTACAGACACACTCGAGCGTATCTCTTGCTTCATAACTATATATAAAAATCTAGGACTTTTATTTCCAAAAAGAGATCAGGCTAACCAGTGGATACACAAGCCAAATACAGTATTTGGAGGAGCTTCCGCATTAAGCTTTTTATCCTCGGGATATCTAAATCAATTACATGAGGTATGCATATATCTGAACAGTCAATTGAAGTAACTAGAGCAATAAAAATCAAATATACATTGGCACTTTGCCGAAGATCGGCAAAGTGCCAGCGGCGGGCAGTCGTAACCTTAGTCACTTGTTATACATTAGTTGCTAACTATGCTAGTTCTGACTTTAGCTCTTTGCACTTATAATAGTTTGTAATTATTGCCAACTATAAAAATAATATATTACCGTTCTTATATAAAGTAAAAGTAGGTCTTGACGCGGCTTATCGACATCAACTATTGTACATGAGCTATCGTGGTGCGTTTTTTAAAGATGCAGTTTTCACGGTATTACTTATCCATACCATGGAGAGCCTGTATGGCAGCCGCGAAGCCTGTTAAATTAAGCAACCATCAGTATACTTCTATTCGGCAATTGTACTCGCATGTACTAGCATGGCATAGTGAATTGCCGTCCTCTCATCCAAGAAAAAACTATCACCTCTTTGCTATCAAGCCATTCACTTGAGACTAGCCCTTATGTGTTAACAGCGGCCGGTGATATTGCCCGCTTTAACTGCTTTTGAAGACAAAAGTAACTATGCCTCTACAAGTCGCTCTCATGTGAAAATATAATCTGGTTATTCTTAAAGTCTATACTTACTAGTGTTTTTTTAAGAAAATCCTGACCCAAAACCACATCACAAATATCAACTCTCTTACTACGGAAATAAGCCGGCACATTTTTTAAGATATAAGGCTGGCTCCCAAAAGTTAATTTAAATTTAGGTATAACTTTCCCCAATGCTGATTGATTACCTGTAAAGCTATCTATTGAAAAAGTCGAAACCCCCACACTAAGTAAATTATTTCTGAGTTTTAAATACATTTTAGGGGCTACAAATGTTTTTATTGAACCGGTGTCAAGGCAGTAATTAATTCCACTAAATTTATTATCACCAATAGAAAGTTCACCTATGAAGTAAATATTTTGCCCATCATCCCTCAATGGAACTGTCAAAGTATTATTTTTTCCGTTCCCAAATAATAAGATGTTGTAGTTTTTGAAGTAACTCCGACCTAAAAGGTTATAGTTAGGGCTGACTATGAAAAGGTGGTTAGTGTCACTTGTATCAGACTTTCTTATAATATAATCGAAACCCTTAGTACCTCCCTGCACTGAGGTCACA
Source organism: Pseudoalteromonas sp. SR43-5 (assembly GCF_014163835.1). Classification (NCBI taxonomy): domain Bacteria; kingdom Pseudomonadati; phylum Pseudomonadota; class Gammaproteobacteria; order Alteromonadales; family Pseudoalteromonadaceae; genus Pseudoalteromonas; species Pseudoalteromonas sp. SR43-5. The sequence continues at coordinate 8,633 of NZ_JACJEA010000057.1, forward strand.
TTTATAGCTCCACCGAATTCACTATTTTCATCAATAGACAAACTATTGAACTCTGAGCCTGTATCTAAAGTAAAAACTATATTCTTATGATTAATCGTAAGCTCTTTTTTGAAATTTTCTAACTTCAAAGTCCCACTTCTAAGAACTGGAGTTTCTGTGACTTTATTTAAAATATTTAAGATGTTTATTTTTTCTACAACGGGCTGTTTCAGCGCAGAGAAATCACTGTTTGTATTCAAGTGATTTAACATCATTTCTAAGTACCTTTTAGCTTCATAGTAATCGTTATTTTTATAATTTGAACTATAATTCAAGTAAAAACAGTAGTATTTGAAATAAAAGTTGTTGTTTTTATCGCAGTCAAGACTGACTACTTTATTAGAGCTAGTATAACTTAAAAATAAACTGGCAAGCCTGTTACCTTCTTTACGCGCCTTCTCAAGGTAAACGCTATCACCTTTTTGGAGGTGTTGTAAGAAGGCTTCATCCGTCTCTGCATACGAAAACAGACTAATAAAACTCACTACTAATAATATCAACAATCTATAAGTCATTACATGAAGCTTTTATTTTTTTATTATCAATTAAATCTGTTTTTGTTATCATTTTTTTATTTGTTAGTTCAAATATCTTTTCCCTAGCCAAGTAAAAACCATTTTTTGAGACCTCTAAATTTTTATTTAAAAAATTATAATTATGGTTTTTAAAGCTTTTATTATTTAATGATAATTTGCTAAACGCTGGCATATAAAATAAAGAACAAAATTCC
>NZ_JACJEA010000058.1:0-5485 GCF_014163835.1 Pseudoalteromonas sp. SR43-5
ACCAAGCGCACAGGGCGTGCATCTGTGAAAGTGTTATGGCAAGGATGGCTTAAGTTACAAGCCATCCTGGAAGGCTACGATTTAGCAAAATCTCTTGAGTCAGACTTGTGATCAAGAGACAGCTCTAAGCGGCTTTTTTAAGTCGCCTTCACCTTCACAAACTCCACTATCTTTGCAGGTCATCCCACCAATATAGTCAATTATACTTATTCCACTGATTTTTAAATTAAGTAAAATAGAATCAACACCTACATGCCTATTACCAGCATTAAATGCATGATACCGATGCATAAATGCAACAATACGGGAGCCTTTTTCAATTTTAAGAGTACTGCTTAGTATACTCGCCCACATTTGATTTCTTTGAATATGTGAATCAGTACATAAACCACCATCAGCGTCCTCCCAACTGCACCTACCATCAATTTTATCCATCACCTCAACAGGCATATCTAACGGAATAATTTTCATACCTAGAGAGTTAGCAGCTTTAACTAGTTCACCATAACCTGTGCTAGCAGCACCATTCCAATACCAATTTTCTCGAAAATGTTTGTAAATCACATCAAAACCTTTACCAGTACGTTGATAAAAATCTATTTTTTCTTTTATCTTTATAGGTAACATTTCCATCGCAAAATGAGTGAAACCCGCAGCTTTAAGTTGTTTTAGAGCCTTTATAGCCTCATATTTATAAGATACAGGGCTATGACTGGATTCTGCGATAATTACCAAACGAGCATTACCGGCCATTGTTCTATAATTTACATCCGTGTTTATTTTATTCACTGTATTTCCTTATGTTTAATATTCTTAATAATATTCAAAAACCCAAGCTAGTCACACCAAACTGCTGGCGTGCGTGCTAGTTTAAGGGAATCTCTATTTTCATTTATCCAAGATCAATAACAGGGGCTACATTTATAGTAAATTCAGCTAAGTGAAATTTATTCCCTACTTAGTTAATAACCAGCTCAATAGGTGTAGGTACATCCGCATTACATTTATATATAACTTGCGTAGCACCTTGAGCTTCATTACACGGTGCAATAAAAAACAAGGCTGTAATCAGAAAAAACTTACCAAGGTTACTTTTTATCATACTTTTTAAATACCCTTGATAGTTCGATATTATAGTTATTTGGAAAATACATTACTTAATGCTTAACTGATACACCTGATAAATCAAAGTTATAAAGCGTAACTGAATCAATGGAGTGCTCTTCAACTAACTTAGTATTCTTTACGCTAATAACCCCTTCATCAATACTAATATTGCTTACATTACTACTTAAAGTGAAGTTAGGGAGTGCGTATAGCTCTGAGTTGATGACTTGATATCCCTTTAGTACTTGCAATTTGTTACCTGCATAAAACTTTATTAATGCATAATAATTTTTGTCTTTTTCGAGCAATGTTATTTCTGGCGTGTGACCTTTTAATCGAGTGGCAATAAAAGGGATCCCTTCACTAAAAGACAAAATGTAGGTATCCCTTGTAGGCAAGCAAATACCTGACTTATCTTTGTGGAGTAATTTAACTTGCTCAAACTTCAATGACTGCAATAGCCCTGTTTTGTCATCAACTTTTATGGGCTTAGTTACTTTTATATTTAAGCATTCTGACGCGAAAGCGGTATGACTTATCATTAGTAGAAGAGTACAAATTAAGGCCTTAAAAACGTTCATATACTTACTCCATATGTTTGCCAATTATGGATAAACTCTTGCACAGTTCCCTTTCCAAGTGGCGTATTATAATAAGTTTTCCAATACTGTGCCTGCGCATTAGTATCATTAGCTTCAGGTAAGGCAGCTGGCGCTCTTAAATAGTGAATTCTAGCAATGGCGCATGCATAAGCATCATTCTCTTTTAGCTCTTTTAACTTATCTTCAGTAGTCATTAAGTTTTTAACTTTTAAAGCTAACTCTCCTCTGTAACTTAGGTAATTATCCCAAATGTCATCATGAGTAGCAGGCTCTATCTGAAAATAACTCAAAGCAGGTCCACCGCCTAGTTGTTGACGATACTTCAATCGACTTTCTTGAATCGCTGTACCCAGCAATAAGATTTCTGCTTTTTTTGATGATAAACCGATTTTTAACAGCGTTGGTTTTATTACATTGTTCAAAAAAAGTTGAGGATCTTTCATTCCTGCTTTTTGAGAGTTATATAAGGCAAGCTTTTCATTAATTTTTCGAAACGTAGCATCGTTAGCATTAATTTTTCCATCAGGCCGCGCCATGTTTAAGACTTTGCTTTGGAACAACTTAATAGCAGCAATAGTTTTAGAGCTATCTGGGCGAGGGTTTAATCGACCATCGACAATTAAAACCTGTGTAGGCGGGATAAGTTTCAGTAATTTATTTAACGCGGTTTGTACCGTTTTTACATCGTTTAAACTGTTAGCGCCGCCCAATCCAACAGATTGAGTTATTCTTATTGATGACATCAATAAAATCCTTTTTAGAGTTTTTATATAGCTCGTTCAATATTTAAATATAAGTTAGTGAAAGATGGAAAGCTCAACCTATCCCCTGTCTATTTCTTTCAATGTATTTAATAAAATATCGTTACCATTTTTAGAGATAAAATTTGCATGTATATATAACCTATCTTTTTCAGTAAGATATATATTAGTGTTCGATATATGTGTTAAATAGCTTTTAACTAATTTTGATTCGGTGCTATTGAGGCTTCTAAAGAGCGTTGAACCTTCCAATCTACCTCTATTTTTTAAAGCAAAAAAAGCTGAAAGATTGGCCATAAAATGCGTCAAATCTTCTTTAGTTACTTCTAAAGACTTCAAAAACTTTATAAAAGCTTCATCGAAGACTTCAGCGTTATCATTACTCGCTCTTAAAAAAGATTCAACATGCCCGCCAAGGTTTGCACCATGATTATGTTGGTCAAAGTCAGGGGTTCTTACAAAGTAGTTTTTTACTCCGCGAAAAAAACTATTTGTTTCATTTTTTTTTATCGAAGCTTCAAATAAATTTGTCATGTAATATCTCTTAGTCAATGACTGTAAAGGTGTAATTGCTCAACTTATATTTCTAGTTAGCAACTTAGTAAAATCATATCTACTTTTTATGTAACTCATTTGACATAGCAACAATATCAGCCATTACCCGTTTTTCACCTAAGTCAGCTAAAAAGTTTAAATGCTCAATAACCTTTACCTTTTTTAGATTTTCTAGTTTGTTTGTGCCACCTAAGGCCAATGCAGGTACGAACGCATACATTTCATCAAATTCTAAGGGACCTAGTTTTTTACAGGCTCTTTCAAACAATAGCTCCTCATCGACGTCTTTTTCATTTAAAGAATTCTTACTCATGGTAGCAAAAAATAAATCAACTGTTCTTTCCTCCCCTCGCTCTTTTAATTTCTCTGAGTAATCGGTTGGGAAAATCATTCCAAAATTTGAATTAATATCAATGCTCTGACCAGATGTGTTACCCCAAACAATTAAATCCCCAAACGCACTTCGCCCAATAACATAATAACTATCGATACCTTGTTCTTCTCGTTTAGCAAATTCAGTTCCTTGCAACCACGTTTGCAGAATGTCATGGTACTCACTAGGGTTAACTAGCCAAAAAATGCCATCTCCCCACCCACAGAAGCCATATTCTTTCCAGTATTCTATTAAACGTTCTGGCAGTCTATTTTTATAAAAATCAAGTGTTTCTTGATCTGGTAGCCTTGAATTAATAGCTGGACCAAACCCTTTATAATTATAAAAGTTATCGAAAAATTTATTCATTTATTTGCACCTATGTAAATTTACATTCATCATTGCATCTGGTCCCAACTCTTCTAATGCACTTTTAGCTTGAGCGTCCATAGCTTCGACTCGACTCAACGACTCTTTATCTCCAATATCGTTAACCCCTTTATTTTTCCATTGGGAACCAATTGATTGGTTAACACTTGCATCACCTAAGTCAAGTAATTCGTCATTATAATCATTACCACCAGCAATCATATCAGGATTATGAAGCGCATTAAGTGTTTTCATATCAAGAGCCGCTAACTCCTCCGCTTTTTGAAAAGCTTCATCACCCAAGAGATCTTCATTGCTTTCAAGTAATTCATTTTCATATTTTTCTGTTAGTTTATCTTTAAATCTATCCCTGGATTTTTTCTGTGCTGCTCCTGTACCTTTTCTTCCTATTTTTTTGTAAGCTTCACGATTATCTAGATATTTTCTAACTGTCATATTATTAATGCCGTCTTGTTGGCCTTTCAATTGACGATCATATTCTGCTTCTGTACCTTTTACATTTTTCTTAAAACATGCGACCTTATGAAGCTCCATTTTTTTATCATCTTCATCGGATTGCAGTTTTTCTGTACTTTCGAAATTACTAGAGAGCTCTTCAAGACTGTTATTATGAACAACAGTTTCGGAATTAATCAACGCAGCCTCTGTTATACCGCCTTTGGTTTTGCCTCCTGGGATCCATTCCCCATCGTATGCACCACCTTCGCGACCATTTGGAATATCATACTTAAATCGCTCATCGCCAGGTTCGACTGTAATATACGTAATTTCATCATTACTTAAGTCTGTGTTTTCGCCTAAACTAAGTTCATCTCTAAGTATTCTCCAATCATTTCCTGATTGAGTGTATTTAGCGATAATAGCGTCCATTTCACTTTTAAGCCCTACAAACTTTCTTGGCGGTAACGTGGGGTATTCAGGGTTTAGCATCCAACTTTGAATAGAAATAAAACCTGCACCTTGTTGGTTAAACTGGGCTATATGTGCATCTATATATGATTGTGGTAGATATGTAGACGGATCTGGTCGCTCAGCTTTAGGTGAAAACTAAACTAGACACTCACTCTAATTTAACAAGCAAAACTATATTGTTAGATTTACTTTTTTGACTCAGCATTTATCTCTTTTTATATCATCATTCATAAAGTGCTCATTGAACAAGCAATCATCACTCCTAAACCTAAATTGCACGCATAAAAATAACTGCATGGTGCAGTTGTGATTTATTACTGAATAGTTTTACTAGAGTTGATTAAGTTTTATGCGAGAAGCTTTTTGCAATTACTGATATTCGCTCGCCGCTTTCTGTTTAAATTTTCACAGTAACTTGCTTGTGAACTTGGCCTGCCTACTGCACCATGAAATACACGCGTAAATTGTGTGGTGAGTTTTAACCAGTTTTCGGGGGATATATTCACTCTTTCGAGTAAGGGTAAGTGCGAACTTTCAATATAACCGCGTTTGTCTTCTCGTATACAACGTCCTGTTAACTCAACAAGTTCAAGGTACGATTTAAGCTCAAACGGGAGTCCTTTTGGCATAATTTGACGTGGCATACCTGCAAAGCGCAGGAGTTGTTTTGGTTGCTTGCTTTCTTTTGCCTGTGTTATGCGTTGTTTGATGCTGGTATGGTCTGACTCCTCTGGGGTGTTAGCCATTTTGGCTCTAATGGGGTTTAAATCGACATACGCCATGCA
>NZ_JACJEA010000059.1:0-1453 GCF_014163835.1 Pseudoalteromonas sp. SR43-5
AAACTGTCGCATAAAACGCGTTTGGCGTTGTATGGTTAAGCCTCACGGGTAATTAGTACAAGTTAGCTTAATGGCTCACACCACTTCCACATCTTGCCTATCAACGTTGTAGTCTTCAACGGCCCTTCAGAGACTTTAAAAGTCTAGTGAGAACTCATCTCGAGGCCTGCTTCGCGCTTAGATGCTTTCAGCGCTTATCAGTTCCGAACGTAGCTACCGGGCAATGCCATTGGCATGACAACCCGAACACCAGCGGTTCGTTCACTCCGGTCCTCTCGTACTAGGAGCAACCCCTCTCAATTCTCAAACGCCCACGGCAGATAGGGACCGAACTGTCTCACGACGTTCTAAACCCAGCTCGCGTACCACTTTAAATGGCGAACAGCCATACCCTTGGGACCGACTTCAGCCCCAGGATGTGATGAGCCGACATCGAGGTGCCAAACACCGCCGTCGATATGAACTCTTGGGCGGTATCAGCCTGTTATCCCCGGAGTACCTTTTATCCGTTGAGCGATGGCCCTTCCATTCAGAACCACCGGATCACTATGACCTACTTTCGTACCTGCTCGACGTGTCTGTCTCGCAGTTAAGCTGGCTTCTACCATTACACTAACCGTACGATGTCCGACCGTACTTAGCCAACCTTCGTGCTCCTCCGTTACTCTTTAGGAGGAGACCGCCCCAGTCAAACTACCCACCAGGCACTGTCCGTAACCCCGATTCAGGGGCCAACGTTAGAACATCAAAACTACAAGGGTGGTATTTCAAGGACGACTCCACAACAACTAGCGTCGCTGCTTCAAAGTCTCCCACCTATCCTACACATGTAGGTTCAATGTTCAGTGCCAAGCTGTAGTAAAGGTTCACGGGGTCTTTCCGTCTAGCCGCGGGTACACAGCATCTTCACTGCGATTTCAATTTCACTGAGTCTCGGGTGGAGACAGCGTGGCCATGGTTACACCATTCGTGCAGGTCGGAACTTACCCGACAAGGAATTTCGCTACCTTAGGACCGTTATAGTTACGGCCGCCGTTTACCGGGGCTTCGATCAAGAGCTTCTCCCTAAGGATAACCCCATCAATTAACCTTCCGGCACCGGGCAGGTGTCACACCGTATACGTCATCTTGCGATTTTGCACAGTGCTGTGTTTTTAATAAACAGTCCCAGCCACCTGGTCACTGCGGCTCCCGTCCGCTTAGAGAGCAAGTCTCATCACAGATAGGAGCGTACCTTCTCCCGAAGTTACGGTACGATTTTGCCTAGTTCCTTCACCCGAGTTCTCTCAAGCGCCTTAGTATTCTCTACCTGACCACCTGTGTCGGTTTGGGGTACGATTCCATATAATCTGAAGCTTAGAGGCTTTTCCTGGAAGTATGGCATCAACAACTTCATCACCGTAGTGACTCGTCTCGTGTCTCAGTCTTAAAGCAACCCGGATTTACCTAAGTC
>NZ_JACJEA010000059.1:1553-3070 GCF_014163835.1 Pseudoalteromonas sp. SR43-5
CCAACCTACTCACTTTCACATGGACTACCAACGCCATGCTTGTTTAGCCTGCTCCGTCCCCCCATCGCAATTATATCGAGTACAGAAATATTAATCTGTTTCCCATCGACTACGCCTTTCGGCCTCGCCTTAGGGGTCGACTTACCCTACCCTGATTAACATGGGATAGGAACCCTTGGTCTTCCGGCGTGGGAGTTTTTCACTCCCATTATCGTTACTCATGTCAGCATTCGCACTTCTGATACGTCCAGCATACCTCCCGGTACACCTTCAACCGCTTACAGAACGCTCCCCTACCACTCAGAATAAATTCTGAATCCGCAGCTTCGGTGCATAGTTTAGCCCCGTTACATCTTCCGCGCAGACCGACTCGACCAGTGAGCTATTACGCTTTCTTTAAAGGATGGCTGCTTCTAAGCCAACCTCCTGGCTGTCTGGGCCTTTCCACATCGTTTCCCACTTAACTATGACTTTGGGACCTTAGCTGGCGGTCTGGGTTGTTTCCCTCTTCACGACGGACGTTAGCACCCGCCGTGTGTCTCCCGGATATTACTTTACGGTATTCGGAGTTTGCAAAGGGTTGGTAAGTCGGGATGACCCCCTAGCCTTAACAGTGCTCTACCCCCGTAAGTATTCGTCCGAGGCTCTACCTAAATAGATTTCGGGGAGAACCAGCTATCTCCCGGTTTGATTAGCCTTTCACTCCTAGCCACAGGTCATCCCCTAACTTTTCAACGTTAGTGGGTTCGGTCCTCCAGTTGATGTTACTCAACCTTCAACCTGCCCATGGCTAGATCACCGGGTTTCGGGTCTATACCTTGCAACTAGTCGCCCAGTTAAGACTCGGTTTCCCTACGGCTACCCTATTCGGTTAACCTCGCTACAAAATATAAGTCGCTGACCCATTATACAAAAGGTACGCAGTCACCCAACAAGTGGGCTCCTACTGCTTGTACGTACACGGTTTCAGGTTCTATTTCACTCCCCTCACAGGGGTTCTTTTCGCCTTTCCCTCACGGTACTGGTTCACTATCGGTCAGTTGGGAGTATTTAGCCTTAGATGATGGTCCACCTATATTCAGTCAAAGTTTCACGTGCTCCGACCTACTCGATTTCACTTAAAATGTCTTTTCATGTACGGGACTATCACCCTGTATCGTGGCACTTTCCAGAGCCTTCCATTAACACATAATAAGCTTAAGGGCTGTTCCGATTTCGCTCGCCGCTACTTTCGGAATCTCGGTTGATTTCTTTTCCTACGGGTACTTAGATGTTTCAGTTCTCCGCGTTCGCCTCGTTAACCTATGTATTCAGTTAACGATACCTGCAAGCAGGTGGGTTTCCCCATTCGGAAATCCTAGTCTCAAGCGCTTTTTACTAGCTTGACTAGGCTTATCGCAAGTTAATACGTCCTTCATCGCCTCCAACTGCCAAGGCATCCACCGTGTACGCTTAGTCACTTAACCATACAACCCAAACGGGTCTTTGTTTTGTGACAGTTTAACTTCGCCAGAAGT
>NZ_JACJEA010000005.1:0-166713 GCF_014163835.1 Pseudoalteromonas sp. SR43-5
AAAAGCAGCAGCTGACAAACGCAAAGCTGAAGAAGAAGCGCTTAAAAAAGCAGAAGCTGAGCGCAAAAAGCGTGAAGAGGAAGCAAAAGAGCGTGCTGCTGAGGCCGAACGTAAACGCCAGCAAGCAATGCAAGAGCAAATGTTACAAGAGCAACTTGCCAAAGAGCAGGCTGCCCGTAGTAAAATACGTCAGCAACAAGTGGTGAGCGAAGTTGATAAGTACCGTGCATTAATTATGGCGCGTATTCAGCAAAACTTACTGATTGATGAAAAAATGAAAAACCAACAGTGCCGAGTTAATATTCGTTTGGGCTTTAATGGTTTAGTAACGCAAGTTAAATCATTAGGTGGCGACAAGTTAGTATGTGAAGCTGCATTAAGAGCAGTGCGCATGGCTGACACATTACCGGTATCTAAAGATAAAGACGTATTCGAAAAACTTAAGAATATTAATTTAACAATCAAGCCAGAATTTTAAAGGAATGATATGTTCAACAAAATAAAAATAGCCTGTTTAGTTTTACTGTTTGGGTTTACGGGTGTTGCTAATGCAGCGCTTGAAATTGTAATAACAGAAGGTGTAGACGGTGCAAGGCCTATTGCCATTGTACCTTTTAAATACCAAGGTGTTGGTCCAATTCCTGAAAAGCTAAGTGGTGTTATTGCTGCCGATTTAATGCGCAGTGGTAAGTTTAAACCTGTTGATGTGGCGCAAATGCCGCAACAGCCAAGTAAAGATGGCGAAATTGATTATGCGTCTTGGGTTAATAAAGGTGTTGAAGCTGTTCTTGTTGGTGAGGTTGAACAACAAACTGATGGGCGTTATTTAGTTCGTTATGAGTTAGTTGATGTGATTCGCGGCCAAATTACCGGTGGCAATACGCAAATGATGAGTAACGGTAAGTTAGTTAAAAGCCAAGATCATATTTTAGAAGCGCGTGAAAGTGTTATTGGCGAGAGTGGTTTTCGTCGTTATTCACACCGCATTAGTGATGTTATTTATGAAAAGCTAACGGGTGAAAAGGGCGCGTTTTTAACTAAAATTGCATATGTAATAGTACGTGATAACGAGCCTAAACCTTATCAACTAGTCGTTGCTGATTACGATGGTTTTAACGAACAGGTATTACTTCGTTCAAAAGAACCATTAATGTCGCCAGCATGGTCACCAAATGGTACTAAACTAGCGTATGTAACGTTTGAAAACCGTCAAAGCCAAATTTACATTCAAGATATATACACAGGTAAGCGTGAAATAATAGCAAGCTACCGTGGTATTAATGGTGCACCGCAGTTTTCGCCAGATGGTAAAAAGCTATTATTAGTGCTTTCTAAGGATAAGACGGGTGCGACAGAAGTTTACATGCTTGACCTTGCTACACGTAAAGAAACACGCTTAACAAATCATCGTAGCATAGATACTGAGCCATCTTGGTACCCTAATGGCCAAGATATTGTGTTTACATCTGAAAGGGGTGGTAATGCTCAGATTTATAAGTTAAATTTAAAAACAGGTAGGTCACAACGACTCACCTTTGATGGTGATATGAACCTTGCTGGTTCTATAACACCAGATGGAAAAGAATTAGTGATGGTTAACCGTACCAACGGGCAGTACCATCTTGCTAAGAAAGAGCTGGCTACAGGTGCGTTTCAAGTATTAACGAGAACACGCCTAGATGAATCACCGAGCATAGCGCCAAATGGTTCGATGATTATATACAGCACGCTCCATAATAATAAACAGGTACTTGCGCTAGTATCGATGGACGGCCGCTTTAAAGCACGGTTACCTGTGCTAGACGGACAAGTAAAGGCACCAGCTTGGTCGCCATACTTACAGTAATATTACTGGTTTACTCAAAATAGGAATCTACTCAATGCAACTTAACAAAATACTTAAAGGCCTGCTAATTGCTGTGCCAGTAATGACATTAGCAGCTTGTAGCTCATCTTCTGATATTGATGAAGGTGCTGCAAACCAATCAAATCAAGGCGTTGTTGAGCAATCAACTAACACTGATACAGTTGAAGTAGCTACAATCTCTCCTGAGCAACAAGCAGAAGAGCAACTTCGTCAAAAGTACGAAGCACTACGTCAAGAGCAAGTAATTTACTTTGACTTTGATAAAGCGACTGTTGAAGGTAAGTACGCTGATTTACTTCGTGCACATGCTGAGTTTTTAGTTCAAAACCCATCAGTTAAAGTACTAATTGAAGGCCACGCAGATGAGCGCGGTACTCCAGAGTACAACATTGCACTAGGTGAGCACCGTGGCCAAGCAGTTGAAAAATACCTATTAAGCTTAGGTGTTTCAGCTAGCCAAATGTCAGTGGTAAGCTACGGTGAAGAGAAGCCAATGGTTAAATCTCGCACTGAATCAGCTTTCGCTAAAAACCGCCGTGCGGTACTAGTTTACTAAGATAAGAGATATTATGAAGCCGAAAATTATTTTGGCAGCCATGATATTGAGCGGGAGCACCCAGTTAATGGCTGCTCCCGCTCCTGTTTCAGAAGCTGCAAGTTCACAATCAAGTATTGAGAAGCGATTAGCGTCGCTTGAGAATATGATGCAGTCGCGTAACTTTTTACAAGTAGAGTTACAGCAACAACTTAACTTGTTACAAGACGAAGTAAGTCAAATTCGCGGTGTAACTGAAGAGCAAAGCTACAAACTTGAAAAAGTACTGCAGCGTCAGCGTGAGTTGTATCAAGAGATTGAAAACCGCGTGAGCCAGGCTTATACACAGCCAACAGCAGCTCCAGTAGTCGATCAGGCGCAGCCAAACGATGCACAGAGCTACAGCAGTGACTTATCTGAAAATGAAGCGTACGAGCGTGCTGTTGCGTTAATAATGAAAGATAAACGTTATGATCAAGCGATTCCTGAATTTCAAACGTTTTTGACTACCTATCCAAACTCTGTATATGCGTCTAACGCGCATTATTGGTTAGGGCAGTTGCTTACTATTAAAAATGATGGCGTAAAAGCGGTGGAGCATTTTAAAGTGGTTGTTAACGAATTTCCAAATTCTAATAAACGCCCTGATGCAATGCTAAAGTTAGGCACACTTTTACAAGATCAAGGTTCAGCGGCGCAAGCACAAAAAATATTGAGCGATCTTATCAATCAATACCCAAGTACTACCGCTGCAAAACTAGCAACTGATCGTTTGGGAAACTAAAGTTCACCAGCGATTAAATTTCTAGTTAAGGCGAGCAAACTACATGGAAACTCTCGAAGAATCTTGGATTTGCATGTAGTTTGAGCACAAACGGTTTAATTTTGTGCATCTAGACATAAAAACTTAAAAAAAGAGACAATTTCGGTTGCACTCATTTTATAAATAAGTATTATAAGCGCCCGCAGCAAACGAATGGTTACCCCACTCGAAATGCGACAAAAAGAGCGGGTTATTAGCTCAGTTGGTAGAGCAGTTGACTTTTAATCAATTGGTCGATGGTTCAAATCCATCATAACCCACCATTATTTGAATGGTCTTTTATCGGCGGATTTACGTACAATACTAAGTTGTTATAAAACGCAACGTCAGAGCGGGTCATTAGCTCAGTTGGTAGAGCAGTTGACTTTTAATCAATTGGTCGATGGTTCAAATCCATCATGACCCACCATTCTTTATTCCTTGTGAATACGGTTTGGCATCAATCGGCGGATTTACGTAAGCTTTAACTTAGTAATAAGTTAGCAACTGGAATGGGTTATTAGCTCAGTTGGTAGAGCAGTTGACTTTTAATCAATTGGTCGATGGTTCAAATCCATCATAACCCACCATTCTTTATTCCTTGTGAATAATGATTGGTTCCAATCGGCGGATTTACGCAAAGTAGTAAGTTGCATTTAAACGCAACAATAGAGCGGGTCATTAGCTCAGTTGGTAGAGCAGTTGACTTTTAATCAATTGGTCGATGGTTCAAATCCATCATGACCCACCATTCTTTATTCCTTGTGAATACGGTTTGGAATCAATCGGCGGATTTACGTAAGCTTCATTCATAATTGAATAAGTGCATAGAGCGGGTTATTAGCTCAGTTGGTAGAGCAGTTGACTTTTAATCAATTGGTCGATGGTTCAAATCCATCATAACCCACCATTCTATGAAAAGTTATATAAGAGCGGGTCATTAGCTCAGTTGGTAGAGCAGTTGACTTTTAATCAATTGGTCGATGGTTCAAATCCATCATGACCCACCATTTTTTATTCCTTGTGAATAGGGTTTGGCATTAGTCGGCGGATATACGTAAGCTTCATTCTTAATTGAATAAGTGCATAGAGCGGGTTATTAGCTCAGTTGGTAGAGCAGTTGACTTTTAATCAATTGGTCGATGGTTCAAATCCATCATAACCCACCATTCTATGACAGTTTAATCGGCGGATTTACGCAAGCTTTTTACAAAGCAGATTTATATTAGAGCGGGTCATTAGCTCAGTTGGTAGAGCAGTTGACTTTTAATCAATTGGTCGATGGTTCAAATCCATCATGACCCACCACTCTCTAATACTTTCCTTTATATTCTTTTTTAATTTCCCACTTTATTTTTTATAAACAGCCTTACTAGTTCGCTGTTATTTGCTTTCATATTCTCGTATAATTCGCCCTAATTAATGCACTGTAGATAAGTGGTCGAGAACATGAGTCTAGCTCAAACTATTATGCCTGAAGGTTATATTTTTCCCCCTAAGCCAGCACCGTTAACACAAGACGAGCAAGGCGAATATAAAGCGCGTATAAAACAATTACTAAAAGATAAAAATGCAGTACTTGTTGCCCATTATTATACCGATCCTGAAATTCAAGCACTTGCTGAAGAAACCGGCGGCTGCGTTGCCGACTCGCTAGAAATGGCGCGTTTTGGCGCACGTCACGATGCAGATATGATTATTGTTGCGGGCGTAAAATTTATGGGCGAAACAGCCAAAATTTTAACGCCAAATAAAACGGTTGTTATGCCAACGCTTGAAGCAACATGTTCGTTAGATATTGGTTGCCCGATAGACGAGTTCTCTGCGTTTTGCGATCAGCACCCTGATCGTAAAGTAGTTGTATATGCAAACACCTCTACGGCTGTTAAAGCACGTGCAGATTGGATTGTAACTTCATCATGTGCACTTGAAATAGTAGAGCACCTCGATGAGCAAGGCGAAAAAATCATTTGGGGCCCAGATAAGCACCTTGGTAGTTATATTCAAAAAAATACCGGTGCTGATATGCTTATGTGGAATGGCGCATGTATTGTACATGACGAGTTTAAAACAAAAGCACTTAAAGACATGAAAGCGCTACACCCAGATGCAGGCGTATTAGTTCATCCTGAGTCACCAGCAGAAATAGTTGCTCTTGCCGATTCGGTTGGATCTACGAGCCAATTAATCAAAGCAGCGCAAACAATGGACAACAAAAAGTTTATTGTAGCAACCGATCGCGGCATCTTTTATAAAATGCAGCAACTATGTCCAGATAAAGAGTTTTTTGCGGCTCCTACGGCAGGTGAGGGCGCTTCATGTAAAAGTTGCGCACACTGCCCTTGGATGGCAATGAATGGCTTAAAAGCGATTGAGGAAGCCCTCATAAGCCCTAAAGGTAAAGAAGTATTCGTTGATATGGATTTACGCGAAGGCGCACTTAAATCCTTAAATCGCATGCTTGAGTTTACTGCGAGCATGGCTAAGTAACTTTTAAAGTATAAATTAAAAACGGTTAAGTCTTAGATTTAGCCGTTTTTTTGTGCCTATAGGTAAGTGTTGCTTGATTAGTAAGCATTTGAAGGCCCAAATTTAAAAATGCCTTGCACCTTAAGGGTCTATTTCATACTATAGCGCGCTGTTGCATTACACAATTGCAGCACCGTGGAGGGATGGCTGAGTGGCTGAAGGCGCACGCCTGGAAAGTGTGTTTAGGTTTATCCCTAACGAGGGTTCGAATCCCTCTCCCTCCACCATTATTCTTAGAGCCCAGTTATTAATATCGAAAGGTAACAATAACTGGGTTTTTTAATGCCTTCAGAATGACTAATTATTTACTAAGCAAAGTGTCGATAACATGCCGACAAGTTCATGTTTCTCGATTGGTTTTGAAACGTAACCATCAAATAACCGCCTGTATATTTCTTTTTGTTCTGTAAAAACATTAGCAGTTAATGCAATAACAATTTGTTCGCTATTAAGCGTCTTAATTATTTTACATGCCTGAAGACCATCCATTTTTGGCATTTGAATGTCCATAAAAATAATGTCTGGTTTGTGTAACTCGTATAATGAAATCGCTTCTAAACCATTGTTGGCAATAATAATGGTGGCTTTAGTTGGTTCAAGCATCGCAGCTGCAACAAGCTGATTTATTTTATTATCTTCAGCTAATAAAATAATTTTTCCAGATAGGTCAGGAAGCTCAATATTTTTGGTTGTTAATGTGCTGTCATCCACCTGCGCTTGTTTTAATGGTAAGTACACATAAAACTGACTCCCTGAACCTAACTGGCTTGTTACTTTAATTTCGCCATTCATAAGGCCTATTAATGATTTAGTGATGGGTAAGCCAAGGCCCGTACCACCATATTCACGCGTGGTTGATTGCTCAGCTTGTTCAAAGCGCTCAAACAATCGATCAATTGCTTGCTCAGAGATTCCAATTCCGGTGTCTGATATACAACAACATATTTTTTTTTCGTCGGTTAGCCTAAACGTTACTGTAACGCCACCTTGAGATGTAAACTTAATCGCGTTAGATATTAAGTTTAAAAATACCTGTCTGAGTCTAACTGGGTCGCCCACCCAATGCTTGTGCTCAATATCAATCACAAATTTAAGGTAAATGTTTTTATCTGTTGCTTGCACACCTAAGTCTGACTCTAAGTGATGAATAAGTTCAAAAAAGTCAAAAGGCTTATTCTCTAATGAGAGCTTGCCGGCCTCTATTTTAGAAAAATCAAGAATATCGTTAATAATGGTGGTGAGTGCTCGAGTTGAATATAGTGATTTTTTTAAATACTCTTTTGATTTTTCATTAAGCGGTTGTTCTTGTAATAGTTGTAATGTGCCAAGTATACCGTTCATCGGGGTTCGTATTTCGTGGCTCATATTTGCTAAAAATTCAGACTTTGCTTGCGATGCTTGCTCAGCAAGTTCTTTTGAGTGACCAAGGGCTTGCTCGTGGTCAATTTGTTCTGTTAAATCGTAAGCAATACCTAAGTAGCCAACGGTGTCTCCTTCGTTATTTAACAACGAAGTGACACTTAAATTAACTTGTATTTGCTCGCCTGTAGAAGAAATGTATGTCCATTGATTAATATCTGGCTCTGTTGCTGTTGCTTTTAAGATAAATACTTCAAAACCAGGGGTGACGGGTTTATTTAATTCAGCACTAAGTAGTTTAGCCTTTTTTATAATTTCTTCTTTTAAATGAAATATGCCAGGGTTTTTAATGCCAATAACATCTTGCGCTTTGTAGCCTAATAACTTTTCTGAGGCGGGATTAAATAGAGTGATTAAGCCGTTTGTGTCGGTCGCAATAATTGAATAACTAGCACTGTTTAAAATACTTTGTTGGAGCATGCTCATATCGGCTATTTCTTGCGTACGTTGTTTAACTTCGCTTTCTAGTTTTAAATTTGCTTGCTGCAATGCGAGTTTATTTTTTTTAGCCTGAAGTGTTTTTCTCTTAATTCTTTGGTTTCTTCTAAAAATAAACAATTGCATTAAAAAAACTACAAACATACAGCCAATAGTGGCGAAAGAGCCATTAACAATGGCTTGATACCGACTAGGGAGATGAAGGTTATAAATAAAGGCGTCTGAGGCATCAATGGTAATTTTCCACGTTCTACCCATTAATTTTATAATTTTAGTTAATTGATAATCGTTAGTTTTGCTTTTTATGCCATAACTAAAAAAATCAGTCTCAGTATTGTTATTGATATCACTTATCGTTAGTTGATTTTCATCAAGGTGTGAAAGTGAGTCTAAAATTTTATCAATTAACAACGGCGAATATGCCCAACCTAAAAGCTCATTAAGGCGCTGTTTTTTATTATCAGAAATAGTAATGGTTTTATATATTGGCACTAATATTAAAAAGCCTTGTTGTGAGAGTTTATTCGCTTGTACTAAAGTCAGTGGCGCCGTTAATTGGGTTGTATTATTTATGGCAGCATTTAGTGCTGCCTGTTTGCGCATGCTCTCAGATCCAATATCTAATCCAATTGCTTGTAAGTTTTTTTGCTCAGGAAAAATATATTGAATTATAAAATGCTCATCACTAGTCGCTACGAGTGTATTCAAATTAAATGTCTGATCGGGTCTATCGTTTTTTGCATCATTCAAAAATTTATTTAATTGCTCAACGCCAACTTTTTTTATATAGCCAATACCATTAGCTCCAGGGAATTCTTTAGCGTAGTTACGGCTCCCAGAGTAGTTAGTTATGGCTTGATAGTTTAAGTTATTTGCACCTATCCCATGTACAAAGCCCTTTAAACCAAATAGCCCATATTGATACAAATCGAGCCTACTGTTAATACCTGTAGAAAGCGATGATAGGCGGTTATCAAGCGCATTGTTTATTTTATTTTTTATGGCTTCTTGGTGTTTAATATGAGCAAAGTAGGTAAGTATAATGCCCGCAACTAATAAAATGACGTGAGGAAGCAGTGAGATTAATAACCCTTTATTAACCGGTCGTGCTTGAATCATTAATTAATCCTTTTTCATGAGTCGCAGTAAGTGTGTTTCTATTTTAATAACGTGATAAATATAGCACCTATTATTCAAGACACAACTTTGTTATTAATTGGAATGTATATATTTTATAGAGGTTTAGAGTAGGGGGAGTCTAAAAAGTTGATTTTAAGCCTCAAGATAAAACTAAAGTGCATATAAATATAATAATTTATAAATTCTGCATCACTTTATAGATACCAACAAAAGTAGTAGCAAAAGGTGCTGGTTTTTGTACTTATTGATTTTAGAAGAAATCAGCAGCTCATAACTTTACTTAGGTAAGTTTAAATCAAGTAAAATTAAATTAATATTATGATGTTTTTTTAAATAAAATTAGCGACTTAGATACGAGTGAGCAAGAGGTAATCTTTACCAATTTTTACAATTCATCCGAAATAAAACAAACTCTTACTATTTTATAATATAAAAATTAAAACATTATAAATTTATATTGTTCTATATTTATTAGCATGAAAGAAAGGTAATTACTTGAAATGTAATTACCTTATGACATGTTTGCCGTGTAGGTCAAAAAGCATACACATCCCTATGTGCTGCACAGTAAAAACTTCAAAAACAAGGTAACGGAGATAACTATGGCTCACCGAGTATCTAAATTACTTGCGGCAACAGGCGCAGTATTAACATGCATTTCTATTCCTTCGTATGCTGCTGTTAATGGGCTGACAGAACAAGATGAATTTAATATAAAACTTAGATCAATTTATTTCGACCGTGACTACGATAACGACGCAAGTGACGATTCAACTTTTGCTCAAGGTATAGAGCTCAATTACACATCAGGTTATATAAATGATTTATTGAATGTGGGTGTATCGACTTACACCGTAATGAATATTAACTCTACAGGTTCAGCCGCAGGTAATATTTTACCAGCAGGTAATGAGAGTGGTGGAGTAGACGATAGCTTTTCTAAATTTGGTCAATATTTTTTAGATTTTAAATTGGGCAAAAACGGTCACGTTAAAGTAGGTGGGCAAAAAACCAAAAGCATGCTTTTAAAAAGCTCAGGCAGCCGTGCTATTCCTAATACTTTTCGAGGTGTTTTTGGCGACTATAAAATCGGCAACACTAAATTATATGGTTACGTATACGATAAATGGAGCCGTCGACATGATGATAGATGGGAAGACTTTTCTACCGACCAATCGGCACCTGGCGCCATTAGCGTAATTTGGGGCGTAGGTGCTACGCATAAAAAAGACGACATAACATTAGAGGCTGAATATTTAAATTCGCACAATTATCTAAGTAAAATGGGATTAAAAATCAGTTACGACATTAAACTTGAGCAAAGTAAGTTAACCCTTTCAACTGGCATATTTACCTCACAAGATGATGGTGATTTATTTGTAACAGGCGCAGAGGGCGGCGATTTAGATGATGAAGATGCAACTGGCGCATTAACAGGTTTAACTAAAAGTGAAAACGATGGATTTGCCTATTACTTAGATGCTGATTGGAAAAAAGATATTTGGAGTGTAGGTGCGGCATTTACTAAAGTAAGTGATGCTTGGATTGAAGATAACTTTAGTGGCGATCATGGTACAAACCCATTTCCAACTCGCTCATTGATTGGTGCCGATTTAACAAATCAAAACGAGGCAACGTGGCAGGCACGTTTTGGCATTGATTTAAAAGCAGTATCGCCAGGTTTAACAACAAAGTTTTACTACACAAGCGGTAGCGATGCGGAAAACTCTGCGCTGGGTAAGTTAGCTGGCACAGCTGATGAAAAATATTGGGCTGTAGATACGCGCTATAAAGTTGAGAAAATAAAAGGCTTAAGTTTGCGCTGGTTATTTGTAGATTATACAACCGAAAAATCAGGCAGCGTTGATGGTGTAAAAGGCGACAGAGCCGACCACCGAGTTTATGTAGATTACACTATTAAATTTTAAAATAACGTTTAATAAGCCAATGCAAATTTATACATTGGTTTTATTTCCTTTATTAATTACCACTATGATAAAACTAACAAATAGATAATAAAAATAAAGCTAATATATGTTTTCTCTTCAACAGTGGCAATCGCAGGGCCAATTCACTCATATTTCTGGCCATCAAATATTTACAAAAATAGCTGGTGATATAACTAAGCCTGCGCTGCTTTTAATACATGGCTTTCCAAGTGCTAGCTGGGATTGGGAAGGTATGTGGCAAACGCTTAGTGAACATTATTTTGTAATTACGCTCGATATGCTAGGTTTTGGTTTGTCAGATAAACCAATAAACGCTACCTATAAAATTACCGAACAATCCGACTTATATACCCAATTTTTAAAAACGTTAAATATTAATGATGTACATATTTTAGCTCATGACTATGGCGATACTGTGGCTCAAGAGTTATTAGCAAGGCAAGTGGTTAGCCAAAGTGACTTTAAAATAAACAGCGTGTGTTTTTTAAATGGTGGGTTATTTCCTGAGGTGCATAAACCATTATTTATACAAAAGCTTTTACTTTCAAAGCTAGGTTGGATAGTGCCAAAATTAATGAATAAACAAAAATTTGCCAATAATTTAGTTACTATTTTTAGTAAAAGTACACCGCCCTCAAAACAAGTGGTAGACACACTTTGGGAGTTGCTAATTTATAAAGATGGTTTAGCCGTTATGCCTAAACTCATTAGCTATATAAAGCAGAGGCAGCAAAACCGAGAACGCTGGGTTGGTGCCATCATAAATAGCAATATACCACTTACGTTTATAGCAGGCGCAGAAGATCCTATCTCTGGTAAGCACATGATTGAACATTATAAAAAGCTTATTCCGAATGCGCGCGTACAAGAGTTTGTAGAGCTTGGGCATTATCCGCAAGTAGAAAATCCAGATGCTATTACGCAGGCTTATTTGGATTTTAGAAATTGCCAATAAAAACGCGGCACTAAATTAAGTGCCGCGTTTATAAATTAATAACTCTGAGTATTTAGGCTTTGAACCTTAATATTTTTTCTTCGGTGCTTTTAATTGTTTTTCAAACTCGTCTGAAAACAATATCGTGCCGTCGTCTTCCTCTGTAGGAAAGGCTGCAATAAGTAGGTCATCTTCTTCAAGGCCTGGTGTCCAGCGACTAAACCAGTCAGCAAGTGGAATTGCTTTAGCGCTGCAGCCAGCCCATTCGCCAGTTGCCCATGCTTCTGCAAATTCGCGAGTTGGCCAAACTGGCACACAGTCGTCATCTTCGTTGGCAAGCATAACGCAGCCATCATCGTCGTTTAAAATCCATACTTGTTTAAATTGTTGTACGGTTTCGAACATATAGGCTAGGCGTTTTTTTGCCCCAAGCCCTAAAATTACAGCTTGTTCTTCGCTTAAATTTGGCGTTGTCATAATTAGCTCACTCTTAATTACTATATCTAAATTATATGCACACAAGTATATCGAGTTATATGACAGAGTGTTGAAAAGTTGCTATTTAATTTCAGCAATGCAGATCTAATTTGTATATTGAACAGTATAAGTCACAACTAATTTGAGCGATCATTCAAAATAAGCTTGAATGTTTGTAAAAAGGCCACATTGTAGTAAGCATATACTTAATGAAGGATTGAAAAATGACTACTGATCTACTTGCTCCGTTTAAACTAAATAATACGATTGAGCTTAAAAACCGCGTACTTATGGCACCATTAACGCGTTGTATGGCTGACGATAACTTAGTGCCAACACAAGATATGGTTGAATATTATGCTCGCCGTGCCGAAACCGGTTTAATTATTAGCGAAGCAACTATTATTCGTCCAGATGCGCAAGGTTACCCAAATACACCTGGTTTATTTACCAGTGAGCAAATTCAAGGTTGGAAAAAAGTAACTGATGCAGTGCACGCTAATGGCGGCAAAATGTTTGCACAGCTTTGGCATGTTGGCCGTGTTGCACATCCTCACTTTTTTGATGGCGATGTACTGGCACCATCGGCAATTGGCGTTGAAGGCTCTGTACCTCGTATGCGTGAGCTTACATACATCACACCAAAAGCAGCGACTATAGATGACATTAAGGGCCTAGTAGCTGATTACGCAAAAGCGGCAGAAAATGCGATTGAAGCGGGTTTTGACGGGGTAGAAATTCACGGTGCTAACGGGTATTTGATTGACCAGTTTTTACATTACGCTGCAAATACACGCAGCGACGAATACGGTCAAACGCCTGAAAATATGTCGCGTTTTGCACTAGAAGTAACCGATGCAGTTATCGCCGCTGTAGGTAATGAGCGTACTGCTTTACGTGTTACACCGGGTGCTTATTTTAATATGAGCGAAGATAGCCGTGATAAAGCGGTATTCGATTACTTATTACCAGAGCTTGAGAAGAGAGATTTAGCATACTTACACGGCGGTATTTTTGACGACAGTACAACGTTTGAATCGCTTGAAGGTAAAACGACGTCTGAATTTTTACGTGCAGGCTACAAAGGTACATTAGTAGGCGTAGGCAGCTATACTTTTGAGTCAGCAAAAGAGGCAATTAACGATGCTAAGTTTGATTTAATCGCTATTGGTCGCCCACTTATCGCAAACCCAGATTACATTAGCAAAATTGCAAACGGTGAAGAGTTAGTACCTTACAGCGATGAAATGCTAGCTGAATTGAAGTAACAGCTAAATATTATATTTAGTTATTAAGGCACCCAAAGTTAAATCTTTGAGTGTCTTTTTTTGTACATATTCCCGCCATAAATCTTCCATATTTGTTTAACCTTTATGTAAATAAAGTTCATCCTCGTTGTCATGTTTAAAATCCATACTGTGCTCGTTTTCATATTTCATAATTAAAACTAAACGGGACAACAATGTACGCTTTAAAAAACAAATCGCTATTGAGCATGGCTATTGCTATGGCGGTATCAACATCTACTTATGCTAACGACAACACCATAGAAGAAGTAACCGTGGTTGCTAAACCAACGAGCTACGCTAACAATGTTATTGAGCCTGCAATGCTTGAGCAACAAAGTTCGGTATCGAGCATATTATCGGTTATTGATAATTTACCAGGGATTAGCATAAACGAAGGTGATGCATTTGGTGGCGACGATTGGTCTACTACAATCACTATGCGTGGTTTTAGTATTGATGGGAACCAACAACAATTAGGTATGACCGTTGATGGCATTCCCAATGGTGGCTCTAATTACGGCGGTGGTGCTAAAGCTAACCGTTACTTGGAGAGTGAAAATTTAGCAACGGTAGAAGTAGGTCAAGGTACCTCTGATATTAAGTCGGCTTCACTTGAAGCACTAGGCGGGACATTTAACTTTGTAAGTAAAGACCCAAGCCTTGAAAAAGGCACTACCTTTGCTTATACATCAGGCAGCCACGATGCCACGCGTTATTATATTAAACACGAAACAGGCACTGTTTTTAATAACACACAAGCGTACGTAAGTTACTCGCAAACAGATACAAGCCGCTGGATTGGTTCAGGCAGTAATGGGGGCAAAGACAACCAACACGCTGAGCTTAAGTTTGTATCTAATTTTGACGATTTAACACTTACTGGTCGTTTATCTTACGATGATGTAAGCGAGACAAACTATAACAGCGTAAGCCTTGAGCAGTTTGAACAAACTCCAGACTGGGATCAGCTAACATGGAATTGGACGGGAGTTCCGCACTTTGACCAAATGTTTGCAGAAGGTTGGGGAACGCTTCGTGAAAATACCTTAGGCTATTTAAAATTTGAATACGCTATTTCACCAACTTCATTATTAACTGTTAGCCCTTATTATCATAAAAATTCAGGTCGCGGCGATTGGATCCCACCTTATTTAACAACACCTGTTGATGAAAATGGTGACCCAACAACCGAGGGTGGCACTAATGCAGGCTCTTATGGTTTTGCTGATAGTGAAGGCAACCCGCTTGCACCCAATGCCGATTGTACGCAAAGTTTGAGCTGGCCATGGGAGTCGGGTCCTGGTTTAAATCCTGCGTGTTACGATGCAACAGCAACGCCGGTTATGTCTTACCGCCATACGCATTACAACAAAGATCGTTTAGGTGTAACGGCAAATTACCAAGCTACATTTGGTGATCACGATATAGAAGCGGGCTTTTGGTATGAGCAAAGTGAGCGTGATGAATCGCGTGATTGGCACAAAGTAATTGACGCGCGTATTTATCATCACTTTGATAGCACGCCTTACTGGACACAATACAAAAACACTTTTGATACCGATACATTCAAATGGTACTTACAAGACTCGATTAATTTTGGTGACTTAACATTAAATATTGGTGCAAAACAGTATTTAGTTGAATTACAAAAGTATGACCACTTTGCTAACGAAAGATCAGATAAAGTAGATAGCGACTCAGACGTGTTATTTAGCGGTGGCGTATTGTATCAACTAAATAACAGCACAGAATTATTTGCTAGTTACAGCGAGAATTTTTCAGCAATAAAAGACGGTGTGCTTGAGCGAGATAGCTCAACACTTACAAACATAGAGCCAGAAACTGCCGACAACATCGACTTTGGTGTACGTTACCAAGCCGACAGATTAACCCTTACAGCAACGGCTTACAGTGTTAAGTTTGATAACCGCATTACCTTTATTGCCCCTGGTAGTGGCACAGACGGCATTGATTACACCATTGGTACAAATGGCTCGTACGTAAATGTAGGGGGGATTGACTCAAATGGGCTTGAGCTTGCAGCAAGCTATATGTTAACACCAAGCTGGAGTGTGTACTCGTCGTATACAAATAGCAGTTCTGAGTATTCATCCGATGATCCAAATGCATACGATTCACAGGGTGTAATATTAAGAGATGAAAGTGGTAATGAGGTAGCACCGAGCTTTAGAAAAGGCGACAGCATAATAGATTCATCAGAAAATTTATTTGTGGTATCTACCGATTACTTTAGCGATGGCTTTCGTGTTGGTTTATCCGCTAAATACACCGGTGAGCGCTTAGGTGCATGGCAAGACGAAGACACTCGCACCCGTAATAAAGTAGACGGCTACACTGTACTTGATTTTAATGCAGGTTATTCAACTGACGTAGATGCAGGTCCGTTTAAAGCCATTGACGTATCGTTTGTTGTTTATAACGTTACTGACAAAAGCTACTTAGCAGGTGGTACTGGTAACGGCGCTACTTATTACATTGGCGCGCCACGCACCGCAGCAGTTACATTTACCGCTGACTTTTAAGTTAAAGTTTAGGGTTAGTAACTAAATTAAAGCAAAGCCCATCACTGATGGGCTTTTTGACTGTTTAATGACTAACGTATTGATTTATTAGAACCAAATTCAGTGAATAGCTACCCCTAATATTGAAAATATCTTACACTGGTTTTATCTCAAGCAAGGCCAGTGTTATATGCTAAATATTATTCAATCAAACCGGATGGAAGCCCTGCAAGCGCAGTTCCACCAGCTGTTAAAAATAAACCCATTGCAAAGCCCGTTCGACAAAGAAGTGGTGCTAGTGCAATCGCCGGGTATGTCGCAGTGGTTAAAAATAGGTTTGAGCGAAAACTTAGGGGTTGCAGCGCAGGTAGATTTTCCGCTGCCGTCGAGCTTTATTTGGCAGTTGTATCAGCAATTACTGCCAAATGTCCCTAAAGAGTCGGCATTTAATAAGCCCAACCTTGCTTGGAAACTGTTTGCAATTTTACCAACCTGCATTGATGAACCGCTTTATTTGCCGCTAAAAACCTATTTAGAGGGCGATATTGACGGGCAAAAAACCTTTGCGCTATGCGAAAAAATAGCCGATGTGTACGACCAATATTTAATGTACCGACCGCACTGGATAGCCACATGGGATAGCGGCAAAGATGAGCTTGATGACGTAGATGTAGCCATTGCCCCATGGCAACCTGATTTATGGCGACGCATTGTAAAGCTAAGCCAAGAACTTGGGCAAAGCCAATTTCATCGCGCTAATATGCAAGGGCAATTACTTGCAGCGCTTGAGACTATGGATAATAGCTTACTGCCACAACGCATTAGCTTATTTGGTATATCGGCGATTGCCAGCTCCCAGCTTGAGGTGTTTGAAGCACTGAGTAAAAAAACAGAGGTTATATTATTCTTTTTTAACCCAAGTGAGCACTACTGGGGCGATATCATAGATGAAAAAACAGCAGCTAAAATAAGCGCTAAATACGCCAAAATGCCGCTGGTGGAAGCGCAACAAAAAAAACAAACCAATCCAGATGAAGAATACTACTTTATTGGTAATCCGTTGTTATCGTCGTGGGGTAAATTAGGCCGCGACTATTTTGAACAACTTGTACAGTTAGATGCCCGTTGGATTGATGGTTTTATTGATGTGTTTGACGACACCTTACTAGGGCAAGTACAAAGCGAGATTTATCAGCTTGCGTTTAAAGGCGAATCGCTGACCGATAACAAAGAGTGGTTTATAAACGACGAAGGTAAGTTACCAATCAGCGCAACCGATACCAGCATTACGCTCAGCGATTGCCATACACCGCTCAGAGAAGTTGAGCGCTTGCACGACTACTTACTTAACTTATTTAATCAAAACCCAACGCTTACCCCCAAAGACATAATTGTCATGATGCCCGATGTAGGCACTTACAGCCCTTACATTGAAGCCGTATTTGGCGGGGCACAAGGCAGCCGCTTTATTCCTTACGCATTGGCCGATTTAGCCATAGAGCAAGAAAAGCCCGTGCTTAGCTCATTTGCGAGTTTAGCTAACTTACCGTTTTCGCGCTTTGGTGTGTCGGATATTCTCGATTTATTACAAGTGACGCAAATAGCCGAAAAGTTTGGGCTTGAAGCGCACGAATACGAGCAAATTCAATATTGGCTTGAACGTGTAGGGGTAAAATGGGGTATAAACGCAGCGCATAAAAGCAGCTTTGATTTACCCGCTATCGATTTAAATACCTGGCAACATGGGCTCAACCGTTTACTGCTTGGTATAGCCATGCGCGA
The DNA here is from genome assembly GCF_014163835.1 of Pseudoalteromonas sp. SR43-5. Taxonomy (NCBI): domain Bacteria; kingdom Pseudomonadati; phylum Pseudomonadota; class Gammaproteobacteria; order Alteromonadales; family Pseudoalteromonadaceae; genus Pseudoalteromonas; species Pseudoalteromonas sp. SR43-5. Next base: position 17,684 of record NZ_JACJEA010000005.1, read on the forward strand.
CGAGCAATGCCCGTTTAATGGTATTTACAGCGCCGATGAAGTAGAAGGCATGGCGCTTGATACACTCAACAAGCTCGTGCACTTTATTGATGTACTGCAAAGCTTTAAAGAGCAGCTAACGCCCGACGATACGCTCACTAATAAAGCGCATATTTTAAGTGAGCTATTAAACGCTATATACGAAAGTGAAAGCGACGACAGCTGGGATTTATTAGTACTTCAAAACGTGCTTGAAGAGTTACAAAAGCACCACGACAACGGCGATTACAGTAAAGCGGTTTCGCAGCGTATTGTTAGTTACTTAATTAAACAAGGCATTCAAGAAAAAGGCGTGGGGCAGCGGTTTTTAGTAGGCCAAGTCAACTTTTGTACGCTTATGCCCATGCGCGCCGTGCCATTTAAAGTGGTGTGTATGCTGGGCTTAAATGATGCCGACTACCCGCGTAACGTACAGCCTATTGGTTTTGACTTAGTGCCTTATTCTAAAAAGCAAAAAGGTGACCGATCACGTAAATTAGATGACCGCTACTTATTTTTAGAAGCACTACTGAGTGCCCGCGACAACTTATACATGAGTTACATTGGTCGCTCGTGTTTTGATAACCAACCGCGTATGCCATCAACCCTTGTAAGCGAGCTGTTAGAATATATTGGGCGTAGCTTTGTATTAAGCGATAAAAGCGAAAAAGCACTGCCAGAATGTCTAATCAATCAGCAGCATTTACAGCCCTTTAATAGCCATTATTATTTAGCCGATGAGCAAGCCAATACTGTGCTGAGTAACCACAGTTACAATCCAATTTGGCTGCCAAGTGAGTCAATTAAACCACAGCCGGTTATTGCGCTTGATGTTGTTGTGCCAGAGCAGTTAGATCTTGATGTGTTTATTAAAAGTGTGTGCAGCGCACAAGAGAGCTTTTATCAACAAACATTGGGCTTACGCCTGCCACAATTTAACGAAGTAGCAAAAGACGAAGAGCCATTTAGTTTAGATGCACTGCGCCGTTATTTTTACCTTGATGAAATACTTAAAGCCAATATAAACGAGCAACCGCTGAGTACAGAGCAAATACTGCAGCGAGGTGAGTTACCTCAAGCCAATGTAGGCAGCCTCATATTTGAGAGTATGGAGCACCGAGTTGATGCGCTTGCAGGGCAAGTTAAAGAGCACATTAAAGGCGGGAAAAGTGAGCCGATAGAAGTTTTGCTTACCATTGAAGGCACCAAAATAGAAGGCTGGCTCAATCATGTTTATTTGCAAAAACAAGTGTTTTACCGCAGTGCGAGTATTAAAGCGAAAGATTTAATTAAAGGCTTTATTTATCACCTTGCAGCGCAAAGTATGGAGCATCACGTAGAAACATTGTTACTTGGGCTCGATAAGCAAATTACCTTTGCGCCCATAAACAAAGCCGATGCGGATGCACTATTGGCCGATTGGTTTGAGTTATACAAAGCACTCCGCGCAGAGCCTGTGCCATTTTTTCCGGTAAGTGGTTATGAGTACGTTAAAAGTGGCGGCGATATAACAAAAGCGATGAGCAAATTTAGCCCGCAATACATAGGGCGAGGAGAGGGCGAAAACCCGTATATCCGCTTAACGGTGCAATCGCTAAACGACTGCCAAGAAGAATTTATAAAATGGAGTGATAAATTGCTCACGCCTTTATTTGAACACGCAAAGGAGAGTGACCATGCAAGCGCTTAATCCTCTTACTATGCCGCTCATTGGTCAAAGTTTAATAGAAGCCAGTGCGGGTACTGGTAAAACTTATACAATTACGGGGCTGTATTTACGTTACTTACTAGGTATGCAAATAGAAGGTGAGTTAAATACGCCGCTCAGTGTTGAGCAAATTTTGGTAGTAACCTTTACCGACGCTGCCACTCAAGAAATTAAAGACCGCGTACGTAGCCGAATTATTGCTGCGCGCGACGCATTGCTTGGGCAAGACCCAAACGACGAACTCATTGAAGGCGTAATTGCCAAAATTGATGATAAGCACCGCGCGTTTGATTTGCTCGATGCAGCTGCTAAATCAATGGACGAAGCCGCTATTTTTACTATTCATGGCTTTTGTCAGCGGATGCTAAAACAACATGCGTTTGAGTCGGGAGTGGCGTTTAATCTCGAATTTATTTTAGATGAGCGCGACATACTGCTCGAAACCATTAAAGATTTTTGGCGTGCGTTTGTATACCCACTTAATAAAGAACGCACCGATGCTATTTTAGATGTATTTGCCGCACCAGAGTCTTTATTCGCTCAAGTGGCGAGCATTTTAAACAAAGCTAATGCACACATTACACCACAAATAAATTTAGATGATGTATGGAAAGCCCGTGACGAGTACATAACCCGTGTGCCTGCATTTAAAAAAGCGGTGTTAGAGCAAGAGTTTATCGGTGCTATTAAAAGCTCGGGTTTAAGCGGGTCTAAAACGCCAGCGCGAAAAGGCAGCCTTGGTGCGCTTGAAGCATTTTGTTTAGGGGGTGATTTGTTTTTTGAATTTGGCACTAGCAAGTATTCGTTTGAAGTGTGGAGTACAGAAAGCTTAAGCGATGTGAGCAATTATAAAAAAAATCAGCCATTATTTGTGCATCCATTACTGAGTCAGTTTGACGAGCTTGCCGCCCTTAACAACACCATAAACCAAGGGCTCAAAATAGCGGTTATACAACATGCAGCACGCTGGGTAAAAGCCGCAATAGTTAAGCGCAAGCAAGAGCAAAGCGTTATCACCCCAGATGACTTATTGACCAATTTACACAGTGCGCTTAATAACGAGCAAGGCGACGTACTAGCGCAAAAAATTGCACAGTTGTTTCCGGTTGCCATGATTGATGAATTCCAAGATACCGATCCGATTCAGTACGGTATTTTTAGTAAAATTTATGGGCAACAAAATACCACGCTTGCCATGATAGGCGACCCTAAACAAGCTATTTATGGCTTTAGGGGCGCAGATATTTTTACCTATATTGGCGCAAAAGAAGCTGTACAGACTGATCAGCAATTTACGCTGGGTACTAACTTTCGCTCAAGCACCGATATAGTCAATAGCGTTAATAGTTTATTTGGCAAACACGCTAACAGCTTTATTTATAACGATGCCATCCCCTTTAACGCAGTAGCTGCTAAAGGTAAAAAAGCGGAAGACTCTTTTTTAATTGATGGTAAACCCGCGACCGCATTCGAATTTAATGTATTTGTGGATGAAGCCGCAGACGAAAAAAACAAACCAACCAATAAAGGTATAGGGCAAGCGCATTTAGCCACTCACTTTGCTAATAAAATAGTCACCCTGCTTGAAAAAGCAAAACAAGGGGATGCGTGTATTGGCAGTACCCCTGTAAGCGCTGCCGATATTTGTATATTAGTGCGCGACCGTGTTGAAGCGCAAATAATGAAAAAAGCGCTAGATGATGCCAAAATAGCCAGTGTGTATTTATCGCGCGAGAGCGTTTTTAGCCAAGAGCTTAGCCATCACCTACTTAACTTTTTAACAGCGCTGCATGGACAATATGATGAGTCATTGCTGCGCGGTGTTTTAGCGGGTCCGCTATTTTGTTTAAGTTATAACGAAATACATGCACTCGCTGATGATGAAAATAAATGGCAAGACTACTTAAACTTTTTTGCACAACTTAGCCACATTTGGAACAAGCAAGGCGCTATGGCCATGCTTGAGCGCTTAATGAGCCATAACCAGCTTAGCGCTAAATGGCAAGGGTTAGGATATAACGTTGAGCGTTGGCTGACGGACTTTAGGCACTTGGGCGAAATACTTCAGCAAAAACAAATAGAGCTTGAAGGCACGCTGCGTTTACTGCGATGGTTTGCACAAAAGGTAAGCCAACAAGACGGTGAAACAGTTCAGGTACGCCTAGAAAGTGACGCCAACTTAGTTAAAATTGTCACTATGCATGCCTCAAAAGGGCTTGAATACCCTTTGGTATTTATGCCGTTTGCCAGTGGCTATCGCGAAACAAAAGAAGCGCTTTATCATGATAATGGCAAGCTAGTTTACGATTTAAGTAAAGACGAAGATGCCCTTCAAAAAGCAGAACAAGAACGCCTAGCTGAAGATTTACGCCTGCTTTATGTAGCACTTACTCGCGCCGTACATTTTTGTGCGCTTGGTGTTTATAACATAGGGCAAGGACAAAGTAGCCGCTTGGCTATGCAAAGTAGTGCACTTGGGCATGTTTTATTTGCAGGGCTTGAACTTGCCAGTAGCCAAACATGGCGCACGCATTTAAGTGAGTTTTGCGACGCTAACAGCGCGATGAGCTATCAGCAATTTACCTCACAAACATTATTAGAGCAGGGAACACTTTGTTTTAATAACAGTGAAAGTGCGCAGCAAGCGTTAAGTGTTAATAAAGTAACAGCAAATATTGAACGTAACTGGCGAGCAACCAGCTTTAGTGCGTTGAGCTTTAAAAAGCACAGCGACCAATTAGCCCCAGGGCGAAGTGATGAAGATCACGAAAAAGACGAGTTTGCAGTGCAAGAGGACGAACTACCATCACCTTATAGTTTTCCTAAAGGGGCAAAGCCTGGTAGCTGTTTACACGAAATATTTGAACAAATAGATTTTACTAGCCCAATAGTTCACCCAACTAATACCGAGCAAAACTTATCTGAAGTAGTTAAGCGCAGCCTTGAAAAGTACCACATAGGTGATCAATGGCGAGAAGTGGCTGAAAAGTGGGTACTTGATGTTCTTGCGTGCCCCCTAGATAACAGTTCTTTAGAAAAAAGCCTTCTTTCATTGGGTGTGCTTACACCCAGAGATTGCCTAGTCGAAATGGAATTTAATTTACCTCTTGAGAGCTTAAGTGCACCAAAGCTAAACGAAATGCTGGTTAAACATTTTGGTTTTACACAAAGTAAGCTTGAATTTTCGCACGTAAAGGGCTTGTTAAAAGGCTTTGTCGATTTAATATTTTGCTACCAAGGCAAATATTATATTTTAGATTATAAGTCTAATTATTTAGGCAGCACGCCAGCTGATTACGAGAGCGACATGCTTGAGCAAGCGATGAGCAGTCATCAGTATCATTTACAGTATTTAATCTACACGGTAGCGCTGCATCGTTTATTAAAACAACGTATAGCTGATTACTCAATAGAAACCCATTTAGGCGGCGTGTATTACACGTTTTTACGTGGGATGCCGGCAGGGCAAGGCGTGTACTTTAAAAAGCTAACTGAAGAACAAGTGATTATTTTAGATGGCTTATTTAGCCAAGGAGCCATGCTATGAGCGATTTAAATGAGCAACCTGGCTTGTTTGACGATATAGACGAGACACTTAATAATGAAGCCGTAGAGCCTCTTACTTCAAAAAATGTAGCACATGATGTCCCATTAGAGGACATTGTGTTAAATAATACTATTATCGAAGTCCCGTTACTTGAATATTTATTAGCGCAAAATAGACTACGTGTGGTTGATGTTAAACTCGCTGAATTACTGTGTGCTAATGACATTGAGCAAACACATAATGAGCTGTTTTATATTATTTTATTACTGTGCTTATCGCAGCAAAGTCAGCATAGCTGCCTAACTTTAAATGAGGTTGACTGGAGCAATCCTTTTAACTTGCGCAAAAGCGACTTTAATAAACTAGATGGCAATGTACCCAGTACGCTAAGCCCGTTTAGTGATGACTTTAATGTACATACAGCGCTCAGTTATTTACAAAACCATGAAAGCGTGGGCGAGAGTAAACCACTGCAACTGTTTAAAGAGCGACTTTATTTTGCGCGCCTTGCCGGTTATGAGCAAACACTCGCTGACAGATTATTAAGTATGAGCGAGCGAAAGCTCAATATTAATAATGAAATATTGGCAGAACTTTTAAATACCTATTTTCCTGCTGATTCTGCAATTGAAACTGATTGGCAAAAAGTGGCGTGTGCGATTGCTGCCACCAAAGGCTTTAGCGTGATCACGGGTGGTCCAGGTACCGGTAAAACTACCACAGTGACTAAGTTGTTGGCTATTTTGCAGTCACTTTATAAAACCGCGCCGCTTAGCATTAAGCTGGTGGCACCGACAGGTAAAGCCGCTGCACGTTTAAGTGAGTCTATTTTAGGCGCTAAAAATAAGCTCACAACGATTCCTGATGTTATAAAAACGCTGATACCGCAAAACGCTCAGACTATTCATCGCTTATTGGGCGTAAAACCGTTTACTAATAAATTCAGACATAACAAAAGCAATCCACTGCATTTAGATGTGCTGATTATTGACGAAGCCAGTATGGTCGATTTATCGCTGATGGCTAAATTAATAGAAGCACTGCCTGCGCATGCGAGATTAATACTCCTAGGTGACAAAGACCAGCTGGCCTCGGTAGATACTGGCAGCGTAATGAGCGATTTATGCCAAGGTTTAACACTTGGGCAAACGCCACGCTACTCGCAAGCACGTTGTGATGAGCTAAATAGCTTATGTTTTAATAATGAGCCTAAGCTCGTAGCGCAAAGCGTGAGTGAATTTAAACTCGCAGATTGCGTTGCCTTTTTACAGCACAGTTATCGATTTGATGCACAAAGCGGCATTGGTCAACTCGCACTTGCGGTAAACACAAATAACACCGGTATTTTAAATTACGTTGAGCAAGAAAGTACCGAAGGGCGTTTTAACGATGTAATTTTAGATTACGACTTTGTAGCGAAACCAATTGAAAAGCTTGTTAAAAGTGCAGCAAGTCATTATGCAAAATACCTTAACTTAATTGCCCAAGGTGCAGATGTTGCTCAGGTGCATGCTGCTTTTGCTAGTTATCAGCTTTTAGCTGCGGTACGAGAGGGCGATTACGGCGTGCATAGCTTAAATCAGCGAATAGAGCGCGTATTGCAACAGCAAGGTTTAATAACAGTTAGCCCTAATACTCATCATTATACAGGCATGCCCATTATGGTGAGCCAAAACGATTACCAGCTTAAGTTATTTAACGGCGATATTGGTATTTTAATGCCCGATGAAAGCAATCAGCTCAAAGCCATATTTATTGACGAGCAAGGTAATCAACGAGCATTTTCGCCAGCACGACTCCCTGCACACGATAAAGTATACGTAATGACTATTCATAAATCACAAGGTTCAGAGTTTAGTTACACCGCTATGGTACTGCCACCGCTAAAACAAGCGCGCATGGGTATTAACAGGCAATTAGTGTATACGGGAATAACCCGCGCTAAAAATAAGTTTGAGCTGGTGGCTGACAAAAAAGTACTGCAACTAGCAATGAATAAAAGCGTATCAAGAGCATCTGGTTTATATGAAAGGTTACAATTTTAAGCTTAATTTGAATTTTTTATTAATAATTTAGCTTCAAACTGCTTGTTATTTATCGCGTTATTATAAATGTCTTCTATACTAAAGTTAATTTTATATTGAATGTATTCGGGCGTGTTGATCTTTGGTGGGTGAATTTGCAGTAGTGTGTTTGGTTTTTAGGCAAGGCAGAGCCTATGTAGTGTGGTATTTCCCATAAATAGGCGATAACGTAGTATAAATACCAAACATACGCTGCCCTTTGGGTTCTTTCTAGGGACGATTAACTCTTTGTTGCCTACATGGATGTAGGTAAGGGGCGTGAGCAGGACGCGGAAGCTTTGCTCGGTTTTTACTTATTCTTACATGGATGTAAGCCATTAGAATAACGCAGGAGCAGTTATCGAGCCCACTAGGTTACAAACCTCGCGCCGTGATTTAATCGCCCCTAGATTGAACAAATTTCAATCCACAAAGGTCAACACGCCCAATTAAGGATATTAATGTTTTTTTCTAAAAATAAGCAAAATGAAATAGCCTCTTTAAAAGCAGAACTCTATCCGTTACAACAAGTGTGGGAAGGGCTTTACCGAGAGATGTTAGTTGTTAATATTCTTTATGATGGGCGTATTTCGCACGCCAATGATAGGTTTTTAGAAAACTTAGGCTACAACGAAGACGATCTTACTAATAACTCTTTTGATGATTTTATTACTGAGTCATCTCGTCAATCTTCAGAATTTAAAAGCCTACAGCAAGCTATAAAAAAAGAAGGACATTGGGGCGGTGCATTACAAATTGCGCGCGGTGATGGTAAAGCTGAATGGTTACGTTTAATAGTACATCCTGTAAAAGGGGAGCAAGATCAGTTGCTCTACTTTTCTATATTCGGGAGTGTGCTTACAAAAACAATTACGGCTTCCCGCGAGCAAAGCGACACTATCAAAGCGATATATCGCTCTATGGCAGTAATTGAATTTGATTTAGAAGGCCATGTTTTAAAAGCAAATGAGCAGTTTTTATCAGCAATGGGTTATCAAGAAAGTGAATTAATAGGAAAACACCATCGCACATTTTGTGAAGCTTCAGAGTATAATTCCCAAGAGTATCAACAGTTTTGGGCTAAATTAAGAGAAGGACAGTTTATAGCGGAGCGCTTTAAGCGTGTTGATAAATACGGCAATGTTGTATGGTTAGAAGCGTCATATAACCCAATCTCAAATGACGCAAATGAGCTTTATAAAGTGATGAAGTTTGCCACAGTTATTACTGAACAAGTAAATCAAGAAATTGCAATCTCACAAGCGGCCGAGATTGCTTATAGCACCTCAACCCAAACGGATAAAAAAGCAGAACAGGGCGCGAGCGTTATACAAGATACGGTTACAGTAATGACCGAGCTTGCTATTAACATGGAGCAAGCTGCAAGTGAAATTTCAGCGCTTGATCAGCAGTCGCAACAAATAGCGAGTATTGTACAAAGTATTAGTAGTATTGCAGAACAAACTAATTTATTAGCATTAAATGCCGCAATTGAAGCGGCTAGAGCTGGCGAGCAAGGTCGAGGCTTTGCTGTGGTTGCAGACGAGGTTCGACTGCTTGCATCTCGTACATCAAAAGCAACAGAAGAAATAGTAGAAGTAGTACAGCGTAACCAATCACAAACCCAAAATACGGTGGCTGTAATAGAAAAAGGTAAAGAAAAAGCAGAGCAAGGTTTAGCACTATCTAAAGAGTCGGGTGATGTGATGCAGGAAATTCAGCAAGGCGCACAAGAAGTTGTAAATGCGATTGGGCAATTTACCAGTGAACTCAAAGCTAACGGCTAGATTAGTTACGTCCTTATTCTAAAGCGGGCACCTTTACCGGTACCCGCTCAACCTAACCCCCCTCAATATTACTCTCGAAACATCCCTGATAATTTTAAATTTAACAACTATTCTTTATTAACCCATTAAATAACAAGTAATAAGTTTCTTCATCCCTATAAATGATAATAAATTGTTGCATTTTTGTTCTTTGTTCCTAATACTGATGAACGCCAAGGCTGACAAGCCCTAGTATGAATACCTTAAATGATAATAAAATATTACGTACACAACATTAAGGAATTGTATGAACAACACTAAGCGCACACACACATTAATTAAACCAAGTCACCTAATTGGTGCTGGGCTTGCTATGCTAATGAGCTTTTCTGCTGCGAGTAAAGACTACAAAATTATATTAATTCACGGGTTACAAACTTCGCAAATAACCAATAAGTCGGGTAGTGATGTAATTAATGACGGTGAAACATATTGGCAATCGTACTGGAATAATCGTGCAGATGAGCGAATTGATTGGCCTGCTTATGAGCGAATTGAAGGTAAAATTGCTACCGATTGGGTGTGGCCAAAGTTAAAGCAAATTTCACGCTCTAATTTATGCAGTGATGGCTGTGTATTTGTAACACATTCAACAGGCGACTTAGTTGCACGCCATATTATTGATAACCAAGAAAACTGGTTAGAAAACGCAGGCTTACAGCCGCTTAATATTGTTGCGACGTTTGATTTAGCAGGCGCGGGTGGTGGAAGTGAGCTTGCAGATGTAGCCGTTAGTGCTTTAACTGGCGCATCATGGAACTTTGCGGTCGATGCAGCACTCAAATGGTGGCTAGGGAGCGATGTAACCGAAGCTGTTGGTGTATTACACGATTTAAAAGTGAATAATGCCCGTAAAATATCGCCATTTCCTGATGCACGTACACCTAGATTACGCTTTGTGGCAGATGGTAATGCGTATTTAGGTTTAACAGGTGGATTTTTAAAAGGTAATGATGATTCGGTTGTAGCATCGCACTCTTCATGTGGTGCAAGTTCGGCTGGCTCGTTTGGAAGTTGTAGCAGCAGTATTGATACAGATGGCCATTTAAAATCGCAAGGTGATGCTGTTAGTAGCTTTATGCCAAATCATTATCCAATGATGATGAGTGACAGTTATAGCCATAACGAAATACATAACGCGCAGCGTAAAGGTAATGTCACAATAGCCATGAATAACGTAAATGTTGAAGGTAATAACGTAGGGTTTAATACGTTTGATAAAACTACAGGTAGTTGGTTTTGGAAAAAACAATATCGTTATATTAAGGATTCAAATAATTTAAGTGCATCAGCACTTATTTATAATGTGATTCCATAACATAGAAGGCGTGTAGTTATACCAATCTGCATAAATCTTTGATCAATTTAACGAATTAAATTCCACTATAACGTCGTTAAAAATTTTTTATTTACGACTGCATGGATGCAGGAGGTAGAGCAATGCAGGGAGCAATTGCCGAGAACAACTAGATACAAAAATTTTTGCCTAGTTCTAGCGTAATTTTCTTGACGTTAAATAGACCCATATATAAGCAGATTGGTATTAAAAACTATACGCCTTATAAAAGATTGAAATATAAAAATGAAAAAATTTTATGTCGTTGCTTTAATTATTAGCACTATTTTATTCTCGCTATGGTTTACTGGTAAAAATGATGCTCATAAAGTTGCTGAGCCAATAAAACCACAGATTAAACACAGCGCGAACGCACCTGACTTATCGCCTGTAAAAGTGATCCCTATAGATGTGCCTAAAGCTAAAAAACCACAATCAAAAAAGCAAATTGCGTTTAATGAAGACCTAACAAAAGCAGCGCAGCAAGTGGTGATGCAATACGAAAGTGCACTTAAGTTTCCTCCTTATTCTCAACCTTTGAGTCCTTTAGATGAAGATCGATTAAAGCCAAATCAGTTTTATCCTGTGTCGAGCCCCATAGGTGAAAGCGGCGATGCTTTAACGGTAAGCCTCAAACAATATCGTTTTGTATATCCAGAAGAAATAACAATAAAGGTAAGCGCTCAAGGGCTTGGTAAAGTGGTCGTTGAACTTGCAAATACTGATACAAAGGAAGTATTAAATACCCATACGGGCAATGCGCGTGAAGGTGAGGCAATTATTACATTTAAAGAAGATGAAGATTACCCTCGTAGTTTGCAAGTGTATGTGCAGGGCGATGTTGACGGCAAAAAAGTACCCGTAGTTGCGCAAATTCAATATATGCCGCCAAGTGCTACTTTGACAGGTTTTGAAATTGCTTATGCTCAAAATGAAAACATGATTATGCCAGCTAATTTAACGGTGATAAAAAGTGGTTTGTATCGTGTTAGGGCGAATTTATATAGTGGTGATACACCACTTGCTCATTTGGTATCTAAGGAACGCTTAACACAAGGGAGCCAAACCGTAGACTTAAAAGCTCATTGGTCAGTATTACCTAAGGGCGTTACCGATATGCGCTTAAGTGACTTTGTAATAGAAAGAATGTCGCCAAGCCCAGGTGAGCGTAACAGCTTTGGGAATAGTGAAATAAGCCATTTTGATATAAACGATTTCTCGTACGACAGTTTACAGCAGTTGCCGTATCAGACTAATGCACAAGAAAAGTTAAGTTTAGAGTTTTTACAAGGCCTAGCTGAGAGTTAAAAAGACAACGTAAGGCTGAATTGGTAAATTTAAGGGGGTTGTACATAAATACAACCCCTTAAATTTGTTAGCCTAGATATGTTAGCTTAGATTTATAGTAACTACACTTGGCGCTTCTTGTTCATCAAGCTCATTAGTAACAGGCACTATAGGAATGTCTGGCTTATCAAGAGCTATATCGCCACCATCAATGACTTCACCGGTTTGTAAGTTTTTAAAATCAAACAAATCAGCATCAGCTAAGTGTGAAGGCACGACGTTTTGCATTGCTGTAAAAATACTCTCAATACGACCTGGATGCTCAGCATCCCATTTAGCGAGCATTACTTTTGTATGTTTACGCTGTAGGTTTTCTTGCGAACCACATAGGTTACACGGAATAATTGGATAACCTTGTGCAAATGCGTATTGGCTTATATCGCTTTCTTTACAGTATGCAAGTGGGCGAATAACCATGTGCTCGCCGTTATCACTCATTAATTTAGCCGGCATACTTTTTAGTTTTCCACCGTAAAACATATTTAAAAACAACGTTTCAATCATGTCGTCACGATGGTGGCCAAGGGCTATTTTAGTTGCGCCTAACTCATTTGCTGTGCGGTATAAAATACCACGACGCAGTCGTGAGCAAAGTGAACAGGTTGTTTTACCTTCAGGAATAATGTCAGTAACAATGCTGTAGGTATCTTCTTCTACAATTTTGTATTCTACATTTAATTTATCAAGATACTGGGGTAAAACGTGCTCAGGAAACCCTGGTTGTTTTTGATCTAGGTTTACAACAACGAGATCAAACTTTATAGGTGCTACACGTTTTAAATGTTGAAGCATTTCAAGCATTGTGTAGCTGTCTTTACCACCTGATAAACACACCATTATACGGTCACCTTCTTCAATCATATTGAAGTCCATAACGGCTTGACCAGTTTGGCGACGTAAACGCTTTTGTAGCTTATTTAAGTTAAATTGAGCTTTAGCTTGATCTGAGTGTGACAATTACGCCCCCTAGTAAAACAATACAGCAAAGTTATTTGCTAAAAATAAAGGGGCGTATTATACCCAAACCACCTGAATATGCGAGTTTAGGATGTAATTAAACACGGTATTTTTAGCAAGTAACAAACTGGATGTTACTTGCTAAATTTTTAATTAATCTAGTTTCTTTGCCATCGGGCTTACGTAACCATCGGGCTTAAGTGCTAGTACATCGCAGTCAAGGCTATCAATTACATGCTCTGCTGTATTACCTACTAAAGCGGCACTTAAGCCTGTACGACCAACGGTACCAATAACAACTAATTCGCTATTTAACCGCTTAGCTACATCAGGGATTACATCCTCAGGTAGGCCTTCTTCAATAAAACATTGCTCTTGGCTTAAATTAAACTCAGCAGCAAGTGCATTGGTTGATTCAATGTGGTGTTTTTTAACTGATTCGTTATAAAGTCCAGGGTTAAACTCAGGAATTTCGATTGCTATATTTATGGGCGTTGCAGGATAAGCATTAACTAAATTAAGTTTTGCGTTGGCAAGTTCACATAAAAATTGTGCGTCTTTAATTACCCGTTTATTAAGTGCTACATGTTCTTCGTTTTCACTAACCGCATTCACAGCAGCTAAAATATTACCGTTTTCTGGCCATGCCATTTCTTTAACAAACAACACAGGGGCAGGGCATTTTCGTACTAAATGCCAGTCGGTAGGGGTGAAAATAACGGATTTAAGTGCACCATGTTGATGTGTGCCTTTAATTACTAAATCGTACTTTTGATCAAATACAGTATCGATTATGGCTTCATAAGGACGGTTATGCCAAACCACTTGGGTGTCAATATTTATATCTTTGTAAGGTGAAACCAAATCGTTAAGCCATAGCTGGCGATCTTTTAGTACGGCATCACGCATTGCTTCGCGTTCATCGCCAGATAGCATCGTTGTCATTTCATAAGAGAAGTCGTAAACCGTCATAAAGGCGGTAATACTTGCGCCAGATTTTTTGGCTAAGTCTATTGAACGTGATAAACCGTGTTGATCGTCTTTGGTAGGGTCAATAACCGCAATAATGCGTTTAATAGTGTTCATATGCTACTCCATTTGCCTAACGGGTGTACAATTAGTGTAACGCAAATATAAAACAGTTAAAGGGGTAGCATATAAATTGTTGTTCTAAATCAAACTATTTAATTTAGCGAGGCTTAACGATTGCTGCCGTTTTAGCTAAGGCATCATTATCTAAAATTGTAATAAATTTACCTTCTACTTTTATTAAGTCGGCTTTTTGAAAACGGCTTAATAAACGGCTAATGGTCTCTACGGTAAGGCCTAAGTAGTTACCTATTTCACCGCGAGTCATGGTAAATCTAAATTCTTTGCGTGAAAAACCACGTTCACCAAAACGCTCTGATAAGTTATAAATAAAACTAGCTAAGCGTTCTTCTGCTGATTTTTTATTGAGTAATAACAGCATTTCTTGATCGTATGTAATTTCGCTGCTCATCAAGCGCATTATTTGTTGACGAAGTTTTGGTAATTTACCAGCAAGTTCGTCAAGGGTATCGAATGGTATTTCGCACACCATTGACGTTTCAAGTGCTTGTGAAAAACTCTGGTGCGCCATTTTACTTATCGCGTCAAAGCCTACTAAGTCACCCGCTAAATGAAACCCGGTTATTTGCTCATCACCTTGCTCTGATAATGTGTACGATTTAAATGAGCCAGAGCGTACAGCATAAATAGCCTGTAAAGGTGCGCCTGATTCAAATAGATAATCGCCTTTATGGAGTGGTTTTTTTCGCTCAATAATTTCGTCTAGCTTATCCATTTCTTGGCCATTGAGAGAAAATGGCAAGCACAATTGACTAATACTGCAGTTATTACAGCTAATAGCACAATTACCTTTAGCGCGACTTTGAGAGAAATCCATAATTTAATCCGTTTAAATTTTTATACACACGACTGCAAAATAACCATAAAAGGTTAATACTGCGAATAGGTTATTGTATCAGCTTGTCAGTTGCAATTATCAATAAGTAGATACCATACCAGATTATAACACTGCCCAATACAATTCGGGTCCAAGGGTGGTTAATAATACTATTTAGTTTTTGTGCGGTAACGCCTAACGTGATCATTGCGGGGAAAGTACCCAAAGCAAAACAAAGCATCACTAAAGCACCGTCTAGGGCACTTGGGCTAGTCATCGCCCATGTAAGTGCTGAGTAAACAAGTCCACATGGAAGCCATCCCCACAAAGCACCGTAACCTAGGGCTTTAAATGGTGAGTTAATAGGTATTAAGTATTTATTTAGCTTAACAATGTGTTGCCACACTAAGGTTTTACCAATTTTTTCTAACCATTGCAACGTAGGGCCTAAGCGCATTATATACACGCCGACAAGGAGCATAAAAATAGCTGCAATGAATGAAAGTGCTAAAGAAAAAGATGTGTTTTGCCTAGCAAATTGGCTGCTAATACCAGCAACAAGTGCACCTGCTGCCATGTAGCTCAGTGCACGTCCGGTATTATAGGCAAATGAATAGGTGAATGCTTTGCGTTTATCACTTGCCAGTTGTAATGAGCTTGCAATACCGCCGCACATCGCAATGCAATGACCGCTACCTATTAGCCCCATTAAAAATGCGCTGGTGTAAAGAGGGTCAATCATTACTTTTGTTATGTTGCTCTTTGTCGTCTTCAAACAAAATACTATGACCTTGCTTATTTAAATCAGAAAACTGCTCACTTTTTACGGCCCAAAAGAAAACGCCTATAGCAATAATGACAAACAAAATGGCAATGGGGATCAAAATGTAAATTATGCTCATAACTTTAATAGCCTTAGTGAATTACTAATCACAATAATTGAGCTGGCAGACATACCGATAACGGCCATCCACGGGTCAACAAGCCCAAGCGCTGCAAGCGGTAAAATAGAGGCATTATACAACAAAGACAGCGCCAGGTTTTGCTTAATGATTCGCCTAGTTTGCTTAGCAACATTGAGTAGGTGCGCAATAGAGGCTAAATCACTGTTTAACAGCACTACATCGGCACTGTTTTTAGAAATGTCGGCACCGGTTTCCATTGCAATGGATAAATGGGCACTGGCAAATACAGGGCTGTCGTTTACGCCATCGCCGACCATTGCAACTACTTCGTTTTGTGACGCCCATTGTTCAACAGCTGTTTGTTTATCTTGTGGCGAACACCCAGATTGCACACTTTCAAGGTTAAGTTGTTTAGCTACTTTTTGCCCAGCATCTGACGCGTCACCGGTTAACATATGACACGTTAAGTTTTGCGATTGAAGTGAGTCTATAAGCTTTTTAGCATCGTTTTTTACTTTATCAATAAAGTAAAAACGTGCAACAACCTGCTTATTTATATACAAGCTTGCTTGTGCATTTGATTTTTTGCTATCAAACCAACCACTTTTACCAATTGCATAATGATTAGTTGCATCTTGTGCGCTAATTCCCAGACCTGGATGCACTTCAACGTTATTAAGATTGTGGTGAGCAGGAGTAATTTCATCAAATGCGCTGGCGATAGGGTGCTCAGAATAACGCTCTAACATAGCTGCCATATCTAGCACTTGCGCTTTTGTGTATTGCTTATCGAGTATATCTACTTCATCTAGGCTAAATTTACCTTGAGTAAGTGTGCCTGTTTTATCAAAGGCAAATAACGTAATTTGTGAGAGTGTTTCGAGCACATGCGCTTGTTTTATTAATACGCCTTTACGGGTCAAGGTTGCAACCGCGCATGTAAGTGCGGTTGGTATGGCTAAACTCAGGGCACATGGGCAGGTAGCAACTAAAACCGAAATGGTGATCCAAAATGCGTGTTCAGGGTCAATTTGGTACCAGCCAATAGCTGTAAGTGAAGCAAATATAAGCAGGCACGCTATAAACCATTGCGCAACTTTATCTGTAATTTCAACCAGTTTAGGGCGTTTAGTTAATGCGTTGTGTTGCAAGCGGATAATTTGATTTAAAAGCGTATTTTGGCCAATTTTATTGATTTTTATTTCAATAACACCGTCATGGTTAACGCAACCGGCGTAGACATTGTGGCCGATAAATTTTGTAACGGGTTGGTGTTCGCCCGTCATCATTGATTCATCAACCGTAGTTTTACCCTTTATAAGTTCGCCGTCGGCAGGGATTGTTTCACCCGCTTTAATGAGTACTACGTCATTAAGTTTTAGTTTTTTGGCTGCAATTATAAGTTCTTCACCACTTTCGTTAATGGTGCGGGCTGTTAATGGCAATAATTTTTGTAAGTTGGCAGTAAATTCGCTCGCTTTTAAACGCGCTCTAAATTCAAGGTACTTACCTAATAAAAGTAAAAAGGTAAACATGCACACAGACTCAAAATATACTTCGCCGACTTGCATAAATGTGGCGTAACAACTTGCGCCAAACGCACCAAAAATAGCCAGCGATACCGGTAAATCCATATTGAGCTGTTTTGCTTTTAAGCCATTTATGGCGTTGGTTAAAAAGGGCAGTGCGCTATATAAAATAACCGGAGAGGCAAGTACTAAGCTGATCCATCTAAAATACTGCTCAAAATTGCTGTCCATCCCGGAGAACATGCCAAAGTACATGGCAAACGCAAACATCATAACTTGCATGGTCATTAAGCCTGCAACACCTAAGCGGCGAATATAGGCTTTGGCAGTTTGTTGCTTTTGTTGAGCTTCAATATCTGATTGAAATGGGTAGGCTTTATAACCAATTTTGGCAAGTGCGGTAATAATTTCACTCAATGGGGTGTTGGTTTTATCCCATTGGATCATCGCGCGGTTGGTGGATGTATTTACATCAACCCGTTTTACAGTCTTTAAGTTTAAGAGTTGTTTTTCGATAAGCCATGCACACGCTGCGCAGGTTATACCTTCAACACTCAACAATACCTCTGAGATATTGTCGTTAGTGGCTATAAATTCGTCTTGAATGTCTTCGTTGTCATAACTTTTTATAAATGCGAGTTGCTCAGGTACCAGTTGCTCAACCTTGCCTGCGCGAACAGTTCGGTATTTATAATAATCAGTCATACCTTGATCAACAATATTTTGCGCAACTGCTTGGCAGCCAATGCAACACATTGGCTGGGCAATATCGTCAATTATAACGTTTGCGCTAAATCCGTTTGGCACACTTTCAAGGCAATGAAAGCAAGAGTGAGACATAGTAATGATTACTTATAGTTAGGAGTAACTAAAACGGTTTCAGCCGTCGGTAGAACAATGTTTTCTTTTAGTTTCCAGCTGCCATCAATTGGCTCAATAAATACAGAATATGCACCTGGCGTATACTTATCAAGTAATGCAGTAAATTCTTGATTGGCATTAGGCGTAAGTGTTGCCTCAAAGTCATGCGCTTTAATAGTACGGTGGTAAAACGAAAGTTTTAAAACATGTACGTTGCTACTGTCACCTTTTGTAAACTTAAAGCTTACACGCTCGTTGGTTACATTTAATTCGCCATGTAAGTAAAGTGCTTTTGCTTTTTCAAACTTAGTCAGTTCTAAGTTTATTGCTTTACCTTTTTTGTAGTAGTCGTCAACAACCATATCTGGGCCGTTACCTATTGCCGTAATAAATAAGCTAATACAGCCAATAATGGCAACTAACGGAAAAAAGATTAAAAACCAAGGCCAAAAATTTTTATACCACGGAGTAGGTTGCATAGTGTCTCTAAAATTAGTTTAGGAAGCGTTATTTTATAGGAATTATACGTAAAAGACTAAAAAAAAGCCTCCGACTGGAGGCTTTTTTGATCTGGATTAATCTATTGAATTAAATAAATTAATTTATAAACATTTTATTAACCGCGTGCTTATTTATCTTGCGATAAACTGTAAACGTAGGCTGTTAATAAGTGAATTTTATCTTCACCTAAAATGTCTTTCCAAGCAGGCATTACACCAGCACGGCCGTGGTTAAGTGTTTCTTCAACAGCACGTTGAGAACCACCGTATAACCAAATGTTATCAGTCAGGTTAGGCGCGCCAAATGGTAGGTTATGTGCAACCGACCCTTTACCGTCAGCACCGTGACATGCGGCGCACATTGCAAACTTAGCTTTACCTGCGGCAGCATCTTTTTGGTTAACAGTACGACCAGAAAGGCTCAGTACATGCGCTGTCATTTCTTTAACGCCTTGCTCACCAAGAGCATCGCCCCAAGCTGGCATTGCAGCTATACGACCATTAAGCAGTGTTTCTCTAATTTTGTCTGGTGTACCGCCATATAACCAATCTTTATCAGTTAGGTTAGGGAAGCCTGTTCCACCACGTGCATCAGAGCCGTGACATTGCGCACAGTTTTGTGAGAATAAACGCTGACCAATTTCGATGGCTAGTTGACCATCTGTTTGTTCATGTTTGTCACCATTTTCAAGAGCAACTTGCTGCGCTGCGTCACCTTCAAACTTAGAATTAACTAAATCTAAAACCGGCACTTGTGCAAGTCGATTAAAAATAGGACCAAAGCGTTCTTCTGCAGTTTCATACTCTTTATCAAGTTTAACAAAACGACCTTCTGCTTTGGCCTCTGCAACTGCTTTTTTAGATTCAGCTAAAGACGTAATACCTTGGTTAGAACTAGTCCATTTACCTAAACCTTCCCAGTTGCCTAAACCTGGGTAAGCTGCAAGGTAATATACTGACCAAATAAAAGTTGCGAAAAACATGTAGGTCCACCATTTTGGTAGTGGATTATTTAGCTCTTCAATGCCGTCAAATTCATGTCCACAGCTTTCACCTTCTTTTACGCCAGCATAGTTTTTTAAGTTCCAAACTAATAGGCCAAAGATGATGCATAAGCATGCAAGGGTTAATACAATAACCCAAATACTCCAAAAGCTAGTCATTTTTCAGACTCCTTTTCCTCGTTAGAGAGTGTGTTGTTATGTTTTTTTTCATCTTCAAAAATGGCATTAGCAGCGCTGTCAAAACGATTTTTGCTACGCTTGCTGTATGCCCATACAACAATCACAATAAACAATACTAAAATTACCAGAGTCAAAATGCCTCTGTATGTTCCGTAATCCATAATAATTTACTTCAAGTGGGTACCAAGTTGCTGTAAATACGCGATTAGAGCTTGGATTTCTGTTGCGCCTTCGCCGTTATTCATAGCGTTAACTTTTTCAACATCAGCTTTAAGTTCTTCGTCGCTGCCATAACCTAGGCCCGGGTGTTTAGGGTTTTCTGGGTTAATAGCAAAAGTATCACGGAAAATTTGTAGTTTTTTCAGAGTCAGGCTTGTGTCTACCTTATCCTCTGCTAACCAAGGAAAACCTGGCATATTCGACTCAGGAACCACAGCACGTGGGTCAACTAAGTGAGCATAATGCCAATCGTCCGAGTAACGTTTACCAACGCGAGCAAGGTCAGGACCAGTACGTTTAGAACCCCATTGGAAAGGGTGATCCCATACTGACTCTCCTGCTACAGAGTAGTGACCGTAACGCTCAACTTCATCACGAAAAGGGCGGATCATTTGTGAGTGACAGTTATAACAACCTTCACGTACATATATGTCACGGCCTTCCATTTCTAAAGCATTAAGAGGGCGTAGGCCTTCTACTGGTTTAGTTGTGTCGTCTTGGAACATTAGCGGAGTAATTTCAACTAATGCACCAAAGCTGATAGCAAAAACAGTCAGAATAGCCATAAGGCCAACGTTCTTTTCTACTATTTCATGTTTGTTTTGTGAATTTTTATTGCTCATCATCTCACTCCGTTATGCTAATTGTGCTTGCGCGTCTAACTTCAGAGATTCTTTCTCAGCTGAAATTGTACGGAAAACGTTATAAGCCATAACTAACATGCCTGTTACGATGAATACACCGCCTACAAAACGCATAATGTAGAAAGGATGCGACGCTTCTAAAGACTGCACAAAGCTGTACATTAATGTACCGTCGGCATTTACCGCACGCCACATAAGACCTTGCATTACACCAGAGATCCACATTGCAACAATGTATAAAACAACACCTACAGTGTGTAACCAGAAGTGGGTATTAACTAATTTAACGCTATACATACGACCTTGCGCAAATAACGCAGGAATTAAGTGGTAAATAGCACCAATTGAAATCATAGCAACCCAACCTAGTGCACCTGAGTGTACGTGGCCGATTGTCCAATCTGTGTAGTGAGATAACGCATTTACAGATTTAATTGCCATCATAGGGCCTTCGAACGTAGACATACCGTAGAAAGACAATGAAACAACTAAGAAGCGTAGTACTGGATCAGTACGCAGTTTATGCCATGCGCCTGATAGGGTCATAATACCGTTAATCATACCACCCCAAGACGGTACGAATAGGATAATAGACATAACCATACCTAAACTTTGCGTCCAATCAGGAAGCGCAGTGTAGTGAAGGTGGTGAGGACCTGCCCAGATGTATAATGAAATTAATGCCCAAAAGTGAACTACCGATAAACGGTATGAGTAAACTGGGCGACCTGCTTGTTTTGGTACAAAGTAATACATCATACCCAAGAAACCAGCAGTTAATAGGAAACCTACAGCGTTATGACCGTACCACCACTGAACCATAGCATCTACCGCACCTGCGTAGATTGAGTATGATTTAGTTAACGACACAGGCACTGCCATGCTGTTTACAATGTGTAGTACTGCAACAGTAATAATAAAGCCAGCATAGAACCAGTTAGCAACATAAATGTGCGACACTTTACGCTTGATTAAAGTACCAAAGAATACAATAGCGTAAACAATCCAAACCACAGCGATTAAAATATCGATTGGCCATTCAAGTTCTGCGTATTCTTTTGAGCTAGTAATACCAAGTGGTAATGTAATTACTGCTAATACAATAACTAGCTGCCAGCCCCAAAATGAAAAGGCGGCGAGTTTGTCTGAGAAAAGACGCGTTTGGCAAGTACGTTGTACGACGTAATAAGACGTCGCAAACAGTGCACTAGTACCAAATGCGAAAATTACTGCGTTCGTGTGTAACGGACGTAGTCGAGAGTAAGTTAACCATGGTGTATCAAAGTTAAGTGCTGGCCAAGCTAATTGGGCAGCAATCAGAACCCCAATACTCATGCCAACGATGCCCCAAATCACTGTCATAATAGCGAATTGGCGTACAACCTTATAGTTATACTCAGTTTGTGATGCTACTGTTTGGCTCATTTTCTGGCTTCCGCTGCAATAAATGCGTTTAGAAATGAATTACCCACTATTAAAAGTGGGGCCTACTATTTTTCTCAAGCGTGTTACCTAAAACTTTCAATACATGAAAACTTCAGAAAAAAACTTGAGAAACCCTTATTTTTTGCGGGTGAAATGATAAATTTTTTGGCCTAAAAAAGATAGGTCAATTACATAAAATTATGACATCAATCAAACTTTGTGAGCTTGTTGTTTATTTTTTGATACAGTTTGTGCCTAATTTGGCCTAATAGTAACACTCGCACTTGTTATTTACAGTCACGATTATTAGTATTTGCTTTTCTTTAGTGCGAAATTGTTATGCTTATATATAGGTTAAGTTTATTCACTGTGGTGTTTTTTTTATTAACAGCGTGTGATTTTTCTAAAAATACAGATGAAAAATTTCTTAAAAATGCCCAGTGCGAAGCCAATTTGCCTTGTACTTTTTCAAATGATGTTAAAGTATGGTTAAGCGAGAAAACCCTTTCCCCCGAAACCCCATTTACTATCTTTAGTGACTTACCTGCAAACGTTACAATTGAAGATGCCAAGCTTAAAGGCATCACTATGTACATGGGTTACATTCCCCAAAAATTTAAAAAACATAATGATCTTTGGCAAAGTAATACTATGGTTGGTATTTGTTCAGAGCAAAATATGCTTTGGAATTTAGAACTAACCGTTAAAGATAATGCCACCTCTGTAATACAAACACTCAATTACTCTTTTTACGTAACGTATTAAAGTTGCGACTACAAACTCTTGTATACAGCTTACATTTTTGATGTGAGTTCGTTTTCTTATACATACGATTATTTGAGTGACAAGATCAATAAAATTGCCTTTTTAGGTTTTAATACTGACAAAACTTCAATAGTGAATAAGTGCTCTCAAAAAGTTCAACTTTAATTACGACTGAATAAAAAAATCTAATCAAAAAACCTTCCAAAGAGGCTAAATAAGACTATTTAAGCATCAAGTATGCATAAATATGGTTATTAATTAACATTTAGTTTTGCGGTTTTAATAATGTGCTGTGATTAAGTTGTTAATTTGTCTGTTTTTGGTACGTAGCTCAGTTAATTACATTTGATTACAAAGTGAATCACTTTGGTTTCAGGTGTGTTTCTAATGTTTCCTTGTCTTTTCAAGGTATTGTTTTTAAAGTGTATTTATTAATTAACACTGAAACATAATGTAACCTATGTACCTACTATGGTTATTCCATTTTATTTCTTGATATAAATTGAGCTGCCATTAAGTTTTCGTTCAGTTAAAAGCGCCTAAGTTGCCCACCTGACTCACTATTCTAATAAAAAGTGAGCATTACCAATAAAGGTAAATTTCCAACAAGTAGGGTTCTTTCATGAAAAAATCAACTCTTGGTTTAGCTGTAATCGCAGCAATACCAATGTTCTCAAGTGTGCAAGTTTTAGCGGCTGACGAAGCAGCTACATCAATTGAAAAAATTCAGGTAACTGGCTCTCGCATTAATCGTACTGATATGGAAACATCAAGCCCAATCACAGTTATCGGTGATGACTTCATTGCAAAAAGTGGTTTCACATCGGTTGCTGACATACTTTCTACTCAGCCATCAGCTGCTGGTATTAGCTTAGGCGCTTCAAGTAATAATGGTTCAGGTGGTTCTGCGACAGTCAACCTACGTGGTATGGGCTCGCAACGTACACTGGTATTATTAAATGGTCGTCGTATGGTTTCTTCAGGAACCGGCGCAGATTCTTCTGTTGATTTAAATACCATTCCTGTAGCAATGATCAAATCTATAGAAATCTTAAAAGACGGCGCGTCTGCAGTATATGGCTCTGATGCTATTGCTGGTGTTGTTAACATCATAACAAAGAAAGATTTTGAAGGTTCAGAGCTTAACGTTGAAGGCAGCCGCACTACAAAAGGTGATGGCAATAATTACGGTGTTAGTTTATTACACGGAATGAATATTGCCGATGGCAACTTAGTTGTTGGTGCTCAATACTCAAACCGTGGTGAAGTAATTCAGTCGGATCGTCGTTTTGTAGAGCCTGGCGAGTCTTCATTTATCCCTGAAGGAACACTGGGCGGCAGAACTTACCAGGGTAATGGTGTTTTTGCAGATAGAACTACTTCATACGATTTCACAACATCAAGCTATGCTCAAACACCTAATGAGCTATACAGCTTATTTACTAGTTTTGACAAAGAGCTAGACTCAGACACTACATTTAATGTTGATTTGATGTATACACGTCGTGAATCTAACCAACAACTTGCACCACAACCAGCAAGTATTGATTTAAGTACTTCTAGCTTGGATTCAACTTACACAGATAGCTTCCGTGACGCAGATACAGGCGATCTTGCTGACTCTTTAGAGTACAGAAGAAGAATGGTTGATGCTGGTCCTCGTATTTATGAGCAAGAAACTGACACTTACCGTGTATCTGTTGCATTACAAGGTTTATTAGATAACGATGCAAGCTGGGATGTAAGTGCAACTTACGGTCGTAATGACTCAAAAGATAAAGTTCAAAACTCAATTAATGCAAGTCGAGTTGAAGAAAGCATTTATGCAAACCAAGCTCTTTGGTTTAGCGGTGATTCTTTAGATCGTAGCTTATTAACATCTAACGATTCAATTTATACTGAGTCAAACGAAGGTGGTAACGAGCAATTTATTCTTTCAGCTGGTTATAGTGCAGTAACAGAAAGTGATATTGGTTACGCAATCGGTGTAGAAAACCGCTTTGAAAGTGGTTACTACACACCAGATCTAATTACTCAGCTTGGTGAGAGCACAGCTGCACAACAAGATCCAACTGAAGGTGATTTCTCAGTACAGTCTATCTACTTTGAAACATCTATGCCGGTATTAGAGACTGTTACCCTTGAAGGTGCTGCTCGCTACGATAACTACTCTACCTTTGGTGGCGAAACAACGTGGAAACTTGGTGCAACGTGGAATGTAACTGAAGAGTTTATGGTTCGTTCTGTATTAGCTACTGGCTTTAGAGCACCAAACGTATCAGAACTGTTTGGTGGTAACTCAGGTTCGTACGATTACCTAGCTGATCCATGGGGCAACGAACAAGATGCTCAAATACTTGTAAACTACACAAGTGATAACGATCTTAAAGCCGAAGAAAGTCGCTCTTTCACTTTTGGTATGGTTTGGGAAGTAGCTGACGGCTTATCAACAACTCTAGATTACTGGAAGTTTGATATTACTAATGCGATTACTCGCTTAGATGTTCAAAACGAAATGAATAGCTGTTTTGCAGGTGACTCAGAATCATGTTCATCAGTAAACATCACACAATCTGGTGACTTATCTAACCTAAGTTCAGCACTAACTAACGTAGGTTCTCAAGAAACATCAGGTGTTGATTGGAATATTAGCTACTCTGCAGATAACTATCGTATAAACCTTGATACAACTTATTTAATCAAGTTTGAAGAAGATGACATTAATTACACTGGCACTATTGATGGCAACATCGGTGGATACTCTAAAATTAAATCTAATCTATCTGTAAGCTACGATATAACTGATGCATTTAATGTGCTTTATAATGCACGTTTTCTCCGTGGTATGGACGGCGATTACTACGGTGAGTCGTTTAGCACAGATAACGTTATTTACCATGATATTTCTATGAGCTATAACATCAATGATGCACTTCGTGTTACCGGTGGTATGAACAATATCTTTGATAAAGAGCCAGAAGAAGTTCTAGGCGGCAATGATATGGGCACTGTTCCAGAAATTTACGATGTAGTTGGTTCTCGCGTGTTTGCAAGTGTAAACTACAAGTTTTAACTAGCACATTAATCTTATTAAGGCTCAGTATTTACTGAGCCTTTTTTATTGAACAAAATAAAGGAGACAAGTACACTAAAACGATATTTTAGAAGGAGAACTGATTGTTAAAACAAGATGAAAACTTATCTTTTGTCATTGAACCAGAACTAACACCTCGTTCTGAACAGCGCATAGATCTGTATTTTTCAATCCCTAATGAAATGGGGATCAATCCGCAAACACTTACCGAAGAATCTTATTTTAATAACCACTTTAAATCACACTTAGCGTATAACGCTAATAATATACACTTGCCTTTAGTGCGAAGCCGTTTTGTTAGTAAAAACAAAGGTGAGCAACAAGATTACCGGCAAAACCTTAATTTATTTTGTTACCAAGTACGTTTAGCCCTTGATGCCGATATAAAAGACGCGTTAAAAATTGATGAAGCAGAAGATTTTTATAAACGTGCTAACGAGGTATATGAGCAAAGCGAAGGGCTTTTAAAAAAGCTGCGTCGCTACACACCAGATGACGAAAAGCTACTGCCATTTTTTACCAATGCTGATAACTATTTAAGTTGGCATGTTGAGCAATCTTTTTTAAAGCTTTTAGATGAAGGCCCACGTAGTAGCGATTATGCAAAAGAGCGTAACGATTTACTGCAGTTTTGTAAAAGCGAAAATACGTATCGAGCAGAGAAAAGCTACAACTCTGAAACAACCATGCAAGACGCAAATCGAATAACAAATAAAATGCGCTTGTTACAACGCTTAATTGAGCACGGCGTAATATTACAGCGTCAAACGCGGTTTCTTAACAGCTACCTTAAGCGATTAGTTAAAGGCACTGTTACAGCCGTTATCATGGCATTTGTGATGGTTGTAATACTCAATGCTCGCTCAACGTTTACTGAAGTCACCGCGACACTTATTTTAATTTTAGGTGTTATATACGGGCTACGTGAAATATTTAAAGAAGATATTACACGTATGATTTGGCGAGCCATTGTACAAGGGCGACCTAAGTGGCGATTTAGTTTTAAAAATAGTATTACCAAAGACAAAGTAGCGAGTCAGCTAATTTGGCTTGAATACATGCGCTTTAAGAAAATACCTAAAGAAGTGAAATCTATTTTTTCAAAACGTCGTCAACAAAATAAACAAGCTGCGCAGTGGTTACACTTTGCAAGTGAGACACGTGTTAGTGCGAAAGAATTTTTGCCCGGCTACGATACGCTACAGCACACGCTACAATTTAATCTTGCACCATTTGCACGTTATTTAAAACGTGGTGAAGGGAAGCTATATCATTTAGACAGTAATAAAATTTCTAAGCAGGCTGTAGAAAGGCGTTATCAATTAAACATGGTACTTGTGCTAACTGAGGAAGATAAAACACTTTATCAACGCTATAAAATAACGTTAAATCGCAGTAAAATCGTTAATATTGAGCTTATCTACTCCAAAAAATGAGTTTAATTAATTTTAAAAGGGGCTGATACAATCAGCCCCTAATATTTGGTCACTTTATTTATTAGCTAAGCCATGTTTGCTATATAAAGTTACTTTGTCTGATACTAGCGTGATCTCGATATTTTTTGCTTCATCGCCCCATACACAGTTTGTATGTAGTGTTTTTTCAACACAGTTATCAGCACTGCCTAAAATAGTTTCAACTTCAGTCTTATCCATGCCTACTTTAATTTTTTCATAATTTTCAAGACTTACCTTAGAACAAGCCGCAAGGCTTAATGTAGCTGCGATGATAAGGAGTTTTTTCATTGTTATATCCTACTTAATATTAATGTTTGAATTTTCTGATCTGGACAATCATGCCCATTCGTGGATGGTCAAAGTAATGTACTTCACCACTAATTACACGTCTAAACTGAGAAAAACGGGCTGACTCTATATCGCCGTTTTCTAGCTTTTGGCTAATATCAAAATTAGCTGTTATGTATAAATAATGTCGTAAATGTATTTTAAATAAACCGTCTAGTTCCCATTCTGCTTTTGATTGATCTGGGTCGTTAAATAGCGCCGGTTGTGAATTCAATAAACTTACAAAATCAGGGTTTGAATAGCTAGGTGTTACATTGGGTTCATTTTTAAGATGCTTACCCGCCATTAAATGCATGCTTGGGGCGCGTGACTTGCTTGCACCTTCAAAGCGCCAGCCAGTATGTAGAATAGGTGTTAAGCCTTTGCGGTCCAGTTGCCTATATTGCGCTTTAAATTGCAGCTGTTGCGGCGCTAATAAATAGGTTTGCTGCATATCATCTTTAGCGGGTGCTAAAGGCGTTACAGGTAGCTCATCGTAGCTTTGTAGGTAGTCAATACTGTTGTCACATACACCTGATTGCGGGTTTGAATTAACTAATGAATCAGTAAAAGTGCGTTTTTGAAAACGCTCATCGCCATCTATGCAGGCCTGCATTGCTTGTTCAGTGTAAAGAGGGGTCAGTAAGTCTAGCGTATTTTTATCTTCAATAGCTTTGTGCTTAAGGCTAAAGTCTTCTTGTAAATACGGGGCAGGGCGCTGTTTAAATACAAGCACCTCAACCTCAAACCAGCGTTCTGCAAATGCAGTGCTGCTAAATAAGCAGCATAAAACAATAAGCGATTTTTTTAGCAACATTAATGGCTAACCTTTTTTTCGAAATCTGCAATCATTGCAGTGACCATTTTTAAGCGTTCGCGGGCATTTGCCTCACTAATTGCAAAGCGCAGTTTATTTGCGCCATCCATTTTGTACACCTTAGGTGCACTTTGTATCAAGCCAATGATGAAGCTAGGGTTAACCTTGGTATCTTGGCTAAACTCAAAGTAACCACCTTTTGGGTTTGCCTCAATTTTAGTTATACCTAAACTACTAGCTTTCATTTTTAATAATTGTAGGCTAAATAGGTTTTTAGCAGCATCAGGTAGTAAACCAAAGCGGTCTATTAGTTCCACCTGTAGTTCATCCATATCATCAAGGTTAGCACAACTTGCAATTCGCTTATACATACCCAAGCGTGCATTAACATCGTGTATGTAGTCATCAGGTAATAATGCAGCCAGCTTTAAATCTACTTCGGTTTGTTTTTGAAGTAGGTTTTCAAGCGTTGGCTCTTTACCTTCGCGCAGCGCATTTACGGCTTGTTCGAGCATTTCCATATATAAACTAAAGCCAATGGTTTGCATTTGGCCTGATTGATCATCGCCAAGTAGCTCACCCGCACCACGAATTTCTAAATCGTGTGTAGCGAGGGCAAAACCTGCACCTAAATCCTCTAATGATTCAATTGCTTGTAAGCGTTTACTCGCATCTTTAGAAAGCGCTTTAGGATCACCTGTTAGTAAGTAGGCATACGCTTGATGGTGGCTTCGCCCAACTCGTCCACGTAATTGGTGTAACTGGGCAAGGCCGAGTTTATCTGCTCTGTCCATGATAATGGTATTAGCCGTAGGCACATCAATACCGGTTTCGATAATCGTGGTACATACCAGCACGTTGTATTTTTGATGGTAAAAGTCAGTCATTATTTGCTCAAGCTCTTGCTCGCGCATTTGGCCATGGGCTGTTGTCACACTGGCTTCAGGTACCCATTCACTAATTTCTTGTGCAACACGCTCGATAGTTTCTACGTTGTTATGTAAAAAGTAAACTTGGCCACCGCGTTTAATTTCTCGCAGTACCGCTTCGCGTATTAGTTCTACATCGCGTTGGCGTACAAAGGTTTTTACCGCTAAACGTTTAGCCGGTGGCGTTGCGATTATCGATAAATCGCGCATGCCGCTCATGGCCATGTTGAGTGTACGAGGTATTGGTGTTGCAGTCAGTGTGAGTATGTCTACATCGGCGCGCAGTGCTTTAATTTTCTCTTTTTGGCGAACACCAAAGCGATGCTCTTCATCAACAATTAACAAGCCTAAATCGTTAAATTTAATGTCTTGTTGAATAAGTTTATGCGTGCCAATAACTATATCGAGCTTACCGTTGGCCATTTTTTCAAGTGTGTCTTTTTGCTCTTTAGTGGAGTTAAAGCGCGAAAGTACACCTACTTCAATAGGAAAATCAGCAAAACGGTCTTTAAAGTTTTCAAAGTGTTGTTGAGCGAGCAAGGTGGTGGGCACTAAAATGGCTACCTGTTTATCATCGTTAACTGCTACAAAAGCAGCGCGCATGGCCACTTCTGTTTTACCAAAGCCTACGTCACCACACACTAAACGATCCATCGCTTGTTTTGATTGCATATCACCTAATACGGCTTCTATGGCGTTGCGCTGATCGTCAGTTTCTTCAAACGGAAAGCTATCGCTAAATTGTCGATATGCGGGGGCATCTAGAGTAAATTTATTACCAGGTTTTGCTTGGCGCTGAGCATAAATGTCGAGTAACTCTGCGGCGACATCGCGAACTTTTTCAGCAGCACGTTTTTTTGCTTTTTCCCATGCATCTGAGCCAAGCTTATGCAGCGGGGCGCTGGCTTCTTCACCACCAGAGTAACGACTCAGCATATGCAATGCAGACACTGGCACGTACAATTTAGCTTCACTTGCATAAGTAATTGTTACAAATTCAGTAACTACACCTGCAGCATCAATTGTTTGCAGCCCCTGATAACGGCCAACACCGTGATCAAGATGCACAACAGGTTGACCTTCTTTAAGCTCGGCTAAATTACGGATTAGCGCATCTTGGCTGGCTTCGTACTTGTGCTTGCGGCGTCTGCGCTGAGATACTTTTATACCTAGCAGTTCTTGCTCGGTAATAATAGATAGGCTTGGTTTAGTGCCAAGTACGACACTTTGTTCAAGCGGGCTTACTATTAAACCTACATCACTCGCGCTTTTTGTAAATTGTTCGAGTGTTTCAAATTCTTTAAATTTTAAACCGCTTGGTTTTAAAATGCTCAGTAATGATTCGCGACGACCGTCCGATTCAACACTGAGTAATATGCGGCCTTTTTTCTTTTTTTGCTCTGCTACATAATTTATAAACGCGCCATAAGGTTCATGCTGCTTATGATCAATTCGAATAGCAGGCAGCTCGCTAACGCTTAAGTTTTTATTGCCCGCTTTAGTACCAAGCTTTGCAAGCGATAAACGAATACGTGCAAAATTGCCTAAATTAGAAAACAGCTCTTCAATAGGCTGATAAAGCGCATTGGGTTCTAGTAATGGGCGAAGTGGGTCAACTCTGCGGTTCTCATAGCGTACATTTACATCGTGCCAAAAGTTATCTGCCGCGTGCTCTAAATCGCCCAGTTGCATAACGGTAGTTGTTTCTGGCAGGTAGTCAAAAATAGTCGCGAGCTTTTCAAAAAACAACGGCATGTAGTATTCAATACCGGCAGGCCAGTTACCTTTGCTTACTTGCATGTATACAGAGTCTTGCTGCGAGCTTGCACCAAATTTTTCACGGTAGCTTATTCTAAAACGTTCAATATCAGCGTCGTTAGTAGGAAATTCATGTGCTGGAAGTAGCTCAATTTTATCTACTTTTTCATCAGAGCGCTGTGTTTCTACATCAAATAAGCGAATGGTATCGAGTTCGTCATCAAAAAAGTCGAGTCTAAATGGGTGTGGGCTACCCATTGGGTATAAGTCAACGATAGAGCCGCGTATAGCGTATTCGCCGTGCTCCATTACTTGTTGAACATTTAAATAACCAGCTTGCT
Source organism: Pseudoalteromonas sp. SR43-5 (assembly GCF_014163835.1). Classification (NCBI taxonomy): domain Bacteria; kingdom Pseudomonadati; phylum Pseudomonadota; class Gammaproteobacteria; order Alteromonadales; family Pseudoalteromonadaceae; genus Pseudoalteromonas; species Pseudoalteromonas sp. SR43-5. The sequence goes on from NZ_JACJEA010000005.1 coordinate 49,168, forward strand.
CTAAGTTGTCACGAAAGTTATGAGTGTCTAGTTTGTCGCCCACTTTAAAGTTTATTGTTGAACCGTAAATAAATGAGGCCGGGGCTGTGCGCAACATTAAAGTAGATACAGGCACAATTAACACACTTTGTTGTTCTTTTTTTAAGGTGTTTAAAGTGGCCAAACGGGCTGAAATAATATCTTGATGGGGAGAAAAATGATCGTATGGCAGAGTTTCCCAATCAGGAAATACCATGACTGGGTTATCGGGTAATAAATATTCTAATTCTGTTTCAAGGCGCAGTGCACTTGGTGTATCCGGCGTAACAATTAAGACTAAGTTATCTTGTTGTTTAACGCCTTCAGCAATAGCAATACTTAAACCACTTCCGCTTAGCTGGCCCCATTGAATTTTATCTTTATGAGATTTTACCCAAGGCAAGGCTGCCCATTGCTCAAACGCCATTGATTACTCCATTTATAGTTGGCTCTTAGCAAGTAAGAGCCATCTTGAGTTAAGGTTACTTAGTCTCGGTATATTTTTGTTAGGTCTTTATAGTGATCAATTCGTCTATCACGTAAGAAAGGCCAAATACGTCTTACGTTTTCTGAGCGTTTTTGATCAATTTCTACTACTAAAATTTGCTCATCAGTATTATTAGCCTCTGCTAATAGTTCACCTTGTGGGCCTGCAATAAACGAATTGCCCCAAAACGAAATACCATCGCTTTGCGCACTAGGGTCACTTTCATGGCCAACGCGGTTACAGCTAATTACCGGCACGCCATTGGCAACAGCATGGGCACGCTGGCTAATAACCCACGCATCTTTTTGACGAGTTTGCTCAGCAATGTCGTCGTTAGGATCCCAACCGATAGCGGTTGGGTAAATTAATACCTCAGCGCCAGCCATTGCCATCAAACGTGCAGCTTCAGGAAACCATTGATCCCAACATACTAGCACGCCTAATTTACCCACCGAGGTTTGAATAGGCTCAAAACCGATATCACCTGGGGTAAAGTAAAATTTTTCGTAAAAACCTGGATCATCAGGAATATGCATTTTGCGGTATTTACCTGCAATACTGCCGTCTTGCTCTAATACAACCGCAGTATTGTGATAAAGGCCCGTAGCGCGCTTTTCAAATAAAGACGCGACAATAACAATGCTTAGCTCTTTAGCAAGCTCACCTAAGGCATTACTGCTAGGGCCTGGAATGGTTTCGGCTAAATCAAATACGTCAACATTTTCGGTTTGGCAAAAATAGAGGCTTCGGTGTAGCTCTTGGAGTACAACCAGTTTTGCACCTTTTTGAGCGGCTTCACGAATGGCACTTATTGATTTTGCCATATTGTCCTTTGCGTTATCGGTATTGCTTTGTTGCACTAACGCAACGGTTAATTTTGCAGGGCTTGTCATTGTGCTGCTCCAGCTAAAAATCCACGAGGTAATTGCATTGTAATACAGTGCAGGCTGCCAAATTGTTCAATGATTGGTTGGCAATTTACGCCAATAATAGTGTGTTGTGGGTATGCTTTTTGAACTTGTGCAAGAGCACGTTCATCATTGGCATCATTATACGTTGGCACAAGCACAGCATTATTAATAATTAAGTAGTTAGCGTAGGTAGCCGGTAAGCGTGTTTGCTCATCGTCATAAGCGGCTTTTGGCCACGGTAACTCAATTAAGTTATATGGGGTGTTATCGGCAGTTTTAAAGGTTTTTAGTTGTTTTTCCATCGCATCAAGTGCGCTAAAATGCTCATCAGTTTTATCGTCACACTGCACATATACAAGGGTATTATTTGGTGCAAAACGCACTAAGGTATCAATGTGGCTGTCGGTGTCATCGCCCGCTAAATAGCCATGTTCAACCCATAAAAAACTCGTCGCGCCTAAGTGCTCTTTTAAAAGTGCTTCAATATCATTTGGGTTTAAATCAGGGTTACGGTTTTTATTAAGCAAACACTCACTGGTTGTTAGCAACACACCGTGCTCGTTTATTTCAATACCGCCACCTTCAAGTACCATATCGAGCGCTTGATATTGGTTGTTTGTGCTACTTAGCTCTTTTACCAAAGTACGATTAATTTGATTGTCTAATGTGCTTTCAAACTTATTGCCCCAACCATTAAAAGTAAAATCATATACTTTTAATTGTTCTGTTGAATCAATAGCGGCGCAAGTAAGCGGACCATGATCGCGCGCCCAGGTATCGTTAGTAGGCGTTACTACAAAATGAACACGATTAAGAGAGACGTTAGCACTATTTAGTAATGCTGTAATATGCACTTTTAAGGCACTGTTATGCGCCACAATAACAAGCTGTTGCTGCGTTGTTATGTGTTTAGCAAGTTCAATATATACAGGTTCTACACGCGCTAAGTTGTCGGCCCAATCGGTGTCTTTGTGAGGCCATGTAAGCATAACAGCGTCTTGCTCGGCCCATTCTGGTAAAAGTCTAAAGTTCATGAATTTTATATACTAATTAAGATGGCGCTAGTTTAGCATTTTACATAAAGATGTCAGCTAATTATCACTGTTTAGGTCGCCTTGGTTTTGATCAAGTTCTTGACGTTTTTTAAGTTGGCGGGTTTGAGCATGTAAACTCGCTCTAACAATAAGTTCTTGGTCAGTGGTTCTAATTGCGGTAAAGAGCATAGTGTATTGGTAGTGTTCGCTATCTTGTTTTTCTACTGCCACAACTTCGGTGTAACAATAAACCGCAGAGGCCTCGTGGTGCAAAAACAGTTTGGTTCTAAATGCTTGGCCAATTGAGTGTACTTCAGGTGATGTAAAACGAATACCGCCACCGCCGTAGCTATCACATTGTATTGCGTTATCTTGGGCTTGTTCTGAGGCCAAAATATGGCTCATTATTAAATCTATTTTACGTGACTGCGCTTGTAAAAAAGTAGCTAGCTCTTGTGCTATATCGCCTAAGTTACGCAGTGGGCGTAACGAGCTTTGCTCAAGCTCACTTACTTCATTTGCTAATCTAAATAGTGGGGGAATGTCGTCTTCAAGCTCAAGCTGCGATTTAGGAACTTGTCCGTTTGATACGGGAAATAAATTTACTCTTATACTTTCATTAATTTGAAAGTACTGCTCAAACTCACCTAATCTTTCACTATTCATTATGTTCTCCACCACGTATTTATTTAATAGTAGCGTTGTGAGTACTAAATTGCTAGCAGATAAAATAACGCATAGCGGGCTAAATGCTTTGTTTACATTCAATTTTTAACATACTAATTATGATAATAAATACACTAAGAGATATTTAGGGGTAGTTACAAAAAAGCGGCCAATGTCATCCTAACATTGGCCGCTTGGGTATTGATTCATCAGCGTGTACTTATTTAAGTAGATCGGCTAATTCATGTAAATCTTTCACAACGTGATCTGGTTTTTTAGCTAATGGGTAAAGTGCTTTACCTGGGCGTGCTATAAAAGTGGTTTGTAAGCCTGCTTCTTTTGCACCAGCAACATCCCAGCCATGGGCTGCAATCATCATTGCTTCATTTGGTGCTACGTTTAGCTTTTTAAGTACCCACTCATACGCACGTAAGTCTGGTTTGTAAATTTTAATATCTTCAATGCTGTAACGCGCATCAAAGTAAGACATTAAACCAGCGCTTTCAAATTGTGCCTTTACACCTTTGTTTGAAGAATTTGTAAGGCTTACTAACTTATAGCCCTGTGCTTTGAGTTTTGCCAGTCCTTCTTTAACATCGCTGTGGGGAGGAAGCGTTAAAAGAGGCGTAACAATAGCTGTTTTAGCTTGTTCACTTGTAATATCAATGTTGTTGTTTTGAGCAACCATAAGAAGTGACGCCACACCGATTTGCCCAAAGTCGTGGTAACTACCGCTTACTGTATCTACTAATGAATGATGCAGCATAGTTGAAAACCACAGTGGTAATAAATCTTCACGTCCGCCTAGCGCTTTACCAATAGAGGTACGCATTGACGTTAAATCAAGTAGGGTTTCGTTTACATCAAAAATAAGCACTTTAGGTTTTGCTTGTTCTTTTGGTTCATCAGCGACTGCATAACCAGATACAAGGCTTGTGCCCAGAAGTAGTGAAAGAGTAAGTGTTTTTAACGATTTTAAAATAGACATTAATTATTCTCCGATTCAAGTGCTGTCATAACATCAATAGGTTCTGCGCGTAGGGTGTAATCTTCGCTTAAAAATGCGTATGTAATAACACCTTCTTGGTTTATCACATAGGTGGCCGGTAGCGGTAATTTAAAGCTTTTATCGCCGTAGTAGTGTTCAAAATCAATACCAAATTGTGTATATAACGCTTGAATACGCTCATCAAGTGTAAACAATAAACCAAATTGCTCAGCTACTTTATTGCTCACATCGCAAAGCACGTCAAATTCAAGGTCGTTTTTTTGTGCAGTTGAGAGAGTTTCATCAGGTAGTTGTGGTGATATTGCGACTAACTGAGCACTTTGAGTTTTAAATTGTGGTAAGTAGTCGTTAAGTGCTTTTAGTTCTAAATTACAATATGGGCACCAGCCACCACGGTAAAAGCTAATAATTACCGGGCCTTTTTTTAATAAATCTGCAAGCTCAATGTTTTCGCCGTTATGGTTGGCTAAGCTAAAGTTTTCTACTTTTTGACCAATTTGCAATGCATTGTCTTTTATATGCTGTGCAATTAGCTCTTCGTTTGTAGTGTTCATTAGTGCCAAAACGTCAGCTGGCAATTTGGCATCTTTTTGTACGTTATAGGCATCTATTTGCGCTTTTAAACTCATGATTGAACCTCAATAATTAGACTATTTGCAATTATAGTGTTTTACATATTTAAATAAACATTGCAATACTGAAAGCTTCATTCGAAAATATTAAACATTGAAAAGTGCACAATGGCATCTTTATGTATAATTTAAGCGACCTAGAAACATTTATAGCTGTAGTTGAAAACAAGGGCGTACTTGCTGCTGCCCGCGAGCAGCGTTTATCGCCTGCAACGGTGAGCCATCGCTTAAGTAAACTAGAGCGTGAGCTTGCTACAGTACTTGTTTTTAGAGATAGCAGGCGAGTACGGTTATCTCCCGCAGGTGAAATATTTTATACGCGTGTGGGGGCTATAATAGAAGCTCTACACGATGCTGAACATAGTATTGGCGCGCGTAGCTCATCGGTGAGTGGTTTACTACGCGTGACCATGCCGCCTTGGGTTTTTTCAAAATACGTAATGCCTAAACTCAATGAGTTTGAGCAAGCTTACCCTGAACTAAAGCTTGATTTTTTAATAACGGATCATTTTGTAAATGTAGTTGATGACGCGCAAGATGTTGCAATTAGGGTGGGAAAGTTAAATGACTCAGGATTACTTTCTCGTAAAATCGTAAACAATAGTCGCATACTTTGTGCAGCCCCTAGCTATATAGAAAAGTACGGCATGCCTGAAAATTTAACGCAATTGAGTGAGCATTATTGGGTTTGCCTGCCGTGGCAACGCCAGTTAAAGCTTTATGACGAACACAAAAAAATACATACCTTTAATGCTAAAACCCGTTTTACTATTTCAAACTCCGATAATATGACACAAGCTGCTATTGCAGGTCATGGTATTGCTATTAAATCAAAAATAGCGATTAATGAAGATCTTAAAAACGGTATTTTGGTTGAAGTTATGCCAGGGGTAATGGCACAAGATGATGCACCGGTTTGGTTTTTACGTCCGCAAAATAGTTTAACAACCCGCAAAACCGATGTATTTTATGATTTTATGAAATCACTATTTTTGAGCTGCGAATAAGCGTTTAAATGAGCGTTTTACTCCAATTAAAAACAAATAACCAGTAAGCTCTGCAAGCAAGGCAACAATTATGGCTGCAACAATGGCGGCTATAATAGAGTCTTTTTTCAAAATGATTTGACCTTCAAAGCGTTGCCATACTTGTTGCTTTATATCGCTCATGCCACTGATCATAGTAAATATATACGGAGATTTCTCAAACCTATTTACGGCTATCTGTAAATCTTGCTGTCGCTCGTAAAGAGTACTGATATTACTTGCCCCTTTGTTCACAATTTCATCATCAATATTTTGATAGTGTTTTATTAGCTTAGTTAAATCATTATTGAAATACTTAGCTGCATCGCTTTTAAAAGGCGCAACGGCATTATTAGCTTCAATTAACTGGGCTGATAATGCTTGGCCAAAGTCACTTACAAATGCAGGTATTTGCACTCCAAGTAGTAAACCGAATGCAAAGAAACTAAGTCGTATATAATCTAAAAGTTTACTCATTTATCTTCCTATGCATTTAAATAACCCAGAATTAACATTTGAGCTTGTTTTTATGTCAAAAACTCGTAATCTATTGGGGCGTGTTAACCTTTGTGGATTGAACCCAAAGGGCAGCGCATGTTTGGCATTTATGCTGCGTTATCACTTATTTATGGGGAGTAACCACACTACATAGGCTCTGCCTTGCCTAAATACCAAACGTACTGCTGCAAATTCAACCACGAAAGGCCAACACGCCCTAATAATAAAAATAACAACAGGTGGATGTTAAGGATGACGAAAAAAGTAAAGTTCACGTCAACATTTGTTGATATTTCTAAACAGCTCAAACGTTTTGTATCGCGCATTGTTCAACCCGACGATGTAGAAGACATTGTGCAAGAAACTTTTGTAAAAAGCTATGAAGCTGATTTAAAACAAGACATCCAGTTTACCCGCAGTTATATGCTAAAAACAGCAAAACATCTAGCACTCAACCATATAGCTAAGTGGGACAATAAATTTAATGATTCGTTAGAAAACGATAACGAATTGCCCGTATTACTCAAATCAATGAAGCTCGAAGACGAATACACATCTAAAGAGCGTTTTTTACTTTTTTGTAGAGCTACTGAGCAACTAAGCTCATCGATTCGTAAATGCTTTATATTAAAAAAAGTTTACGGTATGAGCCAAAAAGAGATTGCAGACCAAATGCAGTTAAGCCAAAGCACTGTTGAAAAACACATTGCCAAAGGATTGTTACAAACCATGTTATACATGCGTGAACATGAGCAAAGCCCTCAAACGAACCTTAAAGCTCAAGCACATCCTATATCAGTTAAGAGGGTCGCAGAATGAGTAATGTTCATCAATTTAATTCAAAAGATTTAATCTTAGAAAAGTCATGTGATTGGATAAGCGCGATTGATCGTGGTTTAACTGATGATGAAAAAGAGCAATTTAAATTATGGATGATGCAAAGCACCGCACATCAAGACTCTATATACGAGCTTGCTCAGCTTTGGGATGAGCTTTCAGTATTAAACGAATTAAGTCATTTATTTCCTCAGCGCAACAATACTAAAACATCAAAAAACAAGTGGATGTTTTCTTACTCAATTGCAGCGAGTTTGTTTGCAGCGTTAATGGTATGCAGCTACTTATTAATTAACTTAGAAAATGGCTACAACCAAGAGCTTGCTAAAGTTAATTACACTAAAATTTACAAAACAAAAGTAGGCGAGCAAGCAACGTATGTATTGCCAGACGGCACCATAGTGCAGCTTAATACTAATAGCTTACTAGAAGTTGCTTATAGTAAAGGCCGCAGGCAGTTATTACTTAGTCGTGGAGAAGGGCGCTTTAATGTAGCAAAAGATGCCACGCGTCCGTTTAGTGTTATGGCTGGTGATAAAAGTTTTACCGCGTTAGGCACGGTATTTAATGTACAACGCAATACTTCATCAGATTTAGAACTGGTGGTTACTGAAGGCAAAGTGATGATCACCGATCCAAGTGTAGCGGTTGATGCGAATGACTTTAAAGATTATCAACTTGCAGATAATAGCACGAAAAAAATTCGTCAAATTAATGCCAATATTGTTACCTCAGGCGAAAAAGCAGTTATTGAGCAAAGTGTTACAAAACCAATTACGCAGCTTTCAATGAACGACGTACAACGCGATTTGGCATGGCAAAACGGGATGCTTATTTTTAATGGAGAAGAGCTAAGCGATGCTTTAAATGAAGTAAGCCGCTATACAGCCACACGTTTTGAGCTTTCATCAGCTGAGCTTGCCAGTATTAAAGTCGCTGGAGTATTTAAAGCCGGTGACGTTGAAGGTTTACTAGAAAGTTTACAAACTAACTTTTCGATTGATCATGAGCGTTTAGGTGAGCATGTAGTAACGCTAAAACACCATACAGAATCATAAGTAGACGTTATGCAAATCAAACTAATGTTAGGTAAAGTTACATCAATAAAGATTGAACGTAAAAAAAACATTAAAAAAAAGAAACAAACCCATAGAGGATTTTTGTTTGTCAGCTGTTTATATAAGTTGCGCAGTAACCAAACGCATTTATTGAGTGGATTTAGTGTGCTTGCACCGGCTATTTTTAGTTTAAGTGTACAAGCAGCAACACAAACCACTGGGCAAATGGTGCAATTTGATATAAAAGCGCAGCGAGCAGACAAAGCCTTAATTGAATATGCTAAACAAACAGAGCAAACCGTGGTGTTTTCTTATGAGTTGGCAAAGCAGTATGACGCAAATTCAGTTTATGGATTTTACACTCAGCTAGATGCTCTAGAGGCATTATTAGGTGGGACTGAGCTCGATGCGGTTGTTGATCAAAATGGTTTACTGAGTATAAAACTCAAACAAATCAACAGGAATGATAACAACATGATGAAGCTTTCAGCGGTCAGTGCAGCAGTATTACCAGCTTTACTTGCAGTAAATTCGCAAGGTGTAAACGCAGCAGAAGAAGTCGCTCAAGAAAAAATTGAAAAAATCGCTATTGTAGGTAGCCGTGTAGCAGGACGTTCAGTTGAAGATTTACCCGTTCCAGTAGATATCCTAAGTGCAGAAGCGCTTGAAAATACAGGCCAAACAGAAGTTGGTCGTATGCTACAGTCTATCGCCCCTTCATTTAACTTTTCAAGCTCTGCAATTAGTGACGGTACTGATGCTTTAAGACCTGCGACACTTCGCGGTTTGGGCCCCGATCAAACATTGGTGTTAATTAACGGCAAACGTCGTCACCAAGCAAGTATTATTCATATTAATGGCTCTGTTGGGCGTGGTACCGCAGGTACTGACATGAATGCAATTCCAGCCTCTGCAATTAAACGCATTGAAGTATTACGTGATGGCGCTGCTGCTCAGTATGGTTCTGATGCAATTGCAGGTGTTATTAATATTGTACTTAAAGATGGTAGCGAAGGTGGCAAAGCGGCTATTAACTACGGTCAATATTCTGAAGGCGATGGCGAAACCATTAACCTTGATTTTAATAAAGGCTTTGCGCTAGGTGATGACGGTTATTTAAATACAACTATTAATTACCGTGACCGTGCACCGACTAACCGTGCAGGTTTACATGGCTCTTGTCAGTTTTATGGTTGTACAGAACTAAGTGACGGCACTTTACTTGCTGGCGATCCGCGTGAGCTGACAGCCGATCGTGATACCTTTAGAATTGGTGATGCTGATTCTCAGCAGTTTGGTTTAACAATTAATACCGGTTACGAGTTAGGTGATGGCGAGCTTTACGGCTTTATTACTTACTCAACACGTGAAAATGAGTCGGCTGCATTTTTCCGTCATAATGCAAATGCAGGTGGTAACCCAGTACTACAAGATAACGATGCGACGATTCCGCTAGGTTTCTTACCAAAAATCAACACAACTATCGATGATATCTCGTACAACTTTGGTTATAAAACTGAATTTGATAACGATGCAAGCCTTGATTTATCTTACACCTATGGCGAGAACAGCATTGATTACACTACAAGTGACACTATCAATGCCTCATACGCTAACTTTTTACGTTATGACCAAGGTTTAAGTGCAGCTGATATTCGTACAACTATTCCACGTGAAGCGTACGCTTACGGCATGGAATTATCACTGCAAACAATCAATATTGATTTTACACAAAATTTTGATGATTATTCGTTAGCGATGGGTGCTGAAATACGTACTGACGAATACCGTATTTTAGAAGGTAATGAATATGCGTACCGCGATTACGATACATTAAATGGTGTAAGTATTTACAGCGGTTTAAGTGGCGGTGTTGGCTCTGAAGATGCATCAGGTGGTTCACAAGGTTTTGGTGGTTCCTCACCTGCGTCTTCAGTGGATGAGTCACGTGATGTAATTTCATTTTACGTAGATGCAGAATCTTATGTAATTGAAGATGTGATTTTATCTGGTGCACTTCGCTACGATAACTACAAAGGTTTTGGCGATACAGTAAACTTTAAACTTGCAGGTAACTGGTCTATTACCGACGATATTTCATTACGTGGTGCATTAAGCTCAGGATTTAGAGCGCCTTCAATGCAGCAGCTTTACTTTAATAACGTAAGCACACAATTTGTTGTTGATACTAATGGTAATTTAGTTGCAGAAGAAGTTGGTACATTTAGAAATGATTCAACACTTGCGCAAAGTTTAGGTATTCCAAAACTTAAAGAAGAAAAATCACAAAACCGTAGTTTAGGTATTGTGTATAACGTTACCGATAATATTAATGTAACCGTTGATTACTACTCGATTGATATTGACGACCGTATTGTAATTAGTGATCGCTTAGGTAAAGGGTTATCTACAAGCCTTGATGCAGCACTAAATAGTGCAGGTGCTGGCGTAGGGCAGTTTTTCTTAAATGGTGCTGATACAGAAACTCGTGGTGTTGATTTTGTAGCAACGTGGAACACTGAAGGTTTAGGCGGCACGCTTGATTTTACACTTGCAGCTAACTTTACCAAAACAGATGTTGTATCGTTGTTCTCTCCTGCTGGCTCAAGCCTTGAGACGGTAAAAGTAGAAGATATATTCTCAGCTGAAGACATCTCTATTATAGAAGAGTGGCAACCAGAGGACCGTATTAACTTAAGTGCGCTTTATCAACGTGATGATTGGACTGTTAACCTGTCACTTAATCGTTTTGGTGAATACACAGTAGAAGATGGCGGTCGTCAAACGTATGGCGCAGAAATTTTAACTGACGTTAAAGTTAACTACTTCGTTACTGAAGATTTATCAGTAAATATTGGTGCAAATAACTTGTTCGATGTTTACCCAGATAAAAATGAAATAGGTAACTCTCGCTCAGGTACTATTGTGGATGCTAGTGGCAACACAGTAATAAGTAGCTCAGGTGTGTTTGACTACTCACGTCGTTCGGCTCCATTTGGATTTAACGGTGCTTACTACTACGTAGGTGCAGAATACCGTTTTTAATTAATAACCTCCCTTTTGTTATTTAACTCAAAGGGCCGTAAGGCCCTTTTTTTGGTTTTAGCTTGGGCTGATTTTATTTAGAAATCAAACTTATTGGATAATCATCGTATTGCTTAATATTATTCATTACATTCATTAAAGTATTATGTGTACTGTTTTCATCTGCGGTTATAAGTACCGAACTTATTTCATATTTAGCCGCGAACATAGCTAAGTTAGTCGCAACTTGCTCTAAATCAATTAACCTCCCAGAAAAATATACTCCGTTACTTTCATCAATTCTAAATAAAGCATTTTTAACAGGCTTATCTATTTGAGGGCTGTCGAGTGGTCGGTTTAATTCAATACCCACAGGTTTTACAAAAGATGTAGTTACAATAAAGAAAATTAGTAATATGAACACTATGTCTAACATCGGGGTCATATCTACATCAGCATTATTTTGTAGTTTGGTTAGTTTACTTTTCATATTGGACCTTATTTTTAATTAAATGCTGCGGCGCCACAGCAAGGTTTTAGGTACCTATTAACAAAATTAGCACAGCAAAAATAAAGCGTGGTTAAATAAATATTCTAATAATATTAAATATTTGTACTAATTATGTATTTAAAATGTGGCGAAATAAGGTGGTGTTTATACCGATCTGCTTAAAAATGGGTCTATTTAGCATCGTTATAATGTAATGCAATTTGTTAAATTGCTTAAAAAAATATGTAGATTGGTATTAGGGGCAATAAAAAACCCAGCTCGAGGCTGGGTTCTAGTTATGCGCTATGTAAGCTTAATGCTTTTGCATACGGCTCATTTCTGCATGGCAGCTTTGCATTGTTAATAATGTTTTAGCCAGTGCAGCTTCGCAGTCAGCTGGTTGCGGTTTATCCATTGCTGCTTTAATTTCTTCAAGGGTTTTATCTTCTACCTCTTCAAGCTCTTTTACATACGTGCTGTCGTTGTGTGAGGTGAAAGTAGTCAATAGGGCTGTGTACGCACGTCGTGCTTCAACTGCGAAAGATGAGCCATCTTCGCGTTCGCCTTTTTCATTAATTGCATATGGCTGCAAGCGCTCAACACTCACTTTTCGGGCATCTATCATACGCTGAAAAAGTGCACCAATAGCAGGGTCTTCAACTTTTTCCTGTGCTTTTTGATAAAAATCGATGCCGCTGTTCATAACTTGAATGATGTCAGTAATATGATTTACTTCTGATCCTTGATGGGTGTTCATAATGACCTCTTTAATTAAATGAATGTATAGTTCAATTTAATAAAAGCAATGTATGTTCCACGTTTCAATTATTATGTAGTCATTTGATTTTATTGGATTAATTTTATTTCAGCAGGGTGCTAAGCTAACAGGCAGAAAATTAACCTAGCAATTTTTACATTATATTGTGTAATAAAGTTATTTTAGCTCTTCAGCTACTTCAGCTACTTTTTGACGTAACCAAATGTGACTCGCATCGCGATGCAACAGTGGGCTCCAAATCATATCAAGCTCAAAAGGAGGAATTGGAAATGGTGGCTCTAAAATTTTAAGCCCCGGATCATCCAAATATATGTTCGCGGCTTTTGAAGGAAGGGTCGCAATCAAATTTTTCTCTTTAGCTAAATGAATTGCTACATGGTAGTTACGCGTAAAAGTGGCAATATTACGATGCTTACCAAAGTGAGCAAGTGCTTCGTCAACCCAGCCAAGTTTTTGCACATCTTTAGGGTCCATGCCCACACCTACACCAAAACCTGTTTTACTCACCCATATATGGCGTGCTTTTAAATAGCTGTCGAGGCTAAAGTTTTCAATTATAGGGTTATCGGCTTTTACTAAGCAGCAAAAACTATCTTTCCAAATACGTTTATGATGAAAAGACTGCGGTAAGTTTTCAAAACGGTTGATTGCCATATCTACTTTACCGTTTTCTACATCATGAAAGGTGACATCACTTGGTGTGAGTATATCTAAAGTAGTATCGGGGGCTTCTTCGTGCAATTTACTTAAAAGCTTTGGTGCTAATGTACTTGCAGCGTAATCACTGGCCATTATTCTAAACACACGCTTACTTTGGCTTGCCTCAAATTCTCGATTAGGTGCTAGAGTTTCTTCAAGGGTCATTAAAATGCCACGAATAACGGGTTGTAACTCCAAAGCACGCTCGGTAGGTACCATACCATCGCTGGTACGAACTAAAATAGGGTCGTTAAATAAGTTACGAAGACGTTTAAGGCCATTACTCATTGCAGGTTGCGTTATACTCAATTGATTAGCAGCGCGTGTTACGTTGCATTCTCGCAGCAATGTATCGAGGTAAACGAGTAAATTTAAATCTATTTTGCTTATATTCATTGTGTGTGTCCTTTAGCGCTTACCAGTGGTGAATAAAGCGCTGTGCTGTCGGGTATGGGTAAATATGACTTACCTGACCATTTTTTATATTTTGTTGTGCCTGCTTCCAAAAGCTAACATCTATAAGCTCTGGGTGAGTGCTGAGTAAAAACTTTTTATACATAGGGTTTGGCATTACAAATGTACAAAGTTGCTCAGGAAATACGTCCTGTGGTGCAACAGAGTAACTTTGTTCATCCATTAAATAGTCGTCATAGCTCTTTGCTTTTGGTAATGTTCTAAAGTTCATATCGGTTAGATATTGGACTTCATCGTAATCGTAAAAAATAATACGTTTGTGCTTACTTACACCAAAGTTTTTTAAGAGCATATCACCAGGGAATATATTAACAGCAATCATTTCTTTTAGGGCTTGCCCATATTCTTCAATTGCGTCGGCGACACTTTCTTCATCAGCATTTTCTAAAAACAAGTTAAGAGGTGTCATGCGCCGTTCAATATACAAATGCTTGATGATCAACCAATCGCCCTCAATTATCATTGATGAGCCAATTGTTTTATGTAATTGCGCAAGTAAATTACTATCAAAACGCGCTAAAGGAAATACGACGTTAGAATACTCGATGGTATCGGCCATTCTGCCAACGCGATCATGATTTTTTACCAGTTGATAACGCTTTAATACGGTATCACGGCCAAAGGGTTTACTCTCACCAAATTTGTCTTTTATTACTTTAAAAACATAGCCAAATGAGGGGAGGGTAAATACCATCATCACCATACCGGGAGTCCCCGGTGCAATTGTAAACTCATCACTAGAGTGAGATAAATGATTTAAAAACTCTCGGTAAAACTCAGTTTTACCCTGCTTATGAAAACCCACTGCGTTATAGAGCTCAGCAAGTGTTTTGTTTGGCATAAGTTGATTTAAAAACCGAACAAGTGCTGAAGGTGCGTGAGTCTCTACCATAAAGTAGGCGCGGGCAAAGCCAAAAATAACACGCATTTGAGATGACTTAGTTAAAAGTGCATCTAAATATAATCCGTTATCTTCATCGTGTAATACAGCGATTATAAAGGGCTGAACCCCACTTTTTGAAACAACACGACCAACAATATAGGCTGCTTTATTACGATAAAAAGGTGTGTGTAAAATATCAAAGCGCATTTGCCAAGGTTGGTGATGTGTATCGGGGGCTTGTTTATAAAAAGCTTTAACAAGGAGGCGGATATCACGCTCTAAATTTACAAATGGGGCTTTAAAATCAAAATGACTAATAATGCGTTTTATTGTTGGTTTGAGGCCATCAACTACAGGAAAGTATGTTCTATATTCTGCTTCTACAGGCACTGAAGGAGCATCTTTTAAGGTTGCTTCTACAAATATAAAGTCATTATGAAAATAGCGCCTATGGTACAGCCGGCAAAATACAGAGTTATAAAAAGTTTCTGCGAGCTCTGCTTGGGGATGAAAACATAAAAAATGCTGATATACCTTTTTAACTTCAAGCCATAGGCTTTCATCGAGTTGTTCGGTTGGGGTTTCTTTTTTTAGCGCTTGCGTGGTTTCGTTAACACGATCATCATAATAGCTGATACGCAAACGGCTGATATCATTAATTGCTTGCCAATCTTTTTTTGCAAAGGCAAGAGGGGCTTTGGCTGTTGTTTTTTGAAATAACTGATAGTGCCTTTTAAAACCCGTTAAAATTAATTCAGCAATATGGCGAGGTTGCATTTGCACTCCTTAAAAGTCCCTAGAGTTTATACTCTATTGTGTTAAGGGTATGTTATTTTAAGTTTAAAACCAAGATAAATGTTACTTACTAACTAAGAGTAACTTATTGGAATTGAGCTATCTTTTTTTCGAGAATTTTAATTTGTTTAGTCACAGCCGATACGTTTTTCTTATATGTTTTATTAATTATTTTTAGTTTTTTAGTAATGTCTTTAGTAATACGCTTTTTATCATCAATGGCTAAGATATGATTTAACCGCTCTTGTTGTTTGTATTCAGCACGCTCTTTATTACGATCAAGTATTGTTAGTTTATGGTTATTACTGCGAAGCTCTGCCTGTAAGCCAGATAGAAGCCTTTCACGCTCAAGTTCGTTTAGTTGTTTAGTGTAGTCAACCTTAGGACCAGAATACTGATTACCCGTTGTGTTAACTTTATAAGTCGTTGCTTCGTCGTCACAGGGGAGTTGAGAAAAGACAGTGCCTTTTTCTGTTACACATTTGTAGTAAGTGGTATCGCTAAAGCTAAAAAAACTGATAAGTAAAAAGCTAGAATGGAGAATATAACGAGAAGTTTTAAACATACATGTCATCCTTGTTTTTTATATCTAACAACAATATAAAACTATAACCTAGCTTGGTGGTATATCAAGCTAGGTTAGGATAACTGTTATTGGGTAAAGGTTTTGAGCTTTTTAATACTCTGTACTAAAAATGGTATATCTAAACCTTGTTCAATAGAAAAACCTTCAGCGGCGGAAATGTTTTTAAAGTTACCATCTGAATCTATTAAGGTAATCCTATCTTTTTTATAGGCTATAACAACACCCTGAGAGTAGTTCACGCCCATATCGTCTTTTTTCTTGTATAGATTAACGCCTAGCATTGTTTGCTTGGCAATAGCTTTGCAATTTAAATATTGCCCAACGCTTGTTGCAATTAAATCGCTAGGTTGAATTAGCCCATCTACCTTAGAAATACGTTTGTCAGAGCTGTATAAAGTTGAGGTGGTTACTACTTCTTGCTTGTTATTGGCAAGACTAAAAGCAAAAACCTGTGTTTCATCATCTCGAACAGTAGGGGTATCACTCGCTTTAATTACTCGAATAGCACTAGAGCTATGTGCTTGATCATTAATAAAGCTTAGTTCTTCAATGCCAGTTACTTCAATGCTACGGCGCTGACTTTGCCAAACTGGAAGTGTCTGCTCGGTTAAAATTGCTGCTTTATAAAAAGCGGGTAAACCATACACTAAGCTAAATAACGTATCGTCATGATTTGTTGGCTGTAAAAACTGCTCTGTTTTGTTCATGTTTTTATTCTCGGCAACAAACTTTTCGAGTTGTTGTTGAGTTTCAAATACAAATATATCTACATTGGCTTGTGTGTAGTCCTCGCATTTTTCAAGCTGGCTTGGCATTTGATAACTAATATTTTGGTTATTAATTTTTACGTTGTGTGCTTGCTCGTAGCTTTCTATATCTAGCAGATCATTTTTAGCTAACAAGCTTTTAGCAGTAGTAGGGTATGAAAGTGGCAAAACATTATCTTGTTTTGTTACATCAAAGTTTAAATTGGCGTCAGCCCAAATATGAATACTGTGGCTAAGCGAAAAACACACGATTAAAAAAGAAATTGCGTAACGTGCAAATTTATATTGCTTTAAACGCTCAAGGTGGTGCCATGTGTAATTACTAACAAGTAGCTGAAAGCCTAAAATAACAACAACAATACCACTGGCTAAAATGGTTGTTAAAGCAGGAGAGCTTGTTAAACGATGCCACAACAATGAAATGATCTCAGGTAAGGCAGATATACTTAGGTGATAACCTAAATTAACATACACATAAGCATCAAGAGTAAGCAATGATGCGCCTACAGTGGCTATTACAGCGGCCATGCCACGAATGTGTCGTGGGTAGGGGAATATTAAACTAAGCGGAAATACCGTCAGCACAAACGCTAAAAAGGCTATAAAACTAGTGTGGCTTAGCCAAGTAACTAGCATATAGGTAATGCCTAAAAAGCTTGTAGGTGGCGAGTCTGCAAATAAATAGCTTAAGCTAATAAGTAGGGCTAAGCCGATATTGGCAAAGGTAAACCAATGCCCCCAACTTAGCAGCTGACTCGCTTTTGATGAAAATTGATTGTGCTGCGATAAATTCATAAATTTTATTTAACCGACTGCGCGAGCGCTTTTGCAAAGTTCTCGGTTACAGCTTGTCTTTTCCCTGTTGGTACATGCTCTTTTAAGATATGCGTGATAGAATTTCCTAAACACATAAGACTTAAATCAACCGGCGCATTGTGTTTAGTTAGCACATCAATAAGCTGATCGACGATTTGTTCTACTTCTTCATTAGAGTATTTTGATAAGATTGGCATTAGTTGGTTCAATAAAATAGTTATATTCTCGTATTTTAACACTAGAGGCGTGAAAAACAAAGATGACAACAGACGTTAAAAAATTAGTCGTTCACTATGTAGACAAAAAAGACGACGATACGCAAATTCACCTTCGAAATGATGAGATGGTAATTAACGATAAAGTAGCCGTTTTTATCGAACAATTACATCATGCATACAATGGTAAACCTGGTAAAGGTTATTGTGCTTTCAGTGGTGACAAAAACAGTGTTGTAGCATCTGCAATGCAAAGTTACCGTAATGATGAGTTAGGCTTTTGGCATATGACCGAGCAAGCCTCAACGGTTTTAAAAGAAGAGCTTGATAAGTATGCATTTAGTGAAACAGGCTATTTAGTATTTTGTCATTACCAGTACGTTGCAACTGATTACATGCTAATTGCGATGATTAACATCAAAGAGCATTATTCTATGACCTCAGAGCTTGATTTAGCCGCTTCTCGTCATTTAGACATATCACGCATGCAACTTGCTGCTCGTATCGATTTAACAGCGTGGGATACACAAGCTGACGACAACCGTTATATTTCATTTATCAAAGGGCGAGCTGGACGTAAAGTTGCTGACTTTTTCTTAGACTTTTTAGGTTGTGAAGAGGGTATTGATTCAAAACAGCAAAGCCAAGTAATGCTTAGCGCAGTAGAGGATTATTTATCTGAGCAACAATTTGATAAATCAGAAAAAGACGATTTACGTAAACAAGTTTTTGACTACTGTAATGACTGTGTGACAACTGGTGAAGATGCCAGCGTAAGCGAGCTATCTGCAACACTTACAAAAGGCGATGACAGCCCGTTTGATAGTTTTTGTAAAGAACAAAGCTATGACTTAGAAGAAACTTTCCCTGTTGATAAGAAAACCGTAACCAGCATGGTTAAGTTCTCAGGTCTTGGTGGTGGTGTGAGTGTAAGCTTTGAACGTAAACACTTAGGTGAGCGCGTAACTTACAACGAGGCAACGGACACGCTTGTAATTAAAGGTATTCCACCAAACTTAAAAGATCAGTTACAACGTTTTATGGAAAGTGAAAGCGAGTAAATTTCACAAGTAAAAAGCTGATTTAAGAGTGCGGTATTTATATCGCGCTTTTTTGTATCGGTATATAAATTCGTTGCATCGGAAAAAAAACCTTAAAGATTTATTTCACATAGAGAAGTGAAAGAGGAGTAAATGAGAAACACAAGCTAATCTTATTCACGGTGTTAAATTTCGGCTGTAGGCGTAAAGCTTGCTTACGCGAGAAGCAACGCTTCTGTTTATTTAATTTCTTTGCTAACAAAACCACTAAAAGATCTATTGCACAAAGAGAAGTGAAAGAGGAGTAAATGAGAAACACAAGCGATGGTTTGCTAGCGGGGCTTATTTAAGTTAGCAAGACTTAGACTTAGACTTATTACTACCTCTAAAAGCGCAGCGTCTCTTTACCTCTTTGTGAAAAAATTACTTTTTACGGGCGTGAAGTCATTTTTCTGATTATTCAAATTATATAAACAAAAAAGCCCCGCTATTTATTAAATAGCGGGGCTTTTAAATGAATGTTAGTTATTAATCAACACTCATTGTTTTAGTCATTGCAGAGCTTGCACGACCAGCAGGTTTGATTGAACCTGCACGTAAACCACTGTCTGGAACTAGTTCACGTTTATCGTGAGCCATTGCTACAGACGTATGTTTCACTTCGCTATCAGCTACAGGAGTAGGTTGTGCCATTGGCGCACTTGCTGACCCTTGAGTAACCGCTGTTTTAACATGCGGTGCTGATTTTTCAGTTTTCACTTTTGCTTCAACTTTAGCAGGCTCTTCAGTTGCTACTGGTGTTTCAACTTTAACTGGCTCTTCAGTGGCTACTGGCGTTTCAGCTTTAGCCGTTTCTTTAGCTTTTACTGGCTCTTCTACAGCTTCAACTTTTGCTAAGTCTTCAACCGCAACGGCTTGTTCAACTTGTTGCGACGCATCTACCGGTGTTTCTTCTGATTTCGCTTTAAGTTCTGCTTCGTATTCTGCAGCAGCTTGATCAGCAACTGGAATAAATGCAGGGGCTTCATCAGATTTAACTTCTGCTTCACCTTCAGGGCGACGACGACGTTGACCAGATGCACGAAGATGACGAGGAGAACGACGTGAACGTGTACGTGTTTGCTCTTGTTCGTCTTCAGTAGTTGCTGTTTCATCGTTAGAATCAACAACATCAACTTTCTCTTCTTTAATGTGAGCTGTTTTTTCTGCCGGAGCTTGCTTTTGCTTTTCTACAGCAGGAGCTTGCTCTTGAACTTGTGAAGTTTCAATTACAGCCGTTTGCTCAGGTGCTTGCTCTGTTGAGTTAGCTTGCTCAGCTTTTTCATCTTGCAGACGTACTTTTTTACGTATGTTACGACGTTGACGGCGAACTTTAGGCTTCTGTTCTTTAGGCTCTGCAGCTTGTGCTGGCTTAGAATCAGTTTCTACTTCCGCCTTTGCAGGGGCTTCAGTTTTAACTTGATCTTTTTCTTGGTTTTTATGCTCTGGGCGCTTACGAGAGTTAGGGTTACGACGGCGCTTGTTGCGGTTCTCGCTTCTCTCTTGAGTCTCGGTGCTTGCTGCTGAGTCAGTTTTAGCTTCCTCTTCAGCGGCTGGACGCTCATTGCGCGGCTTGTTAGTGCGTGGGTTATTATTACGACGACGTTGATTGTTATTACGACGACGATTATCGTTACCACGACGCGCATTATTGCGCGTTTCTTGCTGCTCTTTTTCTACAGCTTCTTTTTTCTCTTCTTCAGATTCACTTGCAAATAACGACTTAAACCAATTACCAATAGCAGCTAGTAAGCCACCTTCAGTTTTAGTTTGTGCTACCGCAGCAGGCTCTACGGCTTTAGCTGGCGCTGCTTGTGGAGCAGGAGTAGAAGGCATTACCACGCCTTTTAGCATCG
Organism: Pseudoalteromonas sp. SR43-5; assembly: GCF_014163835.1. Taxonomy (NCBI): domain Bacteria; kingdom Pseudomonadati; phylum Pseudomonadota; class Gammaproteobacteria; order Alteromonadales; family Pseudoalteromonadaceae; genus Pseudoalteromonas; species Pseudoalteromonas sp. SR43-5. The sequence goes on from NZ_JACJEA010000005.1 coordinate 69,805, forward strand.
GCTCTTCACGGACTGGCGTACTTGGAGATTTTGACATCTCGAATACTTCAGGCTCTGGTGCAACAACTTGTCCGTAACTTACAGTTTCAAGTGTTTCGTCTTTACGTAAGCGCATAACTTCATAATGTGGTGTTTCCATATGTTGATTTGGAATAATCACTACGTCACATTTATGATGTTTTTCAATGCGATGAACACTACGACGTTGCTCATTTAATAAATAAGCGGCAACAGCAACAGGCACTTGTGCATTTACTTGTGCTGTATTGTCTTTAATTGCTTCTTCTTCAATTAAGCGAAGAATTGAAAGTGCTATTGATTCGTTTGAACGAATAGTACCTTGGCCACTACAACGTGGACATGGGCCTTGGCTTGCTTCACCTAATGAAGGACGCAAACGCTGGCGCGACATTTCAAGTAAACCAAAGCGTGAGATTTTACCAATTTGAACGCGCGCACGGTCTGGGCGCGCTGCATCTTTTAAACGATTCTCTACTTCACGTTGATGGCGTGGAGGAGTCATATCGATAAAGTCGATTACAATTAAACCACCTAGGTCACGAAGACGTAATTGACGTGCAATTTCATCGGCCGCTTCTAAGTTTGTATTAAGTGCTGTCTCTTCAATATCGCCGCCTTTAGTTGCCTTAGACGAGTTGATATCAATAGATGTCAGTGCTTCAGTAGGGTCAATTACAATTGAACCACCAGAAGGAAGACGTACTTCACGCTGGAATGCAGACTCAATTTGGCTTTCAATTTGGTAATGTGTAAATAAAGGCGTGTCACCTTGATAAAGCTTAACACGGCTCATAAAGTCAGGACGAAAACGCTCAATGTGCGCTTTAGCTTCTTCAAAAACACGTGGTTTATCAATTAAAATTTCGCCAATGTCACGACGTAAATAATCGCGTATTGCGCGGAAAATCACGTTGCTTTCTTGGTGAATCAAAAACGGTGCTTTAGCACTATCGGCTGCTTGTTTAATTGCATCCCAATGTACTAATAGTGCTTTTAAATCGTAGTTAAGTTCTTCAAATGATTTACCAACACCCGCTGTACGAACAATTAAGCCCATACCTTTAGGTAGTTCTAAACGACCTAATGCTTCTTTAAGTTCAGTTCGCTCATCACCTTCAATACGACGAGAAATACCGCCAGCACGAGGGTTATTAGGCATAAGAACTAAATAGCTACCAGCAACACTGATAAAAGTAGTTAACGCTGCGCCTTTTTGGCCGCGTTCTTCTTTATCAACTTGTACTATTACTTCTTGACCTTCTTTTATTACGTCGCGAATGTTAGGGCGACCATGAAAAGTGTAACCTGCAGGGAAGTAAGTACGTGCAATTTCTTTTAAAGGAAGGAAACCATGGCGGTCAGCACCGTAATCAACAAATGCTGCTTCAAGAGATGGTTCAATGCGAGTGATTTTGCCTTTATAAATATTGGCTTTTTTCTGTTCGTGACCTGGGCTTTCGATATCTAAATCATAAAGGCGCTGGCCATCAACCAGTGCTACGCGCATTTCTTCTTGCTGCGTTGCATTGATTAGCATACGTTTCATATTGTTACTCTACTTATTTATGTCGCTGACATGACGATGTTTTTCTCGCCTGTTCAGTTGTCCCTATTTTTAGAATGTGCAGCCTCACGACTGGGTCTTTAACGGAACGGCTCTGTATCTCGTATGCAGTATTTTAAATGCTGGCAAACAATAGCGATTATTACCGCTATTAAATTCTTAATGGTGCTAAAACTGTCGGCTTTTCAGCTACGTTTACAAGTTTTACCCAGAAGTCGGCCTGTCATATTAATCTTACTAAATATCATTCATATTAGGCGCGTAGGGCTCATTAAGTTGGTGAGCAATACATACTGATGTATCGCTAATATCCGTTTTAAGAGCAAAAATCGCTGCCGATGTTAATGAACGCTTATTTATTAGATTTTTTTAATTCTAAATAAGCTGCTGTACGGTACTACAATAATTGAGCTAGTGCTGAACGACGTTTTTTACGTCGTCACTATCAGACAAATTATCTGTTCATTGCTTTCTCTAGCACATTAAAAATCGCTTCATGTTCAAACTTAACCAGCAATATATTACGCGCATTGCCGTTAATTGATCGCACGTGTTAACTGAGGAGGCATAAAAGCTTTGGAAAACTTAACTCGGATCTGTATGATCGGCTACCCAGAATGTGCATCACGAATGTTTTAATGTGTTAAAAAGCACCGTTGTTATTTGCAAATACTAAATATTTGCGCTGCTGATTATCCCACTATTATTACAGTGTTAGCAACTAAATTATTTTACTTAAATTAGTGATTAGGCAATGTCAGAAAAAAACGACTTACAAGTAACTTATGTCACGATCAATGAAGACCATTTAGGTCAGCGTATTGATAACTTTCTTATTACCCATTTAAAAGGGGTGCCTAAAAGCGCTATTTATAAACTTTTGCGCAAAGGTGAGGTACGCGTTAATAAAAAGCGTATTAAGCCTGTATATAAACTACAGCTTGACGATGTACTACGTATTGCACCTATCAGAGTTGCTGAGCGTGAAGAGTTTGTACCATCAAAGTTAGACAAAGTAACTCGCCTAGAAAACGATATTTTATTTGAAGATAAATACCTTATCGTCATAAATAAACCTTCAGGTATGGCTGTTCATGGTGGCAGTGGTTTAAGTTATGGTTTAATTGAAGCGCTGCGCGCGCTTCGCCCAGAAGAGCGCAATCTTGAGCTAGTTCACAGGCTTGACCGTGATACATCGGGCTGTTTACTTATTGCAAAGCGCCGTTCGGTGTTAACAGCATTGCATGAACAGCTTCGTGAAAAAACCATGGAAAAAAATTACTGGGCACTTGTAGAAGGGCAGTGGGACTCTAAAACTAAAAACGTTACCGAAGGGCTGCGTAAAAATACACTTAAATCGGGTGAACGCGTAGTACGTGTAGATAACACTGAGGGCAAGCCTTCGCATACGCGTTTTAAAGTACTTGAACGTTTTAACGATTGCTCACTTGTACAAGCATCACCTGTTACAGGTCGTACGCACCAAATTCGTGTACATACGCAATGTAAAGGTCATCCTATCGCGTGCGATGATAAATACGGTGACCAAGGGTTTGATGAATCTATGCGTAAAGTTGGGTTAAACCGATTATTTTTACATGCACACGATTTAAGTTTTTATCATCCTAAAAACGAAACAACGATGCGTATTGAAGCGCCCCTTGATAAAACGCTTAAAAATACATTACTAAAATTACGAGACGCAAAACAGTGATTGCAGTGACGCTGATTAAAAAATATAAGCTCGTCATTTTTGATTGGGATGGCACCGTTATGGATTCAGTCACTAAAATAGTTAACTGTATTCGTAGTAGTGCTGAGTCACTTAATTTAGTGGCGCCAAGTGATTTAGCAATTAAAAATATTATTGGTATGTCGCTTGAAAAAGCAATTGATGTTTTATTTCCCGATAATGTCGCGCAGCATCAAGCGCTAATTAAAGGGTATAAACACCAATATAGTGTTGATACCACGCCAACTCCTGTATTTGATAATGTTGTCAGCGTTTTAGGTGCCTTAAAAGAGCAGGGCATTGTTTTAGCGGTTGCAACAGGTAAAGGTCGAGATGGATTAGAGCGTTTGCTTGATCAAAGCCAACTTAGACATTTTTTTAGTGCAACACGTACAAGCGACGAAGCGCAATCAAAGCCGTCTGCGGATATGCTGTATCAATTACTTGAAGAGCTTGGAATAAGTGCTCAAGACGCTGTAATGATTGGTGATACCCAAATAGACATGACAATGGCAAAAGCTGCAGGCATGGATAGAATTGGCGTAACAATGGGTGTACATAACGCACAGCAGCTAAATAAGCTTAGCCCTGTTGCAACGGTAGATAATTATCTGCAATTGCAACAGGTTTTGCTTGGCTAATTTATTTAACTAGAACTTGTTTTGAGCAGTAAGTACATCAATACCATACTCAGCCAGTAATTGGCTGAGTTTAATTAATGGTAATCCAATTAAGCTATTAGGATCGTCTCCGCTTAGTTTTTCAAATAAACAGATACCCAACCCTTCACTTTTAAAGCTGCCAGCACAGTTATAAGGCTGCTCTGCGTCGCAATAAGCACTAATTTGTGCATCACTGAGTGTTTTAAACGTCACATTAAAAGGTTCTACGCAGGTTTTTTTTGTTCCAGTTACAATATCGTAAACACAAAGCCCAGTTAAAAATGTTACAGTATTACCGCTAAATAAATTTAGTTGTTTTAGAGCATTTTGTTTATTGTGCGGTTTACCTAAAATTTGATTGTTAAACACAGCGACTTGGTCTGATCCAATTGCTAACCCTTTTTTAAAGTGTTTATTAGCTGCTGAGGCTTTTAACTCACTTAAACGCTTAACCAGTTCAGTAGGTGTTTCGCATTCAAGTGCTGATTCGTCAACGTCGGGTGAAAACGTATCAAAGGGTAAATTAAATTTTTGTAATAAAGACTGCCTAAAAGGTGAGCTTGACGCTAAAATGAGTGGAAGCTTCATGGACTGTTTTCCTACGATAATTCAGATTGAGTTAGGATAAATCAGATCCGAGAGTAAAACACGTTAAAAACCAAGTAAAAATGGTTTTTTACTTTGACTAACAAACTAACTATCTATATGATGCAGCCCCTATGCAAAAGGTGAAAATTCCCATCACTCTTCATCCAGGCAAAGCAGCGCAGCACCGTTTAAAGTATGACGGAATTGTACCGCTTGAAAAACTTACTCGTTTAGAGAAAGTTGTGCAGGAAGAAGTAGGTGAAATAGCGGTAAAAATACATTGCAAAAACGATGATCAAGGTTTCGCTGTGATTAGAGGCAATTTGTCCACACATGTTACTGTCATTTGTCAACGTTGTAATGGTGATTTAGGGTTGGATTTGGTTCAAGACTTTGCATATTCACCAGTAGGTGAAGATACAGAGTTAGATATTTTTCCTGAAGACTACGACGAAGTAGCACTTGATGAAAATGGTGAAGTTAACGTTTTTGATTTAATTGAAGACGAACTAATTTTAGCAATTCCATTAGTGGCTACCCACAACGAAGCTTCATGCAGTTATTCAGCAAAGCCTGCCAGCTTTGGTGTATTAAAGGCGGAAGATGATAAACCTAATCCATTTGATATTTTGAAACAACTTAAGAAAGATTCTTAGGAGAAGACTATGGCTGTACAAAAAAGCAAAAAGTCTCGTGCAAGACGCGGCATGCGCCGTTCACACGATGCGATCAGTGGTCCAACTTTAACTGTAGATCAAACATCTGGTGAGACTCATCGTCGTCACCATGTGACTGCAGATGGTTACTACAAAGGCGTTCAAGTAATTTCTAAATAAGAGATTACTTATATGCTGAAAGATCTAACCATAGCGTTAGATATGATGGGGGGCGATTACGGCCCCCGTTCATCTATTCCTGCTGCCGTTCATGCGGTAAACGCTCATGCCAATTTAAGTCTCATTTTATGTGGCAATGAAGACGTTATATCTAAAGAACTCGAATCACTCGATTCTTTATCTCATCCGAGACTCATAATTCGTCACTGTAGTGAAATAGTCACTAACGCCTGCGAACCTGCAATTGCTGTACGTTCAAAAAAAGATTCATCTATGCGTGTTGCCCTTGATTTAGTTAAATCGGGCGAAGCACAAGCGTGTGTTAGCTCAGGTAATACCGGCGCTTTATTTTTTATGGCTCACTACGTATTAAAAATGCTGCCAGGTGTTAAACGTGCCGCACTCATTTCATCTGTTCCTACAGAAAGCCAAAACCCAGTATATTTACTCGACTTAGGTGCTAATGTGCATTGCGATGCGCAAATGCTCTATCAGTTTGGCATTATGGGCTCTGTAGTTGCTGGTCAAGCACTTGGCTGCGATAACCCTCGCGTTAGCTTATTAAATATTGGCGCTGAGGACATTAAAGGCCACGACGACATTAAACAAGCTGCACAATTGATGCAGCAAAGCTCACATATTAATTACATTGGTTATAGCGAAGGAAGTGATATTTTTTCTGGCAAAGCTGATGTTATTGTATGCGAAGGGTTTGTGGGTAACGTGGCGCTTAAAACATGCGAAGGCATTGCCAAGCTTATTATGAATAAGTTTACAGCTGCGCTCGAAAAGCACCTTTTGTATAAATGTATGGCGTTTATATTGCGTCCAATAATAAAAAAACTCTATAAAAGGGTGAACCCCGACCAGTATAACGGTGCTTCTCTGGTAGGATTGCGCGGTATTGTCGTTAAAAGTCATGGAAATGCGTCAGCTAAAGCATTTCAAGCAGCAATTGATGAAGCGGTAAAAGAGGTTGAACGTCAACTTCCTGATAAAATAGCCGCTATTTTCGAAAAAACACATTCTAAAGACACGGCGGTTAATCAATAATTGATGTGCCGTGTATTTCATTATTTATTTGTTTAATTAAAAAGAGCAAAGTATGGCACAAAAAATTGCACTTCTATTCCCAGGTCAAGGCTCGCAAAGCGTTGGTATGTTACAAGAGCTACTAGAGAGTTCTGACATTGTTAAAGCAACATTTGCAGAAGCATCAGATGCACTGGGTTACGACTTAGCAGAGCTAGTTCTTAATGGCCCAGAAGAAAAATTAAATCAAACTCATCGTACACAACCTGCATTATTAACTGCAAGTGTTGCTATTTACCGTGATTGGCTTGCAGCAAACCCAGATGCAGACGTTGTTATGGCCGGTCACAGCTTAGGTGAATATTCAGCACTAGTATGTAGCGACGTAGTAAGCTTGAGTGAAGCTGTTAAGCTTGTTGAAAACCGTGGTTTATACATGCAAGAAGCTGTACCTGCAGGCGTAGGTTCAATGGCTGCGATTATTGGCTTAGGCGATGAAGAAATAAAAGCGGCATGTGCTGCCTCAGCGCAAGGTGAGGTTGTATCTCCAGTTAACTACAATTCTCCTGGTCAAGTTGTTATTGCAGGGCATAAAGCGGCAGTAGATAGAGCATCACAAGCATGTAAAGATGCTGGTGCTAAACGCGCATTACCACTTTCGGTTAGCGTACCTTCACATTGTGAACTAATGAAGCCAGCAGCTGATAAGCTAGCGGTAGACTTGGCCGCTTTAACATTTAATACACCTAAGTGTGATGTAATTAATAATGTTGATGTAAAAGCTGAATCGACCGCTGATGCAATTAAAGATGCACTAGTACGCCAGCTTTATAGCCCAGTTCGCTGGACAGAAACAGTACAAGCCTTGGTTGCACAAGATGTAACGCAAAGCTACGAATTTGGTCCTGGTAAAGTATTAACAGGGCTTGCGAAAAGAATTGATAAAGCAATGGTTTGTGGCTCAGTAAACGATGCCGCTTCAATCGCTGCAGCTAAATAAGAGTATATAAAATGTCTAATTTATTTTCTTTAGAGGGCAAAATTGTCCTAATTACTGGCGCTAGCCGTGGTATTGGTAAAGCAATTGCAACAACATTAGTTGCGCAAGGTGCAAAAGTTGCAGGCACAGCTACAAGCGAGTCAGGCGCTGCTAAAATCAGCGAGTACTTAGGTGACAATGGTAAAGGTTATGCATTAAACGTAACGGATCCTGCATCTATTGAAGCGACACTTGCCGCAATAAAAGCTGATTTTGGCGATATTGACGTACTTGTTAATAACGCAGGTATCACACGTGACAACCTATTAATGCGTATGAAAGAGACTGAGTGGGACGATATAATCGACACTAACTTAAGCTCGATTTTCCGTTTATCTAAAGCGGTACTTCGTCCAATGATGAAGAAAAAGAAAGGTCGTATTATCAATATTGGCTCAGTAGTGGGCACTATGGGTAATGCAGGACAAGCTAACTATGCAGCGGCTAAAGCAGGCGTAATTGGTTTTTCTAAGTCACTTGCACGCGAAGTGGCATCACGTGGTATTACAGTAAACGTAGTGGCACCTGGTTTTATTCAAACTGATATGACTGATGATTTAACTGACGAGCAAAAAGCAGCAACACTTGCAAATGTTCCAGCAGGGCGTTTAGGTCAACCAGACGAAATTGCAGCTGCGGTATGTTATTTAGCATCTGACGCGGCTGCGTACGTATCAGGTGAAACTTTGCATGTAAATGGCGCGATGTACATGGTTTAATAACCATTGTACCCACATTGTTACTTAATAAAGTTAAGTAAGTTACCTCAAAAACATTGAATTATTTGTGAACTTGCTTTAAACATACTTGAAATCGCTGCGAAAATAAGCGATAAAAGACAAAACACACACTCAGAGGTTTGACCAGACAATTATTTATGGTCAAATCATTGAATCAGAGAATTATGCCGCGTAAACTACGCGGCAATCTGAAAATAACGCATCGGCGTTTTTAATAAAGGAAAGAAGAATGAGCGATATCCAAGAACGCGTAAAGAAAATTATCATTGAACAACTAGGTGTTAAAGAAGAAGAAGTTAAAAATGAATCTTCTTTCGTAGATGACCTAGGTGCAGATTCTCTTGATACTGTTGAACTAGTAATGGCTCTTGAAGAAGAGTTTGATACTGAGATCCCAGATGAAGAAGCTGAGAAGATCACTACAGTACAAACTGCTATCGATTACGTAACAGCACACGCTGAGTAATTAATCGCACGTTAAAGGCAGCATCCGCTGCCTTTAATTTTTTATATCCAAACCACCTCAAAGTTCGTGATTCAAAACTTAAGCCTCAATGCTCAATTTTAGCTAAAAATTAATTTTGATTGTGTTATGCGTTTTTAATCTATTTTGGGACTAGCACTTTGAGGTAGCTTGGGTATGATCATCCCCTTGTAAATATCCCTTATTGGAGGCAAACCGTGGCTAAACGTCGAGTCGTCGTAACTGGCTTAGGAATGTTGACGCCGCTAGGTAATGATGTTCAATCAACCTGGCAAGGCTTATTAGATGGCAAAAGTGGCATTCAAACAATAACCCACTTTGATACATCAAAATTTGGTACTAAATTCGCTGGTTTAATAAATGACTTTGATGCAACTGCATACATGTCAGCGAAAGATACTAAAAAAATGGACTTGTTTATTCAGTACGGCATTGCAGCGGGTGTTCAAGCCTTTAAAGATTCAGGCCTTGAAATTACTGAGCAAAACGCAACACGTATAGGTGTCGCTGTGGGCTCTGGTATTGGTGGCTTAACGCTTATCGAAGAAAACCACATTAAGTTATTAAATAGTGGTCCGCGCAAGTTATCGCCATTTTATGTGCCGTCTACCATTATTAATATGATCTCAGGTCACTTATCAATGATGCATGGACTTCGTGGTCCAAATATTTCAATTGTAACTGCCTGTACTACTGGTTTGCATAATATTGGCCATGCCGCGCGCATGATTGCCTACGGTGATGCAGATGCAATGGTTGCTGGCGGTGCAGAAAAAGCCTGTACCCCAATTGGTATGGGTGGCTTTAATGCTGCACGTGCACTTTCAACCCGCAATGACGACCCACAAGCGGCTTCTCGCCCTTGGGATAAAGACCGCGATGGCTTTGTGCTTTCTGACGGTGCTGGTGTTGTTGTAGTTGAAGAGTACGAACATGCTAAAGCACGTGGCGCTAAAATTTATGCTGAGCTTGTTGGCTTTGGTATGAGCGGCGATGCGTACCACATGACATCACCACCAGAAGATGGTGCAGGTGCTGCCCTTGCAATGCAAAACGCACTAAATGATGCGCAAGTAAACGCTGAGCAAATTGGTTACATTAACGCACACGGTACATCTACAAATGCAGGCGATAAAGCAGAAACTGCCGCTGTTAAGTCTATTTTTGGTAATGCAGCTAAAGATGTAATGGTAGGCTCGTCTAAATCGATGATGGGTCACTTGTTAGGTGCTGCAGGCTCGGTTGAATCGATTATTTCGATTTTATCACTGACAGATCAAAAAGTGTCGCCAACTATCAACCTTGATAACCCAGACGAAGGGTGTGACTTAGATTATATTGCTCACACTGCACGTGATGCAAAGTTAGACTTTGCACTGTGTAACTCGTTCGGTTTTGGTGGTACTAATGGCTCGTTGCTATTTAAAAAGGTATAATCTTTTTTAACAACGAATCAAATTATAAGAGCTCAGTTGTTTAACTGGGCTTTTTTTATATGCCAAATAAAATGCAAACAATAATAGCAGTAGATCAAAACAGCACTTTAAGCACGCGTGACAGAGGCTTAAATTACGGTGACGGCTTTTTTACAACGGCTAAAGTTGTTAATGGGCAAGTACAGTATTGGGCTCATCATAAAGCGCGTTTGATTGAATGCGCACAGCGTTTGGGTTTTCCTGAGCTAGATTTTAATCGTCTTGAAAACCAAATTGCTTTGCATATAAAAGCTGCACCACTCAACGTGCTTAAAATACTTGTAACGCGAGGCGAAGGCGGACGTGGTTATGGGCTGCCAAGTGAGTGTAATATTACTATTTTATTGAGCATATTAGATTACCCTAGTAATTACGAAGCGCTTGTTAAAAAGGGTGTAAATCTCGAAGTAAGCCCAATTAAATTAGCAGCACAGCCTTATTTAGCGGGTCTTAAAACACTAAACCGGCTAGAGCAAGTACTAGTTAAAAAAGCAATGCAAACGCAAAACTGCGACGATGTGTTAGTGCTTGATTACAATAACAATGTAATTGAAGCTTCTGCAGCTAATATTTTTGCGATTGAAAATAAGCGTGTGTTTACGCCATTGCTTGATGAGTGCGGAATTAAGGGCGTTTATCTACAATCGTTATGTGATAAATTGCCTGTTGAATTTAAACGCGTGAAAGTAGAAGACTTAACCCAAGCAGACGCCGTATTTGTGTGTAATAGCTTAATGGGAGCAGTACCTGTAAAACGTATTGAGCAACAGGTATTTAATACAGACGAAAGCCACGCATTACTAACTAAATTATTAGCCAAGGAGGCTGAGTGTTAAAAGTTATTTTATCGGTACTTTTTTTAGCTGTTATAACCACTGCTGTTGGTTACCAGCAATTACAAGCAACAATAAATAGCCCGTTAAAGGTAGCACAAAACACACAATTTGAAGTTAAGCATGGCACTGGCTTTAATAAGTTATGCCAGCAATGGCAAGCTAAAAACTGGGTAGAAAGTTGTTGGCGTTATCAGGTAATTGCCAAGTTAGATCCCACTCTTACCGACTTAAAAGCGGGGCTTTACGAGCTAACAGCCGATAGCGTTATTAATAACGTAAAAAAAATTAACCAAGGTCAGCAAATTAGTTTTAGTTTTACCATAATTGAAGGGCAAAACTTACGTGAAGTACTAAGTGCTATTAAAAAAGCTGATAATTTACAAAACGATTTAAAAACTGACGAACTAAGTACTCAAATACTGGGTAATAACACGCACTTAGAAGGCTGGTTATTCCCCGACACTTACCATTATCATAATAACGATACTGCAAGCAGTGTATTAAAACGTGCAGCACAAAAAATGCAGCAAACGTTAGATGATGCTTGGCAGCAGCGCGCCGCTAATCTACCCTATAAAACAGCATACGAAGCACTAATAATGGCTTCAATTATTGAAAAAGAAACAGGCCTTGCCAGCGAGCGTCCGTTAATTGCATCAGCGTTTGTTAATCGATTAAACACCAATATGCGCCTGCAAACCGATCCAACCGTAATATACGGGCTAGGCGCTGACTTTGATGGTGATATTAAACGTAAAGATTTGCGCGATTATACGCCTTACAATACGTATCGTATTAATGGTTTACCGCCAACACCGATTGCAATGCCATCAAAAGCCGCTATTTTAGCTGCAGTTAATCCGCCGCAAAGTGAATATGTTTACTTTGTATCAAAAGGCGATGGTAGCCACCAATTTTCAACCACGTTAAAACAGCATAACGCAGCAGTTAAAACGTATATATTAAATAAAAAGAATTAATATTTTATGAAACCAAAATTTATAGTAATAGAAGGGCTAGAAGGCGCGGGTAAATCAACCGCTATTTCGTTATGCCAAGACTTTTTAAACAAACAAAAAATAGACTTCATTAACGTCCGCGAACCTGGCGGCACGCCACTGGCTGAATCGCTTCGTACGCTTGTAAAAGCAGAGCACGAAGAAGAAATTGCCTTTGAAACCGAATTGCTTATTATGTACGCAGCTCGCTCGCAGCTAATGCACAATGTTATTACCCCAGCGCTTGATAAAGGCCAATGGGTACTTGCCGATCGTCATGATTTATCGTCTCAGGCGTATCAAGGTGGTGGGCGTGGTATTAGCTCAAATACATTAGCTTCACTTTCGTCAATGGTGTTAAAAGGCTTAAAGCCAGATTTAACTATTTACCTTGATATTGACCCAGTAATAGGCCTTGAACGTGCAAAAGGGCGTGGTGAGCTTGACCGTATTGAACAAGAAGCCATTGAGTTTTTTCAGCGTACACGTATGCGTTATGTTGAACTTGCTAATGACGACAACACAATTAAAACCGTTGATGCAAACCAAAGTATTGATAAAGTACATCGCGATATTACCAATGTACTGCATTCATTTTTTGAAGGTCTAAAATAATATGCCATTGCCTTGGCTACATGATACTCAAGCACGTTTAGCGAAAAGTTATCGCGCAGAGCGTTTTCATCATGCGCAATTATTTTGTGGGCCTGTTGGCGTAGGTAAGTTTGAGCTAAGTGATGAGCTTGGGAATGCTTTGTTATGCCAAAATATAGCTAAGCAGGTAGCTGTGCAAAACAGTATGCTAAAACCTTGCGGACAGTGTAAAAGCTGTTTACTTAACCTAGCTGGCACTCACCCCGACAAACGTTTAACGCAAGTTGATGGGCAAAGTATTGGTGTAGATGATATTCGTGGTATTAGTGATTTTATGAATCACTCTGCAGCGCAAAATGGCAATAAAGTCGCGATAATCGAAAATTGCGAAAAAATGACCACAGCAGCAGCTAACGCATTATTAAAAACACTTGAAGAGCCAACTAATAGCCGCTTTTTAATATTAACCACAAGCCAACCACAGCAGCTCCCTGCAACTATTTTAAGTCGATGCGCTAAAAGTGACGTAAAAATAACTAATACAGCACTTGCTCAGCAATGGCTAGAGACATTAGATATTCCTAACTATAGTTGGTTAGCACTTTTTTATAACCAACCGCTGCAAGTAAAGCATTGGCAACAGCAAGACCAGCTAAAAAATATTGATACACTTTATAAGTTTGCAACTGAGTTTAAACAAAGCCATAATTTCAAAGCGTTAGTCGATATAATAAATAAACAGCCTGAGCTTGTTCGAATATTTACTTTATTTTTAAGCGTGCAACTAAAGCAGAAATTACTGCAAGGTATGAGTTTTGACGCTTATCAAAGTGCGCAAAATGCATTAGGCGAGTTTTTACAAAATAACACACAAGTACTTGGCCTTAATTTACCGCTTGCTGTATCACGATTAGCATACACATTGCGAAATTCTTAAAAGGATTAATCATGCAAGAACTACTAGTAGACATAGACGATTTAGACGAGTTATACCGTTGTTATATGCCTTACTTAAAAAAAGGTGGCTTATTTGTACGTACTAATATGCGTTACGAAGCAGGGCATTCATTAGCGCTTAGAGTCACTTTGCCCGATGCCTTAGAAGATGACGTAGTGACAGGTAAAGTGTCGTGGATCACGCCACAAGGTGCACAAAGCTCTAATCCTCCAGGTATTGGTATTAGTTTTTTAGATGATAAAACAAACCTAAACGCTAAAATCGAAAAGCTGCTTGGGACTATGTTAAACTCAGGCGATCAAACATATACCATGTAGTTATAGGGTCGGTTTTTCATTGAGATTAACGCCGCCCTATATTGGGTTCTTTTAATTGCTAAGATAATAAATTAAACGAACAAATTTAAACCCTGAACATAATACAGGCCTTATAGTGATTGTAGATTCTCATTGCCATTTAGACCGTCTTGATTTTGATAAACTAGACTTAAACCTTGACCAAGTTCTTGATAAAGCGCGTGCAAAGCAAATAGAGCACTTTTTATGTGTAAGCGTAACGCTTGATCAGTTTCCAAGCATGCTTGATAAAATTAAGCATTACGACGATGTATCAGCCTCATGCGGTGTACATCCACTTGATCAAAAAGACGCCCTTAATAAACAGCAACTAATCGACTTAGCTTCACACGACAAAGTCGTTGCTATTGGCGAAACGGGTCTTGATTACTACTATTCAAAAGATACTCATGCAGTGCAGCAAGCAAGCTTTGTTGGGCATATTGAAGTGGCTAACGAATTACAAAAACCGTTAATTATTCATACACGTGATGCCCGCAGCGATACCATTAATTTAATGCGTGAGCACAAGGCCGAAAACTGCGGTGGTGTATTACATTGCTTTACCGAAGATTGGGATATGGCAAAAAAAGCCATAGACATGGGCTTTTATATTTCTATTTCGGGCATTGTTACCTTTAAAAATGCTATTGAGCTAAAAGAAGTAGCAAAGCAAATACCGCTAGATAGATTATTAATAGAAACCGACTCGCCTTATTTAGCACCGGTACCGTATCGTGGGCAAACAAACCAGCCAGCATACGTAGAAGATGTAGCTTATTACATTAGCGAACTTAAAGGCATTAGCTTTAATGAACTTGCTAAAGCGACTACCGAAAACTTTTATTCTTTATTTAAATTAGCAGCTAAAGGCTAAATACATGATTACTCACACGGCAAACCTTCCTATTTTACTAATGGGGCCAATGGTGCGCCGTGCAGAGCAAACTGGAGTTTGTATTCAGTTTGCTACCTCCAAGCCTGCAAACTGCCAAATAAACTTATTAAATGTTGAGTGTTATAGCGATCAACATACTGTTTCTTTGGGCGAACATTTATACCTGCATTTCGTTATTATAAAGCCAATAGACAACAAACTCCCTCTAGATAGCTTATTAAGCTATGAGCTTGTAATTGACGACACAGCAATCGATTTATCGCCTTGGTGCTATAGCAATCAAACAACGCCTGCATTTGTAATCCCCGATAAACTGAGTGATATTTTGCATGGCTCGTGTCGTAATGCACATCATCCAGCAAAAGACAGCTTAGTGTCTGCAAGTCACTGGCAAAATACTCAGCGCGGTAATAATAATCAAGGCGCACAATTGCTATTACTGAGCGGTGACCAGGTTTATGCCGATGATGTAGCAGGCCCCATGTTATTAGCTATTCATCAGTTAATTAAAGCCTTAGGTATCTATAAAGAGCAACCACTTGCCATTGAGCTACCTGATGATATAAATGAGCAACTTTATAATCGCCATTTGTTTTTACCAAAAACGCCTTGGCAAAAACGCTCAAAGTTAGGTGTAGGTTACTGGCTAAAAAAAGATGAACCTCATTTTTCAAGCGTAAAAGCCTACAATCACCTTATCCATTTTGAAGAATACATAGCACTTTATTTATTAAATTTTAGTGCTGCTGCTTGGCAATGCGTTGATATACAAAACACAACGTATTCAGGTCAAAACAAGCAAAACAAAACTATTTTTGACGCTGAAAAAACAGCACTGATTGATTATGCAAAAGGCTTAAGTGAAGTAGAGCGATTGTTTGCCAATGTATCGACATTAATGATGTTTGACGATCACGATGTAACCGATGATTGGAACCTCACCGCTGGGTGGGAGCAAGCTATAAATGAAAACCCAAGTAGTAAACGGATCATCAATAACGGCTTAATTAGTTATTGGCTTTTTCAGGGAATGGGGAACGATGCGCTAAATAAAACAGGCGAGTTACTAACACCTTTTAAGCAAAGCCGTACTGCTAATAATTTATGGCAGTTTAAAGCTTTTGATAAACCACTAAACGATTTTAGTTTTTGGCATTATGAGTTAACTACAACCCCAAAAGTAGTGGTGCTAGATACACGTACGCACCGTTGGCGAAATGAGCAAAACTTTAATGAGCCTTCAGGTCTACTTGATTGGGAGCGCCTCACAGAGCTTGAAGAAAGCCTACTAAGCCACGATCAGGTTATTATTGTATCGCCAGCCCCCGTATTTGGTGTTAAATCAATAGAAGCCATTCAAGCCATGTTTAATATTTGCGGGCAACCGCTTATGGTTGACGTAGAAAACTGGATGGCGCACGAAGGATCAGCCAAAAAGCTACTCGATACCTTTAGACGAACCGACACCCCAAACGAGACCCTTATTTTATCGGGAGACGTACATTACTCATTTTGCTTTTCGGTGCAAAAACGTTTTGGCGATCATCCCAATCGAATTTGGCAACTTACCGCCAGTGGTATTAAAAACGAGTTCCCGCGTAAGTTAATAAACATACTCGATAAGCTCGACTCAATTTTATACGGCCCAAAAAGTCCTTTAAACTTTTTTACCAAACGTTGGCATATGGAAGTAGATAAACACCAAACCATAGGTGAAGGGCAAAAATACTTAGTAAGTGACTCAGCTATTAGTTTAATAACACTAGAGCAGGGGAATTTAGCCCGCTACCAACTTATACACGGTGAAGGGCATTTGACCGAGTTCGATTTAGAACATAAGTAATAAGTTACTCATAAACGTAAAAGCGAAGTTTCTTATTACTTAAAAATGGATCCCACCACTGAGAGCACAGAGGCGCTTTGCGCTACACAGAGGAAATACTAGTAATGATTGGTCAGTACTCCTTTTCTTCTCAGTGTTCTCTGTGGTGATTTAATCAGTTGTTTACTAATGAATTCAAATGTTAAAGCGCAGTTTCTTATTACTTATAAATGGATCCCACCACTGAGAGCATAGAGGCGCTTTGCGCTACACAGAGGAAATACTAGTAATGGTTGGTCACTACTCCTTTTCTTCTCGGTGCTCTCTGTGGTGATTTAATTTCTTATATATTTTATTACTTATATTTTGTATTTAACCATGCTCTTTTCTGCTTCGTTTAGACGCAGGTAACTTACTACTCAATATTGCCAAGCATAAAATAGTTATAAACAACATTGAATTTGCTCCAGCTTGTAAAGAATAATCTACCAACGAATGCAGCAGCATATCTATAATTGCAATGGCACAGCCAAAAGCAACGCCCTGAAACAGCGCTGTTTTACGCTTTCGCATAGTCGCTATACATAACCATAAACAATAAAGTATAAGTGAGCCTAGTGCGGCTGTAGTGGGTATACCCAGCTCTACTGCAAACTGTATGTAATCGTTATGGGCATTATCGTAGTAACCAGAATACGGCTCAGACTGATACGCAGGAAACGCAGTATAAAATGTCCCCCCACCAGAGCCCAACAAAGGTTTATCTAAAATAAGGGGTATTGAATCACGTACAACTTCGTCACGGGTTTCTGATGAAATACTGGTTTCGCTTATACGCTGTTTAACTTTTTCTACATCAAATATAGCGCCAATAATAATTAAATCTATTATAAAAAAACTAACTATAAGTAGTTTAAACGCTTTAGGTTTTTGCCTGTAAATAAAAAACGCGAGTAAGCTAACAACCATTAATGCAATAAAAAACGCCGAGTTACCCATACGGCTACGGGTTAAAATTAACGCAACAATAATAATAATTAACGAAATACGTAAAATTATTTTTGAGCTTAAAAGTATCTCAGTCCACGCACGAAGCGTTTGTTTTAATGTTTGTTTATAATCGCTAGTAGAGCGCTTTAATTCGCTAACTAAAACACCAATACCCAAACATAAACATAAAGCTAAAAAGTTAGCCAAAAAATTAGAGTAAGTAAACGTACCAATAGCACGGTCGGTATGCTTATAACCAAATAGTGGGCTAATAATATCGGGCGACAAATTTAAATAAGTGGCATATAAAGCCTGAAACACACCTGCACTTATAATTGCATACATTAAATTTTTAATACGCTTTTCAGTATTACAATAAATAAATAATAGCCAACAAAATAAAACCATAAAACTTGTTTTTATAAGCATTTGTTTTGTTTGAAACGGGTCAAGGCTAATGCTAAATATTTGTATAAAGCAAATTAAAACAACAACACCAAGAGCAACAAATAAAGGCCAGGAGTATAAAGGAGGGTAGAGGGGCTGCTTATTGTTTATAGCGCTATTAATTAAATGAATTAAAAAAGTGGCACCAATTAACAAACCAATAGCTAAAATAGCCCAAGGGCGGTAGCTACCTAAGGGAATAGGCAGCAAAAAAAGTATTGCACATAGCAAAATAAATATAAAACGGTTCAATTTAAACTCATAAAGTAAAAACGCAGCCAAAGGCTGCGTTTGTATTATATTTGAGGAGGGTGCTTAGTTACCAACTTCTGATATACCAGCATCACCACCAGTACCACCAGTACCTTGAGGTACAGTAGTTGTTGGTAAAACAACAACAGAAGGAGCTGCAGTTGGGGTATCATCAGTAGGACCCGAAGCAGTAGCTTCAGATGCAACTGTGGCATCTATACCAGCAGTAATTGCAGCAATAGTTACCGCATCACTATCAGAACCAGCAGTTACTAAGGCTGCTAAAAAGTCAGAAATTAACGCATTATCGGCACCTAAAGAAGCAACAACTGCGTTAATTAATATATCAAGTTGTTCAGCGCTACACGAACCGTTTGCAATAGGAGAATCGAGGTCAATAGGACCCATATCTTGGCAAAATTGCTCAATAGCAGCAACTAACTCATTTTGTAGTTCCTCAGACGAAATATCATCCGGAGCATTATTTAAAATATTAAGTAAATTAGTAAGGCTGTCAGATTGTACTACAACATCAGAATCTGCTTGTGAGTAAACAGGTGAAACAGTAAAAGCCATTGCACCTATTAATAAACTCTTTAAAAAAATCGATTTCATCTTGTGTCCCTTTAAGTGAGTATCTAATTACAGAATTTTAGCGTGTCTGCGCAAAAAGTAAACTCTTTATTAACGTTATCACGGTTCTTGCCTGTAAGTACTTTAGAAGGCTCCATAATTAAATTACCTTGTACACCATCACAGCCTAAATTTTCAAGCATTTTTAATGTTTCGGGCTTTTCAATTAAGCATGCCAACACTTTAATACCAAAACCATGACAAATATTATTAACGGTTTGAATAAAAAACTGGCTTTGAGAATTATCTAACAAGTCTTGAATATAACTGCCATCAATTTTTACATATTCAATATCAAGGCCTTGTAAATACCTAAACGACGTTAAACTTGTTCCAAAGTGCTCTATACACACGTTAATACCAATATCTTTAATTGCATCTATGTGCTTTGAAGCTATATGTACATTATAAAGTAAACTAATTTCATGTAATTCAAAAATGAGGTTAGTTTTAATAACGGGTTTCGTGTGCGCATAAAGCGTTAACCATTGTATGAAATCAGCTGAATATAAAGATGCCTTACTTACGTTTAAGGCAAATACGTCATCAGGGTATTGTTCTTTTATATTTACAAAGTTACGAATTATTTTTTTGTCTAATTCTTCAGTTAAATTAAGTTTTTCGGCCATAGCAAATAAATGGCCATTGTTTATCTTTTCACCTTCATGGGTAAAGTGGGCAAAGGCCTCAAAGTAACACTGCTTGTTTTGAGAGTTAGCCCGTTTAACTGGCTGCACCGAAAAGCTAACCTCACCAGAGTCAATAATCGATTGAATAAGTGTACGCCATTGATTAACACTAAATAGCGTATCTTTATCTATTTTGTTAGTGTCTATTGTATCGCCAATAGTACTACCTGTATCTAAAGCAGATAATACACTACCAATAGACGAGCCTTTATTAACTTCCAATATTGCAAAATTAGCAAACCCATTAACGTGTAAGCTATTTTTTTGTTTACTAAAAGCATCTGTAATTTCTAAACGGGTTCTGTTTAAAAACTGCGTATCGTAAGGAATCAGCGCAATAAAAGTACTACCGTTTAACCTAAATATTTTAGAGTTAGTAAGGTTACCAATAATTTTAGTAAGAATAACACTTACATCTTTTACGTGGGCGTCACCATCTTGATAGCTAACACTTTGGTTTATATTTGTAAGTGAAGGTAGAGTAATCATCATTGCGGTAAGTGGAGCATCAGTGGTTATTGTGTCAACAACCGAGCTAAAGTGATTTTCAAATAACTTTCGGTTACCTAACCCTGTTAAAGAATCAATATAAACTTCTTCTGTTAAGGCTTGGGTTTGTTTAGTTAAAGAATCAAAAGTACTTTGTAAGTTAATAACCATATTGTTTATAGCTTTAGTTACAGTGCGTAGCTCTCGTGCAATAGGTATTTCTTCGTTTAATGTAAAGCGTTTACGAGTAACAAGGTGAGCTTGATGCTCAACTGCTTTTAAAGGCTTAAATACTTCACGTAATATTAAAAAGGCAACTGCAAGCGAGGCAATTAGTATTAAAAAAGAACCATAAAAACTGCGTTTTGTATGCTCCCACAACGTTACATAAGACTGTCCAGTATGGCTTGTAACCTCAAGTATACCCGCCATAATCCAACCATTATTTAGTTCCGACTGCATAGTGGGTGCTTTTAAACTACTTAAAGCAATAAACCAATTAGGCACAGACTCAACACGCTTAGGATTTTCCAGATCAAATACAACTTGGCTTTGTGAATTTGTAAATTTAATTTCTTTATAGTAACCAGAATCAAAAATAGCAGTAGCCATTGTTTCTGCTATTACTAGGTTTTCTGGCTCTAAATAAGGCGAAATAGAAAGTCCTAAGCTAGTAGCAGTGTCTTGGGCATGGCTTCCCATTTGGGTTTGTAAGTAATCACGGGTGGTTTCAACATCTGTAACTACCCTAACCACAAATGAAACAACCGAAATAACGATTATTAAACCGTAAACTTGGGTTTTAAGACTCAATCCATTTTTAAAAAGTCGAGACATAACTGGTAGTTCCTTTAATGTTACTTTTAATGGGAGCAAGCTCACCTTGTTCAATTCGCTCTAGCATAGTATTCCAAGCCGACACACCACGGCTATTTTTTACCTTATTGCCTAACCCTTTCGATTTTGCTAACCAAAGTCCTTGACCATTAAAACTGTAAATAGGCGTTAAATCGGGGCGCTTATTTGCGGGCAGCAGTTTAGTATTAAAGTTACCTAAAACAAAGGGAATTCTGTTTGGATCTTCTATATATATAAGTACCATGTGGGGCTGGTTTACTGTGCGCTGTCGTACATACATTAAACGAATTTTATCCTCCGGAACACCTAGCGCTATTAACGTAAAGTATTTAGCAATAACGTAGTCTTCGCAATCGCCCATACCAACACCTAAACTCTCTAGTGGGGTAGCCCAGTAATCTTTTTGCTGCCAAAGATCTTCATCGCTTTTGTATTTAATGTTTTTATTAAAAAAATCGTTAACAAGGTGAATTTTTTTCCATTCGCTTTCATCAGCCGAGTCATCAATAAAGTTAAGCCAATCTTTAATTCGTTTATGACCTTCGTTGCCATACTGTTGCTGTGCACGGGTAATAATATCGCTATTACGCAAATACAAAAGCATATCTTGTGCGCATACAAAAAACGAGACAATAAATAAAATGCAAAGCCCTAAGCGCACAAATGTTCCTTAAGTTGGTAATCCCTAATAAACGACATTAATCAGTATAGTATTATTACTTTTAAAAAGGTAGATCATCATAAAGAATGAGATGCCCCAATATGACTCAATCCGACCAGTTTGGTGCAACATAAAGTTAACAAAAAAACAACCTAAAAGGATGTTTTATTTATTGAGTCAAATAGTATGGCGTGTATAATAATCCTAACACAAGGTATGTGAAGCACGTTATATGGAAGTAAACTTTAGTTTCTTCTTTATATATTTACAAAATAATAATGAAAGGAATTAAAGTGAAAGTTTTAAAAGCCGTATTACCTGTAGCTGGCCTTGGAACACGTATGTTACCAGCCACAAAAGCCATTCCAAAAGAAATGCTGCCTCTGGTAGACAAACCACTTATTCAATACGTAGTTAATGAAGCCGTACAAGCAGGTATTAAAGAAATAATACTTGTTACTCACGCTTCAAAAAACTCAATCGAAAACCATTTTGATACTAGCTTTGAGCTAGAAGCCACACTAGAAGCACGTGTAAAGCGTAGCCTGCTAGAAGAAGTGCGCTCAATAGTACCAAAAGATGTAACCGTAATTTCGGTTCGTCAATCTGCTCCACTTGGTTTAGGCCATGCTGTTTTAGCGGCGCGCCCAATAGTAGGCAACAACCCATTTGCAGTAATGTTACCTGACGTAATTATTGATAAATATAAATCAAACCCAAAAACCGATAATTTAAGCCAAATGATCGACCGTTTCGACCAAACAGGCCACAACCAAGTAATGGTAGAGCCAGTACCAAAAGAGCAAGTACACCAATATGGTGTGGTTGACCTAGCGGGTATAAAAATTAACGCGGGCGAAAACGCAACAATTAAAAACATGGTAGAAAAACCAGATACCGATGAAGCGCCAAGCAACCTAGCTATTACAGGCCGTTATGTTGTATCGCCTACTATTTGGGATTTACTAGAGTACACCCCACCAGGTGCAGGCGGCGAAATACAACTTACCGATGCTTTACTCCAATTGCGCCACTTAGAAACACTCGAAGCATACCACTTAAAAGGCCAGTCGCACGATTGTGGTTCTAAATTAGGCTATATGCTTGCCAACGTAGAATATGCAATGCAATCAAGCCATATGGGTGAAGAGTTTACCAAAGCAGTTAAAAAACTAGTTTCGTAACTTGTTTTTATAAATCACAACCAAATTTAATTTGTATTTAACGGTAATATTTAAAAGCCAAAATAGCAGTGCCTGAAATTAAATAAAGTAAATTTAAAGGATTCTTACAAATGAAATATCTTGTAACTGGTGCCGCAGGTTTTATCGGTAACTTTGTGGCTGAACGCTTATGTAACGATGGCCACGAAGTAGTAGGTCTAGATAACCTAAACGGTTATTACGATCCGGCATTAAAACATGCAAGGCTTGAGCGTATTAAACACCTTACGCAATTTCGTTTTGTAAAAATGGATTTAGCAGACAGAGACGGCATAGCTAATTTATTTAAAGACGAAAAGTTTGACCGCGTTATCCACTTAGCAGCACAAGCTGGCGTGCGTTACTCAATAGAAAACCCAATGGCATACATTGACTCTAATTTAGTAGGCACTGCTACTATTTTAGAAGGGTGTCGCCACAATAAAGTACAGCATTTAGTATATGCATCATCAAGCTCTGTTTATGGCATGAACGAAAAAATGCCATTTTCGACTGACGATGCAGTAGACCATCCGGTATCGCTTTATGCGGCAACTAAAAAATCAAATGAGTTGATGGCGCATAGCTATAGCCACCTATACGACCTGCCAACAACAGGGCTGCGCTTTTTTACAGTGTATGGCCCTTGGGGTCGCCCAGATATGGCTCCTTACTTATTTACCGATGCAATATTAAATAACCGAGAAATTAAAGTATTTAATAACGGAAAAATGAAACGCGATTTTACCTACATAGACGACATTGTAGAGGGCATTATTCGCATTCAAGACGTAGTTCCAAAAAGAGACCAGTCAAATAGCAACACCTCGCCAGAGTCAAGTAAAGCACCATACCGTGTATTTAATATTGGTAACAACGAACCTATCGCACTAATGACCTTTATAGAATCAATTGAAAAAGCAGCAGGTAAAGTAGCTGACAAAAACTATATGCCAATGCAAGCAGGAGATGTTCCAGCAACATTTGCAGATATAGATAGCCTACAAAAAGAAGTTGGCTTTAAACCTAATACTAACATTGACTATGGTATGCAACAGTTTGTTGATTGGTATAAAAAATATAGTAAATGATAATTCATCAACGTCTTGAAAAAATAACTAAGGAAAGAATATTTTGGCTGAAGTGAAGTCTGTTTTTTCAAGTATTGGAGTGATGGCAGCGCTAACTATATCATCAAAGCTAATTCGTCTTATTATATTAATGATTACTGCAAGGTTCCTAACATCAGAAGATTTTGGAGTAGTTGCAGCTTTTACAATGGTATATACATTAGCTTATGTGATTTCAGAAATGGGAATAGTGAGAACTATAATACAAAGACCTATCATATCCGATAAGCACATTGGTAGCGCTCTATTTATATCATTGACAATCTGTATATCAGTATCAATTAGTTTATTTTTATTTAGTGGTTATATTGCTGCGTTAGTAAACATTCCACAAATTATTTTGCCACTGAAAATATCCTCTTTAATGTTTCTTATACTAGGGTTTAGTAATGTCTGTTCTGCTATTTTTCAGAAAAATAACCAAATATTATTGATAGGGAAATTACAGGCATATGGGACAATATTCGGGAATGTATTTGTTACTGTGCCGCTTCTTTATTTTGATTTAGGTTATTGGTCAATTATTATTGGGTTATGGGTTTCGGAGCTTTTGTCAATAGTAGTAATTACATTTTTAGGTTGGAAATTATTATCATTTAAAATGCGTATTAATGAATGCATGGAAATAATAAAGTACTCGATTGCCTTCTTTTTTAATCACACACTTACCGTTTTGAGCCAACAAATAGATATAGCTATAGTTAGTCGCTACTTTGGGGTTGCTATTTTGGGGAATTATTCTAGAGCAATGCAGCTTATAACTTTCCCAAATCAAATTTATATGTTGGTAGTAGATAGGGTCGTTTTTCCTGTTATGGCAAAGATGGAATCGGATAAAGAGAAGTTAGTTAATTTTTTTACTAAAACTTTTTCAGTTCTATCGTTAGTTTTATGTATCGGTGTACTTATACTTGTTTTTGGCGCTAAAGAAATTGTTGTAGTTATGATGGGTTCTGGCTGGGAAAGAGTATCAGATCTTTTGAGTACTTTAGCTTATATTATTATATTTAGGGCATTAACTTCTTACATGAATTCATTTCTAGCTGCTTATGGCTTAGTTAAGCTTTTAACTTATAAACAGATTTTATCCTTGGGTTTAATGTGTTTAATAATATATTTTCTTACCCCTTATGGAATTGATTTTCTTGCTTATGGAGTTGTAGGCTCATCAATGTTGCAGTTTTTTATTACAGTTTTTTGTATTGTTTATTTCACTGAATTTAAAACATCCTATTTGATAGAAGCTTTACTTCCTACGGTTTTGACAACAATTTTCATAATAAGCCTTTATTCATTTTTTTATTATACATTTGCTTTAAGTGGTCTCCTTAATGTATCTATAACTTTAATTACATATACCTTGATAGGCTTTTTTGTACCAATTAATATTGTCTATACAAAAAAAGGGAATATATTCATCTCAAAATTTCAAAGGAATAATTAATGCCTAGTAACAAAAAAATACTGATATCAACATATACTTATCTTCCAGACATTGGTGGTGTAGCCAAGAATAAATCTACGTTAGTTGATGCTTTTTTACAAAGAGGTTATGAAGTAATAGTAGTAACAAGTACTCGTGGTGATTTAAGTGTTATTGATGATAGGTATGAGATAATAAGGTGTCCTAACATATTTAAATTAATTAAATTATTTTTTTGGGCGGATGCAGTCATATTTTCTAATTTATCAGTTAAGTTAGGATGGCCTGTTATATTTAATAAGCTTTACAAAGCTAAATTAGGTCTTTGCCATCACTCTTCCTCCGCATTTGAGAATAAAAAAAATGGATTTTTAAAACGTTTTATCGGTAATAAAATAATCAAAGAGTCAGTGCATTTTGTTAATAGTAAATACACTATTCAAGATGGAGGCGACTTTTTTAAAACACTTCGTGCTGAGGTTACTTATCCGATTGCTAGTCGTAAAGAAATACCTATAGAGGTCGTAAGTAATTTCAAAAATAAAAAAAATGCGATTTTTGTAGGCCGTTTATCTAAAGAGAAAGGGCCTGAGTTTCTAGTTGATAATATTGATTTGATTAAAAAAAAGCTACAAATTGACAAGTTATATATAGTTGGTGATGGTGAACTTATAGATGTACTGAAGAGTAAAGCTTCTTCAGATGTAATCTTTTTAGGAGCTGTGGCACTAAGTACGGTTTACAATGCGATGGATGAGAGTGAATATGTTTTTGTACCATCCATTTGGAACGAACCGTTTGGCAATGTTGCTGTTGAAGGCTTAACTTCAGGTGCTATTGTTATTTCTTCAAATAACGGTGGTCTACCAGAAGCTTGCGGGGACAATGCTAAATTGTTTGACTTTAAAGTAGATGGAAGCTTTGAAAATGCTCTAGTTTGTGCAAAAAAAATGAGAGATGAATTATTGGAATCAGATATATCCAGAGAAGACTACTTTAAAGCAATTGCAAAACACTTAAAACAGTTTCAAGCAAGTGAAGTTACTGGAGTCATGATAAATAGTTTATACAACTGAAGTGTTTATAATAAATGGTTAGCTAGCGAATTTTAATTTATACGATCTATTACCAATTCAATTGATAAGCCCAAGCTATACAAATTTTATTTTTAATAGGAATTGAATATGATATTAAATAAAAAAATAGTAAGTGGCTCAATTTGGGGTTTCATAGGAAGTGTTTTTTACCAGCTATCTGGTTTGGTTATTTTTGTTGTGCTATCTAGGCTGTTGACCCCTATTGATTTCGGTACAGCAGCGCTAGCAATTGTATTTGTTGAATTAACAAATACAATTGTCAAATACGGATTAGTTGAGGTTGTTGTACGAAATAAAAGTAACGTGAATATAGAGAATAGTATCTTTTTTGCTACTCTTCTAATTGGAATAGCTTCGTCTTTGTTTTTTATTATTGCATCACCTTATTTAGAAGTGCTATTTGAAGCTCCGAGCCTTGCAATATCATTACAAATTCTTTCAATAGTACCAGTAATGCAGGCTTTATCTACAGTACCTGAAGGGCTACTTAAACGCGACTTTAAGTTTAAGGCACTTGCTGTAAGGCTATTATTCTCTTCATTATTTTCAGGTTCAATAGCAATATATCTTGCTTATGCAAGTTATGGCTTTTATAGCTTAATAATTCAGAAAATTATATCTGTTTTACTGCTGTTAATATTAGTGTGGAAATCTATTAGCTGGCGACCTAGCTTTAATTTATCTGCATGTGATATTTTAAATATATTTAAGCAAGGTCAACCTATATTACTAAGCTCTTTAATTGGACAAGGTATATTTAGATTTGTTGAACTTATAATAGGTTTTTTTCTAGGGGTAGCTGCATTAGGCTACTTTAAAATTGCAGGTAAATTACTCGACGTTATTGTACAGTTTACGGTTAAACCAATTGTGGATGTTTCTTTTTCAGCATTTGCTACTTTACAAAGCAATACTAGTGAATTAGAAGCTTGTTTTACTAAATTTATCACAACTACGGCATTATTTGCTTTACCTATATTTGTTGGTGGCTTTGTTATCGGTGACGAAATGGTGTACTTAGTTTTTGGAGATAAATGGTCTGAAAGCGGAGTTATATTTTCTATCTTGTGTTTAAGCGGTTTTAGTGCATCACTAAATTACTTTTTTGCTCCGTTGTGCCATTCAACACATAACTCAAGTATTCCGTTTAGGTTACGTATAGTCGAGTTTATAGTTGTTATTGGGCTTGTTAGTGTTTTTTCTCAGTATTCAATTTATCATGTAGCGTATTCTAATGTTGTAACAACAGCAATATTGTCTTTGGGTATGTTATTAATTTTAAATAAGAAGTTCTGTTTTTCTATTGATGTCATTATAAAAGCATTATTACCTTCGATAGTGTCCTCACTAATGATGGGAGGGCTTTTGTACATAGTATTGTATTTATTTTTTACCGATACAACCCCAACCCTTAAAGTAACTTTATCTGTGCTTATTGGCTGTTCTATATACTTTTTAATTTATAAAGTGATATTCCCTGAAAGAGTGCAGGAAATATTAAATAACCTGAAGAACTTAAAAGGTTGACCTTATGAATAGTGAATAAATTAAATATTTATATTTGCTATAAACTGAACTTTTTTTAAATGCTTTGTCACTGTTTTAGAGGGATTATGAAATTATTGTCTTTACAATTTTTGAGAGGGTTAGCTGCAATTATTGTAGTTTTTTACCATGTTCACGGTTTAATTATTAAACGACACGCCGAGCTAGGTGCTGAGCATTCTTTTTGGCTTACAGAAAACCAGTTTGTAAAGATAGGGGCAATAGGGGTAGACATATTTTTTATATTATCTGGCTTTATTATTTTTTATACATCAAGAAATACAAATGATATAGGTTTATACCTTAAAAAAAGAATTGTCAGAATATACCCTATTTGGTTTGTCGCAATATTTTTTATGAGTTTGCTGGCCTTATTGCCAGGATCTTCAGCTGTGTTTGACGGGCTGCATGTGTTTTATTCATTACTATTGATTCCACATATTTACGAAGGGGCGATTGTTCCTTTTTTAAAAGTAGGTTGGACTTTAAACTATGAAATTATATTTTATATGCTATTTGCACCCACATTGTTGATTGCTGCGTCAAAAAGGTTAGAAGTAATTACTGTTTTTATAATGATACTTTCTATATTTGCACATTTAACTGATTTAAATTTAGCTATTATAACCTTATTAAAAAATCCAGTCTTATTTGAGTTTGTAATAGGTGGTTGGCTAGCAAAACTATACTTATCGGGTTATAGGATATCGAAAACTATTATGCTTGTAGTGGTTATATTTGGGTGTTTATGGTTATTTATGTACTTTATAACCCCCTATTTATGGGAGTACACGTCTTTAATATCAAGAGCACCCATAGCATTATCTGTTTTTATTGTTGCAGTACTTTATACGCCAATAAAAGATATGAAAATTCATAAGTCATTTGTTTACTTAGGTGATTCCTCTTATTCAATATATTTATTTCATATGTTTCCAATAATGGTTGTTAGTGGTGTTTTGGGGCGAAATTTAACTCCTCAAATACAGCATATACCAATAGTAATTACTTGGTTTAGTATTACTTTAATTAGTGTGTTATTTGGGTGTTTTATTTATAATATTATCGAAAAAAACATTAATGTTAGATTAAGGGAATATATATCTAAATGAAAATTTTAATGCTTACATGTCAATATATGCCAGATGTGTTTGGCGGAGCTGAAAAGCAATGTGGGCGAATTTCTAAAGGAATTAAAGCTGAGGGAGTTGATGTACACGTATTAACATCACGTCAAAAGTTTATAGGCAAAGCAAATGAGGTAATGAACGACGTGCCTGTAACTCGGTTATATTCACCAATAGCCCCTGACTTACTTGGTCGCTGGTTACCATTTTCGGTGTATTGGTTAATACGCGTATTAATTTGGGGTATGTTCAATAGCAAAAGCTTTGATGTAATACATTGTCATCAAGGTAAATTTGGTGCTTTTGTGGGTTGTTGCTTGTCGCGTTTTTTTAAAAAGCCAATATTAATTAAGGTAGGCAACTCTAATCAATATATGGATTTTAAGGCTTTAAAATCTAAAAAGATTGTTGGGCCTATAATGGCTTGTTTTGTATTAAAAACTAACCCTACGATAGTCGCAATATCGGGTGTTATCGCGCGAAACTGTAAAGAGTTTGGCTTTAAAAATATTATTAATATACCAAACAGCATAGATAAAAGCTTAATTAACACTGACAGCCCAATTTTAAATGATAAAAATGATTCTGTAATAAATCTTTTTTATCATGGTAGGTTAGAGCAAATTAAAAAAGTAGATGTGCTAATGGAGGCATTTGCATTGCTTACTAAAAAGCATAAGCAAGTACATTTTCATTTAATAGGAAGTGGTAGTGTGCTACCTGCAGCAAAAAAATACATTGAAGAAAATAACCTGCAAAACAAAATAACATTTTATGGTGAGGTTGACGATCCGGTAAACTTTATTAACCAATTTGATATTTTTGTAAATGCTTCTGAGGCTGAAGGTTTTTCTAACTCATTACTTGAGGCTTTATTAGCAGGAAAGGTACTAGTGTCGACACCTGTAAGTGGTGCTGGTGATGCTATTTTCACAGATAAAAACGGTTACATTGCTACAGATTTTAGTGCAGCTGAAATTGCTAAAAGTACAGAAGATGGTATTGCATTACATTATAAAAATAGTGGTGAAGTACAAGCTTTTTCTGAGCAGTTGATTACATCTAACTTTACAGTAGACGTGATTGCTAAAGAATACGTAAAACTTTATAAAAAATTACTTGGAGCTTCTTAGATGAAGGTTTTAATAGGGATGACGCGTTCGGATACTATTGTATCTGGTTCATATAAACATATTTGCCAAATAGGCGAAAAGTTTAGAAACGAAGGTGCCGAGGTTGTATACGCACTAGGTGGTGATGGCGATGCTATAACTAAGTTGCGATCGGCTGGCTTTAAAGTGCATGCTTTAACTAATTTAAAAAGAGATTTAAGCCCGCTAAGCGATATTTGGTCATTGTTAAAATTAATATGGCTGATTATATCGGAAAACCCACAAGTTTGTTCTTGGCATACAGCTAAAATAGGTGCGCTTGGGCGTATAGCTGCAATGCTTACTTTTAAATGCTCTTATTATGTACCCCATGGTGTGCCTTTTGTTAACACACCTGAAAATAAAGGCTTTAAAAAATATGAGCGACTTGAAAAGTTACTTTCGTATTTACCTTCAAAAATTATAGGTGTGTGTGAGTTTGATAAAAATGAGTATTTACGAATAGGCGTGCCCGACAAAAAGCTGTTAGTTATACGTAACGGTATGCTTGGTAAATTTAACGATACGTGGGAACTAACCGACAAACCCGTCAACTTTATTACCGCAGCTCGTTTTGAAGATCAAAAAGACTACACCACGCTCGCTCAAGCGTGTGGCTCTTTATTAAGTCAAGGCAAACCATTTACGTTAAGTATATATGGCGATGGCCAGTACGAAGCTAAAGTAAAGCAGTTGTTTAACAACTTTCCTGAAGGGGTAATAAACTTTTGTGGCGTGGTTGATAACTTTGCTGAAAAACTAACTCAAGCTGATGTATTTATACTCTCTAGCTTTTGGGAAGGCTTACCACGCAGCATTATTGAAGCAATGGCATGTAAAAAAGCAGTAATTGCATCTGATGTTGGAGGCTGTTCTGAGCTAATAATTAAAGGCGAATCGGGCTATTTAATCCCTATTCGTGATGCATCTACAATGGCTATTGCTATGTGTGAATACATTAATAACAAAGCCAAAACAGTGTCACATGGTGATGTTGCTTATGAACTGTATAAACAAAAATACTCGCTACCTGTAATGCTTGAAAGCTACGCAAAAGAATATGGCGTACTAAAAAGTGGTGTAAATAATTAATATGCCTATTAAATTATCACTCATATGCCCTGTTTATAAAGTAGCTGAATTTATACCTGATTTAATGCAAAGTTTGCAGCAAGGTATTAATAGCGAGCATGTAGAGGTTATTTTTGTTGATGACTGCTGCCCTGAAAACTCAATAAGCCTTTGTGAGAGCTTTATTTTAGAGCATAAATCAGACATAAAATTTAATTCAACAATAATTAAGCAACCCATTAATAAAGGCCAAGCTGCTGCCCGTAATGCCGCATTGCTCATTGCAAAAGGTGAGTATATTGGCTTTATAGATTCTGACGATGCAATTGCCTCCAATTATTGGGATGTACTCTCACCTTATGTAACAGCGGCAACAAATGACATAATTGAATTTAGTTTTGAAGAGTTTACTTCTGTTCTCCCCGCTAGGTCTACTCTGGTACTAACCGAGTTAGAGTCATCAAATTTAAACCCGTTTTATAGTGGTTTTTTTGTTTGGACTCGTTTATACAGAAAAAGCATGTTGAATGGTCTTATTTTTCCTGAAGGTATGATTTACGAGGATGTTTTTTATAATGTCCAGGCTTTTTCGAAGGCCAGTACAACAGTGAAAATATCTTCTGTTTTGGTTTATTACAGAAAAAGGGCTGGTTCTACAACTAGCTTACGCACTTCTACTTATTCTCAATTGTTACTCAACTTAGTTAATTCAGTTAAAGACACTATTGAGCTTTTCGATCGTAAAAATATTGTTACTTCAGAGGTTGCTAGGTTCTCTTTACTAACAGTATTAAAAGGTTCTAAAATTAAAGATAGAAAAGACAGACATCTATTTTATAGGCAATGCTTAAAAATAAATGATTCGTTTAAACCTTTATTCCTTAGATATAATGACTCTACTATTGAGCGTTTAAAATTTAATTTCACCTATTTTTGCTGTTTCATTGGGCGAGTTTTGTAATTTAACTGCGTATTTAAAATTAAAGCTTATTATGGATAATAAATGAAAAAAATAGTACACATTACAAATGATCTACAGCGTCTAGGTGGTGTTCAGCGTTTACTTGTTGATTTAATGACGCTACAAAACAGTGATTTTAAGTTTGAGGTGATTTTAACACGTGGTAAAAACGAATATGTTGATGAGTTAAAAGCTTTAGGGGTAGAGGTATTCCATAAAAACGACTTAGGTTTTTTAGGTGTTATAAAGCGTTTAAATGCAGCGGATTTAGTGCATGCCCATTTATACCCATCAATTTATATTGCGTACTTTACAAATACGCCAACAATAGTTACAGAACATAACCCGCATTACAGGCGCCGAGATTTACCCTTTATAAAAAGCCTTGAAAGTATTATTTACAAAAAATTTAAAAAAATAATTTGTATATCGGAGGGCGTTAAAACTAAATTTTTAGAAAGCATTAAAGCCGATAGTTCAAAGGCGTACGTTATAAATAATGGCGTTAATTTAGAGCGATTTTCTCAAACTGCTAAAACACTAAGCGCCGATTCTAAAGTGATAAATATAGGCATGGTTGGTCGTTTTGCACCACAAAAAGATATAAAAACCTTATTAAAATTAATGACATTGCTTGATGAACGGTTTGTACTTAATTTAGCAGGCGATGGCGAATTAAGATCAGAGTACGAAGATTATGCTTTAAGCCTAGGTGTAAGTAACAAAGTTAAATTTTTAGGGCAAGTTAACGATATACCCACTTTTTTAGATTCATTAGATGTATATATACAATCTTCCCACTGGGAAGGGTTTGGTATTGCAGTAGTCGAGGCAATGGCAGCCGGGTTACCATCATTTGCTACTAATGTTAAAGGTTTAAATAATGTAGTTGTTGATCAAGGTTTATTTGAAGTGGGCGATACACATACTTTAGCTGATAAAATAAACACGCTGGTTAATGATACTAATTATTATAATGAGCAGTCTGTAGCAGCGCTTAAAAAGGCAACAAGCTTTTCAATTAAAAATACAGCTATTGAGCACACTAAAATTTATAATAGTGTGTTAAACAATGTTTAGTATTAAAATAAAAACCCTTGAATGTGTGCTTTTTTTAATCAGTGCTATGATAATACCATTGTACTTTACTGATTTTAGATTAGATGCTGGCGGTCTTATTGTAAGATTGTCTGATATTTTAGCCTTATTTTCGATTTCTATTTTTTTATTACTACTATTAAAAAATAAAATACTTATTAATTACCCCGTCGGTTTTAACTATATATGTATATTTGTAATATATTGTTTTTTTAATGCCCTAGTGCAAGTAGGTTTGACTAAAGCTATTATTGCTACTGTACAGTGGATGCTAATTCTTTTCACTTTAGTTGTGGTATATACAATTGCTGTCAAAAATCCTGAAAAATTTAGGGTAGTTTTTATAAAAACTCTGTTAGTTATTTGCTTTGTTACCTTGATTTACCACCTCATGCATGGGCAATTAACTCGGTATAAGCTTTTAGGTGATGCTAAATATGTTTTTGCATTAACAGGTGTGATACTTATTAGTTGCGCTTATTACTTTGACGATAAAAGCTACTTAAAGCCCTTGATTTTTTTGTACCCGGTGATATTACTCTCCTTAGAGCGAAAAGGGATTTTGGCATTTCATATGGTTGCCTTTTTTTATATCTTCATCACTATAAAACCGTTAAATAAATTTATAATGCTGGCCTTATGTAGTTTAACTGTACTTCTATTGGCACTATTTTATGATTTATCGTTTTTAAATAATTTTACTTTTTTCGAATATTCAGACCTCGAAATGCTCTACCTAGATGAAGAGCAAGCTTTGTGGATCTCCAACCTGCATAGGCAGTCATTATTAACAAATGGTTGGGATATACTTACTACCCACTTTATTTTTGGTGTAGGACCTAAAATGCTCCCCGTTTACATGGGTGATTACTTTATTAATCAAGGGCTTGCTTTATATACACATAACGTTTTTTTAGATACTTTAATTGAGCAAGGAACAATTGGCTTGTTTTTATTAATTTTACCTTATTTTGTTTATGTTATTCACAGTGCAGAGCTAAGAAACCGAAAAGATAAAATGGTTTTTATTGCTTTATGCTTATACTCTATTTTTATGTTGTTTTTTATGTCTGGTGGTGCACCTTCAATGATTATTTTTTACTTACCAATTTTTAAAGGTTTTATTGCCAACAGGGCGAGTGATTAGCTTGTTACATTTATTTAAATATATAACAACGTGGAGTAGTTAATGCCTACTTTATCTGAAGACCCAGCAATAAGAAGTTTATTAAATAGAATGCCTCAAGGCGT
Organism: Pseudoalteromonas sp. SR43-5; assembly: GCF_014163835.1. Lineage (NCBI taxonomy): Bacteria > Pseudomonadati > Pseudomonadota > Gammaproteobacteria > Alteromonadales > Pseudoalteromonadaceae > Pseudoalteromonas > Pseudoalteromonas sp. SR43-5. Next base: position 104,494 of record NZ_JACJEA010000005.1, read on the forward strand.
ACAAAATAGCTTTAGCGAAGAGCAGTTATCTCACCTGAAAATAGCTATTGGTGCCAGGCAGTGGGGTGCCCATTCAGTTGATTGCAGAGGTGTTGTTAGATTATTTAAGTACAGATATTACTTTGTATTATTAGCTGGTCGAAATAGGCGGCAATTAAGTGCTACCGAAAAAAAAGCCTCTGCTATAGCACAAGCCACTGTAGTGACTTTAGGTTTTTTTATACTGTTATTATTTATTTATTTATTGAAGTCGGCGTTAGGTATTAACCTGTTTGAAGGTTTTTCATTTGGTATATGGAGTTATGTAAAAAGTTTATTTTTATAGTTTAAGTATAAACAAAATTTAAATGTTTATATTTGTTTATATTTTATCAATCGTAGGTTAATTTGATTACGGCCTGTTACACTAATTTAAGTTTTTAAAAACGACATTATTGAATACAGATAAGTAATACGTTAATATTAATTTATAACTATGTGGATATTTATTCACTGTACTTTACTTAGGGACTAAAAGTATGAAGTCGTCAAGGACGTTTAAGCCTAATAGCTCATCCGATGCTAGTTTTTATCGTTTGTTCGATATATTTGCGTTATTTTTAGCCTTTCAATGCTCTGCACTCTTTTATAGTTTTGAGCTGACAGCTCATTATATGGTGGCGGTTTTAACCGTTGCTCTAAGTTTTTTATACTGCGCCGAAATATTCTCTGCTTATCGCTCTTGGCGTGCTGGCAAATTTAAAACAATGGTCTTATGTGCTTGGGGGTCATTGTTTATTGCTTTTAGTATTTTATTTGTCATATCTTTTATGTTTAAGTTTACTGAATCGCTTTCGCGTATTGGCTTAGGTTTGTGGTTTTTACTTAGTGTGGTTTATTTATATATATGGCGCTTTGGAGTGCAATTATATAAACGGAATCGCCGTAGTTTAGGCATGAACTTACGCAACGTTGCTATAGTAGGGGCTACAGAGTCCGCGGTTTATTTGTATGACGAGATTGAAAAAAACGATGAGCTTGGTTTTAAGTTTTTAGGTTTTTTTGACGACCGCAAACCAGAGCGACTATTTAATAATGTAAAAACGTACGAAATATCTGGAACTATTCAAAATGCAATATGTGCCGCCCGCGAAGGCAAAATCGACATACTTTATATAGCACTCCCAATGAAGGCCGATAAGCGTATAGCCGATTTGTTACTCCAACTTGGCGACACCACGGTCGACGTACACTTTATACCTGACTTTTTACTCTCAAATTTAATACATGCCCGTGTTGAACACGTTGGCGATGTAGACACGCTAAGTGTTTTTGAATCTCCTTTTATTGGTGCTCGTGAGTTTATTAAACGCACCGAAGACATAATAGTATCGTCAATTATTTTACTGCTTATATCTCCTATGCTTATTGCTATAGCGTTTGCTGTTAAGTTTACTTCTAAAGGGCCTGTAATTTTTAAGCAAGACCGATATGGGCTTGATGGGCGTAAAATTAAAGTATGGAAGTTTCGCTCAATGTCGGTAACCGAAAATAGTGCAGTGGTCACTCAAGCCACCAAAAACGATGCCCGTATTACAAAGTTGGGTGGTTTTTTGCGCCGTACTAGCCTTGATGAACTACCGCAATTTATAAACGTGTTAAAAGGTGATATGTCGATAGTAGGGCCACGCCCACATGCCGTTGCCCACAACGAAGAGTATCGTAAAAAAGTTGAGTTTTACATGTTTAGGCATAAAGCTAAACCAGGCATAACCGGATGGGCACAAATTAATGGTTGGCGCGGCGAAACCGATACGCTTGATAAAATGGAAAAGCGCGTTGAATACGATTTACATTACATAAAGCATTGGTCTTTATGGTTAGATGTTAAAATAATTTTTATGACAATTTTTAAGGGATTTAAAAATGCAAATGCATACTAAAAAATCAGTTATACCTTGTGCTGTAGTTTTACTGTCGGCAACGTTGTCAGCTCCTGCATTGGCCGAATTTACGCCAGGCAGCTTTATGACCAAAGATGGTGCCGAAATTACCCCAGTTTTGCAAACGGGATTAAGTGTTAACGATAACGTTTTTAATACGCCAACCGACGAAGAGTCGCGCGTAATTTGGACTATTTCGCCAGGTGTTGCAGCGGTAATAGACGATGGCCCCGATAGCTACAAATTAAACGTTGGCACCAGTAGCTCTTTATATAATAAAGATTCTGTTGATAACTTTACTCAAGTTAATTTGGGTGCCGGCATACATAAAGAGCTTACCAGCCGACACGTTTTTGATATTAACGGCACTGCTGATTGGCTGTACGAGCCACGAGGTACTGGTTTAACGCAGGGCTTGGGTGATATTGTTGACGAGCTAATAAAATACCAACAACAAGATATTACTGGTACTTATAAATTTGGTTCGCAAACATCTAAAGCACAATTAGAGTTGGTGTCTGGTTTTTACAGTAAAAAATACCAAAATTTTAGAGCTACATCACAATTTCGTGATTACGATAAAACGTTAATTGGTGCAAAAGGGTATTATAACACGCAAGCTGCAACACGATTGTTTGTAGAAGTAACCCGCGATGACTTCCGATACGACGTTTTAGAGGCTAGTGGTGTTTCACGTAACTCTGACGATATTAAAGTACTTTTTGGTATGGAGTGGGAAGCAACGTCACTTACCTCTGGCACTTTTAAACTTGGTTACCAAAATAAAGACTTTGATGATAACCAACGTGAAAGCTTTAGTGGCTTAAGCTGGGAGGCTGGCATTACTTGGCAACCTTTAACTTACTCAACATTTGATTTTACAACCAGTAGAGCGGCAACCGACCCTCTGCTTGAAGGCGATTATATTAAAGAAAGCACCTACGGCGTTAAATGGAAACACGATTGGAGTGACTATTTAGCCTCTGTAGCAAGTGTGAGCTATATAGATGAACAATACACTGGCGATATTGGCCGTAATGATAAAACAAAAAGCGCTCGACTTGGTTTAAATTACCAAGCTAATAACTTTGGTTTAATTTCGACCTATATTGACTTTATTGATAAAAACTCAAACCAGCCATTAATTGAGTTTGATCGTGTAATAGTGGGTGTTAACTTTACGTTTGCTTTAAAGGCTAATTAATGAACTGTAAATTTTTTTTTAGTGCTGTTTGCTTGTTGCTAAGTGGAGCTTGCTTTGCACAAACGGCGCAAGACTATGTGTTAGGCCCTGGTGACAAAGTAGAAATAAAAGTATTTGGTGAGCCCGATTTAGAGGTTACTGCATTGTTAGGTAATAGTGGTGAGGTTAATTACCCATTTTTAGGGGCGCTTAAACTTGCTGGGCTAACTACCTTTGAGGTTGAAAAGTCAATTGCTAGTGGCTTACAGCCTGATTATTTAAAAACCCCGAGTGTATATGTTCAGGTTGTTGAGTATCGACCTTTTTATATTCATGGCGAGGTTAAATCTCCTGGTGCTTACCCTTATCAGCCAGCTATGACAGTTAATCAAGCCGTTGCATTAGCGGGTGGTTTAACTGAGCGGGCATCAACTGATAAAATTTATATTTTTAAAGAGCAAACTAAGCAGCAGCAACAAAAAGGCACCCTTAATAGCCAAATTGCAGCAGGCGATACAATAAAAATAGAACAACGCTTGTTTTAAGCAGTTTTAAAGGCAGTAAATAATGAATAAGTTTGAGAAGAATTCAATTGATAGCGAAGACGTTATCGATTTCACTGTTTATCTAAAGGTTTTACAGCGTGCTAAGTGGCGTATTATTGGCTTTTCGGTAGTTGTTACGTTGTTAACAATAATGTTTGCTTTAACACTTGTGCCGCAATATACGGCATCTGCTACTTTACTTATTGAATCAGAGCAATCTAAAGCGGTTAGTTTTGAAGAAATTTATGGTCTTGATACTACAAAAAAAGAGTATTATTTAACACAATTCGAAATACTTAAATCTGACAGTATTGGCCGAGAAGTAATTACCAAGCTTAATTTAGAAGAACATGGCGATTTTATTCCTAAACCTAGTTTAATGGGGGAAGTTAAAGGCTATGTAAAAGGTTTACTGCCTTTTTTAAATAAAAATGAAGAAAGATATTTATCTGCAGAAGAAAAAGCAGAGCAAAAAATGCTTTTTTTATTGAGTATTTATAAATCTAAGCTAGGTATTGAACCAATCAGAAATACCCAATTAGTAAATATAAGCTATGAGTCGAGCGATCCCGCTTTAGCCGCTTTAGTTGCTAATGCTGTAGGCGATATATACATAGAAAGCCAAATGCGCGCGAAAATGGGAATAACTCAACAGGCTTCTAGTTGGTTAAACTCGAGGTTATCGCAACTTCGTATTCAGCTCGATAACTCAGAAGAGCGCTTACAAGACTTTAGAGAAGATCAGCACCTTATTGATATTGAAGGTATAGCAGGCCTTGCAACACAAGAACTTGAGCAAATATCGGCTCAGTTAATTGAAGCTCGAAACGAAAAAAACAAGCTTGAGAGCATTAACAGAGTTATAACCGAATACGGCAACAATAACCTTGAGTTATTAGGCAGTATGCCTGAAATAACATCGCATAATGTTATTCAAAACGTAAAGCGTGACGTAGTTACCGTTGAGCGTAAGTTAAGCGAGTTAAGCGAAGTTTATGGCCCTAAACACCCTAAAATTATATCGGCAAGTGCTGAGCTTGTTACCGTAAAAAATAATCTTAACAAACAAATTAAAGGCCTAATTACGGGTATTGAAAAAGAGCTTAATAGGGTAACAAGAACCGTTGGTGCCCTTGAAAATGATTTAAATAATATTAGGGCGCGTTACCAAGATATTACCCGTAAAGAAACTCAATATAACCAGTTAAAACGTGAAGTAGAAACTAACCGCAATATATTTAATACGTTTTTATCACGTTCTAAAGAAACTGAAGTAACAAGCGATTTTACCTCTGCTGCAGCGCGTTTTACCGATCGAGCTTATGCTCCAAATAACCCAAGTAAACCTAATAAAAAGCTTATTGTTGTGCTTGCGTTTGTAGCGAGCTTTGTTTTTGCTTTAGTTATGAGCTTTATTTTTGATGCCCTTAACGATACCGTTAAAACAAAACCAGACGTAGAAAGCAAGTTAGCTCAGCGAATGCTTGGCTTATTACCACAGGTAAGTTTACCTAAAAAAAGTGTATTGCCTATGCATGCATATCTTGACGAAACCTACAGGCGCTTTGCAGAGTCAGTACGCACATTTCGTACAAGTTTACTTTTAACTCAGCTTGATAAACAGCATAAAATAATTGCAGTTACCTCTACATCGCCAGGTGAAGGTAAAACAACAACATCTTCTAACTTAGCCATATCGTTAGCTCAAATGGGTAAGGTACTGCTAATTGATGGTGACTTACGTAAGCCAGCTATTGCTAAGCGATTTGAAATACCGGTTTATCACCCTGGTTTAACCAATTTAATAGTAGGTACCGAAGAGCTAAGTGAGTGTGTTCACATTGATGAAAAATCAGGTGTAGTAATAATGCCAAGCGGGCAAATACCAAGCAACCCACTTGAGTTATTATCAAACATTAAGTTTACACAGTTGATTGAACACCTTAAAACTCAGTATGACCATATAATTATTGATACACCACCAACACAAGCTGTGAGTGATGCATTAGTAATAGCCCAAAGTGCTGATTCGGTAATATATGTTGTAAAATCAGACGTTACCCGTATAAAACCAATTAAAGCTGGCCTTGAGCGTTTATTTGAAGTAAAAGCGCACGTAGCGGGTGTTGTGCTTAATCAGGTGGATATGAGTAAGTCTAACGATGAACACAGCTATGGCTACTACGACTACCACGATTACTCTAAAAAACCTGAACCAGAAAACACTTAAACGGCTTATTAAATTGTGATTGATATACACTCACACATTTTGCCAGGTATTGATGATGGCGCTAAAGATTTAAACGAGTCTTTAGCGCTATTAAAAATGGCGCAAAGCGACGGCATAACACATATTGTTGCTACCCCACATATTCATTTAGGCCGGTATAATAATTCGGCTCCTCAACTATTGAACGATTTCACCTACTTAAAAGAAGCTTGCCTAGCCCAAAATATTAATATAAATATTGCAGTAGCTGCTGAGGCTCGCCTTGATGTTGAGTTAATGCCGCTTATTTTAACTAATAAACTTCCGTTTATTGGCAAAAAAAATGGCTTTAATTATTTATTGTTAGAACTACCTCATTCACATGTGCCTCAAGGGTACGATAAATTTATTACCTGGCTTGCTAAACAAAATATTAAAGTGGTTATTCCGCACCCAGAGCGAAACCGTGATATTCAGTCAAACTTATTTTACATCGAAAAACTAACACAGTTAGGATGTGAGTTTCAGTTAACAGCGTCTAGTATTGAAGGGCTTTGGGGAGAGAAAGCTCAATACATTAGTGAACATATGCTTAAAGCTGATTTAGTGAGTTACATTGCATCTGACGCGCATTCGGTAAAGCGCAGGCCACCTATTTTAAGTAAGGCAAAAAAACGAGTAACCGACATGCTTGGTGAAAGTAAGTCGCATGCACTGTTTGTAACAAACCCTAAGTGTTTAACTGAGGTATTGTTTAATGTTTAATCGGCTGGCTTTTAAGCGGTTACAACTTACTCTGTTGGCAATAGTTACACTCATTATTTGTTATTTTAGTGTGCAAAGTATGCGCGCTAATGCTTGGTATTTTAGCTCACTAAATACAGTACAAGAGCTCAGTAACACCTCACCCCTTGATGCACCCGAGGCTTATAGTAATGAGCTCAACAAAGCCCAAAATGCTATTAAGTTAGCCATAGAGCTTGAGCCCGAACATGCCCATTATTCACATTTTTTAGCGTATATTAAGCTTCTTGCTTTAGCTAATACCGATCAAACTGGGCAAAGCAAGCTCAATACTGAATATAAAGAGATTCAATCGCTTTTACTCCATTCTACCCAGATTAGAAGCTCATGGGCTGAAACTTGGATTGAGCTTGCTAAAGTTACTAGCTACCAACAAGGGCCAAGCAAGCAAGTTTTAAAGTATATTGATCAGGCAAAAAAAGTAGGCCCATACAAGCTTGATGTGCATTTGGGTATTATAGAAATTTCATTAGCAAATTGGCAGCACTTACCTCCTGAGTATAAAGCACTGTACATAAACTCTTTAAGTATGGCTGCCCAGTATGGTTATCGATTTAACCGTATTTACACTATTGCTAAACAATTAAATCAACTACCTACTTTGTGTATGTCGCTACAATTTGGCGCTGCGTATACAAAACTTAAACAGCGTTATATTTACACACAAAACTGCAAATAAAAACGCCCAGAGGCTTATAAAAAACCTCTGGGCTATAAAGTGACTCTAAATTGAGCCTAGCGTTAACTAAAACACTTTCTTGGTTCGTTAGGGAGAAGAAGAAAGTATATTAAGCGTAGCTTACCTTAAAGATTTGTACAGTTTATTTTAGTTGGTGAAAATTATTGTTCATTAGTCTGTGTGAAAAACTATTAATTTATATGCGATTTTTGAAGAAATATTTAATTTCTCAATGGCTTAATGTAGCACTAATAATTAAAATTTTGTCTACCTCTATTCCTGTTCAAGTCTTAGCTTCCACCAGCGGTAGCTTTTTCCAGATATAAATAAAGCTGGAGTGTTATTTTCAAGCGGGTGCTTATTATCAGCTACAATGGTTTTTGCAATTGTTATGGGGTGATCAAAAAAGATACGCTATTAATTTCTTAGTATTTGGTATTGCATGTGAATTTCATTCAAAAATATTTATACTCAGTCTATTAATGTCACTATTTATGCTATATACGGAGAAATAAAATGTATTTGAGAACTAATCTTGCAGTTGTCGTAGTGTTATATAAAAAAGAAATTTTAGACTCTAAGACACTATCAGGTTTGGTAGAGTCATCAATTGATTTTCAAGGTTCTAAATTAGTTATTTGGAATAATGGGCCTTCAAAATTGAAATCACACAATGTAACTGATTTGTTGAATAAAGGCTTGGAAGTAGAAATTAAAGAAACAGTAAAAAATGAATCATTAGCTAAAATTTACAATAGATTTATAGCATCTAATTGTGCTGATAATTACATGATTTTAGATGATGATACAGAGTTAAATGAATCTTATTTGAAAAAATCTCTAGCTTTAAAGTCCTCCCAACTTGGCGTGCCCTTAATCTTGTTTGATGGAAATATAAAAGGCCCAAGAGTTAATAACTCGATCGTTTCACACGAGCATTATAAGTGTAAGTCGGTGGATAAAGTTTTAGCTGTAGGAAGTGGCTTGGTAATAGGAAGCCAATTCGCTCAGTTAGTAAGTAGTAAATATGGAAGTGTATTTGATGAACGTTTTTATCTGTATGGGGTTGACACTACTTTTTGCTTTCGAGTTAATAGTTTATCGTGTGGAGATAAAGTTATCCTCTTACCTTCGTTAAATCATTCTTTATCAAGGTTAGAAGTTGAGTCTAGAAGTGTTGTGGAATTTAGGGTTAAAGAGAGAGGGTATGATATCGGGCTTCAATGGAGATATTATTATCCCATTTATAAGTGTGTATATAAAATATCAAGAGCTTTCATAATTAATACACTTATATTCCTTAAGCTAAAAAGAGGGCCGTTAAATCTTAAATATATTTTAAAATCCTTTTTTTTAGGTGCTCATTACCGAAGTGAAAAATAACTCGTTATGATTTTTTATGGTGATATTTGTTAAATGTTAAATTCTAAACTAGTTAATAACCAAGGATATTTCTAATAGTGAAAATGATTTCAAAACTATTTACTAATAAATTAATAAAAACAGTATTTTTCGTAGCCTCCGGTACTGCTGGAGCTCAGTTGATAACAGTTTTATGCTCGCCCATAATAACGCGACTATATGGCCCTGAGTTATTTGGATTACTTGGGAGCTTTATTGCTATGGGCAGTATGATTTTACCAATTATGGCTTTTAGTTATTCTATGGCTATTATATTACCTAAAAAGAATCACACCGCAGTTCAGTTATTACTCTTATCAATTTTTCTTTCCATAAGTATTTCATTTTTAATTTTTTTAGCTTTATATTTTAATTCTTCTTTTATTCTTAACTTTTTTGCTTTAAGTAATCTTCAATGGATGGAGTATATAATTCCTTTATATCTACTTTCTCTTGCTGTTTTTGAAGCTTTCACATATTGGGCATTAAGAAAGAAAATGTTTTTTACTAATTCAAAGTTGATTTTGTTCAAGTCTATTTTAAGCAATGGTTTAAAAATTTATGCGGGTTATTATGCTAAAACTCCTGTTACATTAATAGTAGTAACTACAGTTGTTACACTAATGACTATTTTTCTTTATATGTATGTATTTAGAAGCATACTGTTTAAAGGTACAATAAAGGTTATGAAATTTAGATATTATAAATTATTGGCGTTTTCTTATTCTGATTTCCTTGTGTATAGAACGCCACAACGCCTTTTATCAGGTATTAATCAATCTTTACCTATAATTATGTTATCTTCTCTATTCAGCCCTAGTGTAGCGGGTTATTTTACCCTATGTAGAAGCATTCTAATGATGCCACTTAACTTAGTTGCAAAATCAGTTAGTGATGTACTTTTTCCAAATGTTAATGAGCGTTATCTTAATGGTCAACCTATATTTCCTCTTTTATTAAAAGCAACTTTTTTGTTAGCATTAGTTGGCTTGATTCCTCTAATAATTATTGTTTTATACGCACCTCCACTCTTTATGTATATCTTTGGTGAGCAGTGGTATCAATCTGGTATTTACGCGCAGTGGTTTAGTATTTGGTTGTTTTTTAACTTTATTAATAGACCTAGCTTAACTGCAGTTGCAGTGTTGAAATTTGAAAAGTTATTGTTACTTAATAGTACATTGAATTTTATTTTAATATTTTCAGCCTTATACTTTGGGAATGTTATTGGCGATGATATTATTACTATTGCACTATTTTCTTTAGTCGGGGTAATACCTCAATTAATAATAATCCTAGGTGTCCTTACAAAGGCAAGGAACCATGATATATATATAAAAGGGATTTCGAAATGAAAAAAATTGTTTTATTTGGAGCGTTTGATCGTTATAACTACGGTGATAATTTAATGCCTATACTTTTCAATAAATTTATTGAGAAATATCGGCCTGAAATCCTACTAAGTTATGAAGTTCAATATGCGGCGATAAGTAGTTCTAAACTTTCACATTATGAATGTGAACCTAGTAAAAAAATGAATGAATTATTAAATGCTCTTGATGAAGGTTCTGCAGTTATAGTAATTGGTGGTGAGGTCTTGTGTGCAAAAAACTCAGTTATGTATTTACATATGCAGAATAGTTTATTGCATAATAAAATACTTGGTTATATTAAAAAATTAACAAAGAAGTATTTTTCTTTATATTCAGATCTCATTTATTCTACTAAATGGGAATACCCTTTTATTGTTGATCCAGCAAATTTCAACTCTTCAGTGAAAGTTATATATAATACTGTTGGAGGGAGTATTTCTGAATTAAACTCTAAAGATAAAAGAATAATAATAAATCGTTTAAATAAAGCGAGTTATATATCTATTAGAGACACTAGAACGAAAGAAGAACTTGAGCAAATTGATAATACAGTTTTATCTCCAGACTCTGCTTTTTTAATGTCAGATTTAATTGATAATAGTACTTTTTATTCTTTAATATCAGATGAGATCAAGCTTGATTGTGATAGTGATTATATAGTATTTCAAGCTGCACCAAAGAAAGTTGGTAGCTCAATGAGTTATATTGTTGATAACTTAAATAAATTATCAGAAAAGCATGGGAAAAAAATAATTTTATTACCAATTGGATATGCTTCAGGGCATGACGATTATCAGTATTTATCTAAATTAAGTAGAGAACTAAACTGTGATCATAAGCTTTTATATAATCTAAACATTTGGGAAATTATGTTTGTGATTAAAGAATCATCATTATTTATTGGGACTAGCTTACATGGTGTAATTACTGCAATGGCATTTGCAAGACCTCATATAGGTTTAAATCCTAAAATTAGAAAGTTAGATAGTTTTATTAAAGATTGGAGTATAAAGCCGTTTAATAAATGTCAAGATATAAGCTCAGCAGATAATATTTTAAGAAATGTCGACAAGAGCACTTTTACATTGTTAGAAGAAAATAGAAATAGAATCAATAAAATGATATTAGAAAACAATAATAAAATAATTGATGTAATTGTCTGTAAATAAGGCCTAAAATAAAGACTTAGCCAAAATGAAGATCAATCTGTGGTTGATGCTTTCATTAAATTATATGTGATAATCTATTTATTGATTATCCCATATGGCTAGTTTTCGTATTTTTAGCTTTTAAAGTTCAGAAGTAATTGTAGCGATAGTTTATCTAGCCCGTAATAATTCAGTCTGTTCGCAGCAATTCTTGAGGTTTTGTATATCTATATTTCTTTCACTGGTGGTGTTTTTTATCCCAGGTTGTTTAGAAGGTAAGAGTAAACGATATACACAACAAAAAACTGCCACTCATATGTAATGAGTGGCTCAATTTTTCCTCGGGTGAATGTGCAAACCAGTATCTTTGTTTGAGTCATTGGTTGTTATGCTTGCTTATCCTGCAGTTGTGAACTCTTATCAGGCTGTAATAACAATAATGTATTTAAATAATATATTTTTAGCTTGGATAAATTAAAACCTATTTCTGATATTCATTCTATCCTAGACTTCTTGAAAAGTGGTACATTTAGCTATTGTCCCAACAACCTCTACTAGCCCATTTTCGCTGGAATCTGATACGGAATAACATTTGCTATATACTTATCTCTCTGCAAAGAAACCCATAATAAATTCCAAGTGCATCTTATACCAATTCCATTAATTAGTTGGTCATATTAATCCATGATCTTGAACAGAGTGAAATGACTCTATTAATATCATTTCTAAAATTGTTCCAAGCGATTGAGAACTTTTCTTCAATATCTTCATAGTTTGCGAAAGCACGGTTGGCAATTTCATTTTGTCTCATCCAAGACCATACTTGCTCAATTGGATTTAACTCTGGCGAATAAGGCGGAATATGAGTAATACTGATATTCGGAAATTCTTTATCTAAGTACTCTTGATGCCAATTTGCACCATCCATTACCACTACAGCATGACGCCCTGCCGCTGTTGCTTTTGAAATGAGTGCTAAGTGCTCTTTCATTACTTCCATGTTACTAAAGGGAGCAATAATCGCTTCAGTTTTACCATTAGTTGGGCAAACCGCCCCAAAGAGATACGCATAAGTATATTGTTGTTGCTTTACAACACGTGGCCTTGAGCCTTTTTCAGCCCAAATTTTAGTGGTGGTATTTTGCTGACCAAAACGCGCTTCATCTTGAAACCATACGTCGATACGGTCTAAAGCAACATGACCAGGGATCTTAAGGAGCGTTTTTATTTGGAATTTTTTTAAAATCTTCTTGCGCTTCAACTGACTGTTTAGGGTGCTTCGAACGGGTTGTTATCCAACTTAAATTTAATGCATGCAAAATAATGTAGATATTTGATTTTTTATATTGAATACCAAACTCAGTAAGAATATATAATGCTACATCTTTCCCCTGAAGCCTTCCACCATCAGGCTTTACAGAAGAATCCATGATAAATTCTTTTAGTTGTTGTAGCTGCCTATCACTCAATGCTTTTCTGCGGCAAGTGTGCTTTTTTTCTTTTAGTCCTGAAATACCGTTATTTAAATAAGCTTGAACCCACTTATTAACACTTGTCCGACTTACCTTTAAGTATTCAGATATTTTGGCTCTACTTTTCCCACCTAAGAAATGAGAAATAGCTAATAAACGAAGTCTCAATCGGGCATCTGATGTTGAAGTAATCATTTTATCTAAGTCTTGTGTCATATTTCACTACCTATAAATAGAAACTTACTAGATCACAAAATTAATGGAATTGGTATTATTATCTACAACCTTAATAAAAGTAATATTAAAGTAAGAAACTTGACTCGGTTTGGTACTGTAAATTGTTGTTCTTGTATATTTTTATCGGTGTGTACTCGTGAGTGGTCTTTATATTGATGATCAAAAAAATGAACGTTTTTTAACTTTTATTTTTCTTCAACAAGTGAGTTGGCATTAATCTTCTCGCTTAAGAAATACCACATATGGTTCTAGCATCCGGAGAACCTTTACCTTCTTCGTAAATGATTTTACTACAGGCAATATTTCAACCTTTCTTGGCTTAATACTCGTATTTACTTTGTCCAATTCTCTCCACTTAAAATGCATTTTTTAAGCTCAAAAATCTCTAGTTTTTCTGGCTCGATCAATTTTTTTTACTTGTCACGTCATTACGTTAATCATTTAACTGAGGCAAGCCCTTTATCTAACGAGGACTTCCCGATATTCGTGTCTCTGCCGTTTCTCGTATTGACTGTTTTTCACCGACTACTATAGTTTGCACTCAATTTTTAAATTGTATATAAAACTGGGGCTTCTTCTTTTAGTCAAAATTGCATCTAACTCCAATAAATTCCAAGATAGTAACTGGGCAAATGAACTATAGTATTACAATTGTTTACTTTTGTTTGAGCGAATTAAATTATATAAGATCGATATTTAAGTATAAAAATCGTAAAAATATTAATAGCCTCTAGTAATTTATATTTAAATTCTTCTAAATGACAAGATAATGTTTCAGGGGATAATTAATTTAATACTTAGATAATTGCAAAAATTGCTTTTCCGGGTCAGCATATTTTAACCCCAACTTATTAGCTGCGTATTTTGCACTAGATCTCGGGGTAGTGAGTTTTTGATCTTATCCTTTTTCATTCCTGCCGCCTACGAGGGTAACTATACCGCGTTAAAGCCATCTTACTATTTAGTCATAAACGACAAGTTCTCCTACTTAATGAGGAATATAATTATAATTCAGAGAGTAATATCTTCCATAGTTTATGATGAAACTAGTCTAATAATGTTTATTCAGTTTTTCCTCAGCCTTAACTATTCCTTTTCTGAGCTTTGATTTATTCCTAATTGTTCATGAATACTTCATCAAATACAGGCGAAATAATTTTAGTCCCATACAAATTTAAATGATCATCGTCGAAATAGAGTGGTTTTCCATCAATGTCTCCATGGCAAAACTCTGAGTCACATAAAAACGGGATTGGGTTTAATATTTTAGCTCCGCATTTTTGAACCGCTTTATTTTGCATCTCATACGCTGTTTCTTGACGAGTGTCATACTCTAATTTAGGAAGTTTTACTCTTTCCATTTGGTTTTGAGTTAGCGTTGATCTAAACATAGATCTAGGTACATTAATTTTTAACTCAGGTACTGGCCTCAATAAATATACAGGATTATTTTCTGATAACTCACAAATAGTATCGACCATGTGCGATACCAAATTTTCTCTATAAGCAACACTTCTTGTTTGGAACCTTTTATCAACAAAACTGTCTGGGGGAGTACTGATTTTATCTTCGTTACGACCGATTAAGTTTAATGATGTTCTATTAATAATTATTATGGGTATACCGGTAAACTCATTACCAGCACGTATGATTAATTTACTAATTAGTTTACCGCAAGAGTCATCTATAACGTTACCTAGCCTGTCTGTAGTATAAAGCCCCTTTATGGTATTACAGGCGCTCAATCCCCAATCGATCACAGAACCATTATGTAGTTTTGCTTTAACACCAATACCCTCAATTAAGGCTTGTGCATGGCTATCACCTAAAACGATAGCCTTAACTTCACCGTCACCATATCTACAAGACGGAGAATCTCCATCGATAAGTGAACCACAATAATGCTCTCGGTTATTTCTATGCATACCATTAGTAACTATCAATTGTTCAGAGGTTAGCCTAACCTCACTATCAAAACCGTTATTTGAAATAACTATGTATCCAGCTATTCCAACAGTTAATGCTAAATATAGCGGTTTACACTTTAAATAATCTAAACGTTTATTAAAATCACTTTTGAACTTAATTTTTTCAATATATTTGTTACTTAAAAATCCAAGTAGTACTGACAATGCAATGCCGATATAAATATAATTATCATTTAAAGAAAAATAATAAATGATTACAACTAGAGGCCAATGCCATAAATAAATCGAATACGACCATGCACCTAGTTTTTTAAAGACAATATTACTTGTGACGATACTATTGTTGCGTTGTGCTTGAATAACAAGAAATGCACCTAAAACAGGGAAAAAAGCAAAGTAACCAGGCCAAGGTGTATCTTTTGAAATTAAAAAGTAAGAGCCTAAAATAAGTACAATACCGGTCCATTCAACTAACTTTTTTTGTTTGTCTTTAATGCTAAATGGGTACAGGTATGCAACCCCACCTAGCAACATTTCCCACACTCTTGTGGGTAATAAAAAGTAAGCGCCTTTGGACCATTTATAAGTGACCAGAACACAAAATACAAAGCCTAAAATAGTGCTAAATAACACTACCTTTTTCATCATGTCTATAGATATAAATTTATATAGTGCAACAAGGACTAATGGGTAAATAAGATAAAATTGCCATTCAACAGATAATGACCACGTATGTAATAACCATTTTTCGCTTGCTAAGGCATCAAAGTAGCCTGATTCTAGCCAGTATGTTACGTTTGATACAAATGTTACACTGCTAGCGGCATGTTTTCCTAATGCTTTATAGTCTTGAGGGGTAAGGTAAAACCAACCTAAAATTAATAATATAATGCAGAGAATGGCGAGCGCTAGAATAATCCTATTTGCACGTGCAACATAGAACCTTAAAATAGAAAATTTTGTTGTTCTAATCCTTTAAATATTATCCCTGTCATTAAAAAACCGGAGATAACAAAAAATACATCTACGCCTGCAAATCCACCAGGCATCCAAGATGAGTTAAAATGAAATAAAACAACAGCAATAACTGCTATGGCCCTTAAGCCATTAATATCTTCCCTGAACTGCAAACTATTATTCCTTATTTGATATACATTCTTTGTAAATGAGACCTATTAATAACGCTAGTAAATTAATCATCATTAATTTTATGTACTGGCCCAGCTACGTACAAAGTTCATTTAAATGCTTTACTATTATATGGTTAATATATTGTAAAGTATATCGATTAAACCCAGCTTATTAACTGTGTATTTTGCACTAGATCTCGTGGTAGTGAGTTTTTAATCTTATTTTTTTGCCATTTGCCTAGCCCGATAGGGCAACCACACAGTGTTAATACTACTTCACCAATTGTTTGAGTTGCTTCAGTTAAGCGTATATCTTTACCTTGAAAATAATCATTGGCTTGCTCGTTATTTAACGCGTAAATATTAGTTTTACACTCATTGCCAAATACGGTTGCATACTCGTGCGTTAGTCTCACGCCATTTTTATGAATAATGCCAATTTGAATACCTAAACGTGCGTACTTAATCTTATTTTGTATGGCTTCAAATCCTTCAGGAAATAACCACAGCTCTTTATCGCGCTGCATTAAGCTGCCAGGTAGGTTAGTTAACCCAAAGTGCTTTTTAAGCGATTGCATAAACGCGGCACTTTGTTTTTTATCAAACTCGTTAAATGGGAATGCACCTTTTTTAACAGTTTGATTTGGATTATTACAGCTGGTGTGCTTTTTAAATTTAGCAATAAAAAAGCCTTCGCTATCGAATGTTTGCGGCCAAACATGTAAATAGCCCTCATTAGTTGTGGCTTTACTTGCACCTTCAAATAAATCACTTAGTGACTCAGGCGTTATATAGTCGCCAAATTCACTGAGTAAATAATCGCACACTTGCTGGTTTTCGAGTGGAGTAAGTGTGCAGGTTGAATACACTAATGTGCCACCTGGCTTTAATGCGTAAAATGCGCTTTTAATTAAGTCTTTTTGTACTTGGGCTATTTGTATGTTTGATTCTATTGACCAATTTTTTAGTGCGTCGGCGTCTTTACGTACCGTGCCTTCGCCAGAGCAGGGCGCGTCTAGCAATATGCTATCAAAGCATTCAAACATGTAGTTGCCAAATATAACGCCATCAAAATGCGAGAGCGCACAGTTGCCAACTCCCATGCGTTTTAATGTAGCGCTAAGTACTTTTAGGCGCGATGACGAAAGCTCGTTTGCAACAAGCACACCTTGGTTATCCATAAGTGCTGCAAGTTGCGATGTTTTAGAACCCGGTGCTGATGCCATATCAAGCACGGTGTTATTTTGAGAGTCTGCGAGTTCAATACTTTGTTTTAAGGCAATAGGCGGCAGCATTGAACTTGCCTCTTGCACGTACATAGCACCGCTTAGATGTAAGTCGGTATTACCTAGGGCTAGGTTTTGCTCTTCATCGCATGGGCGTTCTAACCAAAAGCCTTCACTGCACCATGGGATTGGGGTTAGCAGCCAATTTTTTTCAGTGGCACGTTTTACAAATTCTTCAATGCTAATTTTTAATGTATTAACGCGGATAGATTTTCTGAGGGGCCTACGACACGCATTTAAAAAGTCATCTAAGTTTAGATGCCCTGGTAAATAGGTTTTAACGTCATCAATAAAGTGCTCAGGAATAAAAGTGTTGGCGTTCACGCGTTAGCTCATACTATAAAAATAAAGCGTGATAATAGCATTTATATAACGCATTTTCAGTGCTTAAAAACGTAACATCCAATTTATTGCTATGTCGACACTTTATTGGTTTGGCCTATTTTAAAGCGTATTTTATACGACGTTAGATTAATAGTGTCGACAATGAGTGTGTTTTTTAGCCGTTTTGATAGGTTTAAGGGTTGACATGATTTTTTAATAAGCCCATAGTAACCACATTAATTGTCGACAATCTAAAAAATAACTTATGACACACACATTTATAAACGAAGCGCCTATAACTACCGCATCAGATCAAGTATTTGTAGATATGCGCCGTGAGATTGTTGAAGGAAGCATAGTTCAAGGCAGTAAAATATCAGAGCCTGAGCTTGCCAAACGTTATGGTGTAAGCCGTGCAACGCTTAGAGAGGCATTGAATCGCCTAGAAAGTTGCTACCTTGTTGAGCGTAAAGCTAACGTAGGTTGCCGAGTAGTTGCCCTTACCGCTGAGCGTTTGATTGAAGTTTATCAAGTTCGCAGCTCACTTGAAGGCTTGGCATGTAGGCTTGCTGCCGACAATATGGAACCCGAAGAAGTAAAAGGCTTAAAGCAATTACTTAATCAACACCTACAAACACAACGTGTTAAAGAAGGCGAATCTTATTATCAAGAAGCCGGCGATTTAGATTTTCATTACCGTATTATTCAAGGCAGTAAAAACGCGCATTTAATTCATTTACTGTGTAATGAGCTTTATCAATTAATACGCATGTACCGTGTACAAATGGGCATGGTGGGGCCGCGTGTATCAAAAGCGTTTGATGAGCATTTAGCGATTATTAACGCCATTGAAAACCACGACGGTGAACTGGCCGAAATGCTCATGAAGCGCCATATCAGTGCATCGCAAGCAAATATTCAAACCAAATTTGATGTATACCAATCAATATGAGTATTCGAACAATTTAACGGATTAAATCGCTCCGTAACGTCGTTAAAAATTTTTTGTTTAGAACCACTAAACATAAAAATTATTGCCTAGTTACAGAACGATTTTCTTATCGTTAAATAGACCTTATACGCATACAGATTGATATTAGTCGCAAAAAACAGAAGCTGCTAAAAGCTAAAAGTTAAAATCTAGCAAGAGCAGTTAAACAGTCACAATTACAGATTAAAACTACAAGTTACTCCACGTAGCAACCGTTCAAAGTGAGGAGAAAGTAATGTCAGCAGGATTAAAGTTTAAACACGCTATTGCCAATAACCGCCCGTTACAAGTGGTAGGTACTATTAACGCCTACACAGCGATGATGGCTGAAAAAATGGGTCACCAAGCTATTTACCTCTCAGGTGCCGGTGTTGCAAACGCCTCGTTTGGTATGCCTGATTTAGGTATGACAAGCCTTGATAACGTGCTTGAAGATATTCGTCGTATTACAGGTGCTAGCGACTTACCATTACTTGTTGATGCCGATACCGGTTGGGGTGGGGCGTTTAACATTGCACGCACAGTAAAAGAAATGACTAAAGCGGGTGCGGCGGGTTTTCATATAGAAGACCAAGTAGCGCAAAAACGCTGTGGTCATCGCCCTAATAAAGAAATTGTAAGCCAAGGTGAAATGGTTGACCGCATTAAAGCGGCGGTTGATGCAAAAACCGATAGCGATTTTTACATTATGGCGCGTACTGATGCATTTCAAAAAGAAGGTTTAAACGCCGCGATAGACCGTGCAGCTGCCTGTGTTGAAGCCGGTGCTGACGCTATTTTTGCAGAAGCCGTACACGACCTTGCTGATTACCAAGCGTTTGCAAAAGCGATTAACGTTCCAATTTTGGCAAACATTACTGAGTTTGGCCAAACACCTATTTACACAAAAGAGCAGTTAAGCAATGTAGGTGTTGAAATGGTGCTTTACCCACTCAGTGCATTTAGAGCCATGAACAAAGCAGCACTAAACGTGTATTCAGCAATTTTAAATGAAGGTTCGCAACAAAGCCAAATTGAAAATATGCAAACGCGCTCTGAACTTTACGACTTTTTAGATTACCACACGTACGAGAACACACTCGACACACTTTTTTCATCAAAATCTGACAAATAATAAAATCACACACAAATTTAAGATAGGAGAAGATCATGGTAGATAAAGCATTAGGCGGCGCGGGTTTACGCGGACAAGTGGCTGGTCAAACAGCATTGTGTACTGTTGGACAAAGTGGTTCTGGTTTAACGTATTGTGGTTACGATATTAGCGAACTTGCCGAAAAAGCGCAGTTTGAAGAAGTGTCTTTTTTACTTTCACGTGGTGAGTTACCAACCACAAGCGAATTGGCAGAATATAAAGCAAAGCTAAAAAGCTTACGCGGCTTACCAGATGCACTTAAAACCGTGCTTGAAAATATTCCTAAAGACGCGCATCCAATGGATGTAATGCGCACGGGCTGCTCAATGTTAGGTAACCTTGAAATGGAGCTTGATTTTAGCCAAGCTAATGATGCAATTGATCGTATGGTTGCTGTGTTCCCAAGTATTATTTGTTACTGGTACCGCTTCACACACGACGGCGTACGCATTGAAACACAAACAGATGACGACTCTGTTGGCGCACATTTTTTAACGCTGTTACACGACAAAGCACCTAGTGAATTGTTTGCACAGGTAATGAATGTATCACTAATTTTGTACGCAGAGCACGAGTTTAACGCCTCTACCTTTACAGGGCGTGTGTGTGCATCAACGCTTTCTGATATTCATTCTTGCGTAACGGGTGCGATTGGTACGCTGCGTGGTCCATTACATGGTGGTGCTAACGAAGCGGCAATGGATATGATTCAAGGTTTTACAAGCGCTGAACATGCTGAGCAAGAAATTATGGGCATGCTTGAACGTAAAGACAAAATAATGGGCTTTGGTCATGCGATTTATCGCGAGTCTGATCCGCGTAATGTAATTATTAAAAAGTGGTCTGAAAAACTAGCGGCAGAGGTGGGCGATACCGTGCTTTACCCTGTGTCTGTTCGTTGTGAAGAAATTATGTGGCGCGAGAAAAAACTGTTTTGTAATGCCGATTTTTTCCATGCATCTGCTTATCACTTTATGGATATTCCAACTAAATTATTTACGCCAATATTTGTAATGAGCCGTGTTACGGGTTGGACTGCCCATGTAAAAGAGCAGCGCGCTAACAACCGTATTATTCGCCCAAGTGCCGATTACACAGGGCCTGATGCACGCAGTTACACACCAATAGAGTCACGTTAAAAATGGGTGAGCACGCATGTGCTCACTTTTTTATTGCACATAGCCACTAGCGAGTAGTTTTTCTCAAACTTTTTATTAAACACGCTAGCTGTGAGCAAACACCGTCACCAAATTAGCGAATCCTTACCATGACCATAATTAATAACACCCAATACCGTAAACCTTTACCTGGCTCAAACGTCGACTATTACGATACGCAAGAAGCCGTAGATGCAATTAAGCCAGGTGCATACGCCACACTACCTTATACATCGCGTGTATTTGCCGAAAACCTAGTACGCCGATGCGACCCTGCTATGTTAACCGATGCACTTAACCAGCTAATTGAGCGAAAGCAAGATTTAGATTTTCCGTGGTATCCGGCGCGCGTAGTGTGCCACGATATTTTAGGCCAAACAGCGCTTGTTGATTTAGCTGGGCTTCGTGATGCAATTGCAGCTAAAGGCGGCGATCCGGCTAAAGTGAATCCGGTAGTACCTACGCAGTTAATAGTGGATCATTCACTGGCGGTAGAGCATGCCGGTTTTGATCCTGACGCATTTGAAAAAAACCGCGCCATCGAAGACAGACGCAATGATGACCGTTTTCATTTTATAAACTGGACTAAAACTGCGTTTAAAAATATTGATGTTATTCCACCGGGTAACGGCATTATGCATCAAATTAACCTTGAAAAAATGTCGCCGGTTATTCAAAACCGAGATGGCATTGCATTCCCAGATACTTTAGTTGGCACCGACAGCCACACGCCTCATGTTGATGCACTGGGCGTTATTGCCGTGGGTGTAGGTGGGCTTGAAGCTGAAAGCGTTATGCTTGGCCGTGCTTCATATATTCGCTTGCCTGATATTGTTGGTGTTGAGCTAACAGGTAAGCGCCAACCAGGTATTACCGCTACCGATATTGTGTTGGCCATTACTGAATTTTTACGCGAACAACGTGTTGTATCTACTTATTTAGAGTTTTACGGTGAAGGTGCCGACGCGCTTACACTTGGCGACAGAGCAACCATTTCAAACATGACGCCTGAATTTGGCGCAACTGCCGCCATGTTTTATATCGATGATAGAACAATAGATTATTTGCGTTTAACAGGGCGTGAAGAAGAACAAATTGCCCTTGTAGAAAACTACGCAAAAACAGCAGGCCTTTGGAGCGATAGCTTAAAAACCGCAAAATACGAACGTGTACTTAAGTTTGATTTATCAAGCGTGGGGCGCAATATTGCAGGTCCATCTAATCCGCACCGCCGTGTATCGACAAGCGATTTAGCTAAAGAAGGTATTTCGGGTGTTGTTGAAAATGAAGAAGGCTTAATGCCAGACGGCGCATGTATTATTGCCGCGATTACTAGTTGTACCAATACCAGTAACCCACGTAATGTAATTGCCGCTGCACTACTTGCCCGTAACGCAAATGCTAAGGGTTTAATGCGCAAACCTTGGGTTAAAACTTCATTAGCACCGGGCTCAAAAGCGGTGCAATCGTACCTTGAAGATGCAAACCTACTAACAGAGCTTGAGCAACTTGGCTTTGGCATTGTTGGTTTTGCGTGTACAACGTGCAACGGTATGAGCGGGGCGCTTGACCCTGTTATTCAAAAAGAAGTAATTGATCGCGATTTATACACTACAGCGGTGCTTTCGGGCAATCGCAACTTTGACGGGCGTATTCACCCTTATGCTAAGCAAGCATTTTTAGCGTCACCTCCTTTGGTTGTTGCGTACGCCATTGCAGGTACTATTCGCTTTGATATTGAAAAAGGGGTACTTGGGCAAGATCAACAAGGCAACGACATTACGCTTAAAGATTTATGGCCATCAGATGAAGAAATTGACGCAGTAATTAAGCACAGTGTTAAGCCAGAGCAATTTAGAAAAGTATACGAGCCTATGTTTAATTTAACCGTAGATTACGGTGAAGATAACGACCCACTTTACGACTGGCGCCCAGAAAGCACCTACATTCGTCGCCCTCCTTATTGGGAAGGTGCACTTGCGGGTGAGCGCACTATGACCGGTATGCGCGCGCTTGCAGTACTTGGCGATAACATTACAACGGATCATTTATCGCCATCAAACGCAATTATGGCAAGTAGTGCTGCTGGCGAATACCTGACCAAAATGAACGTGCCAGAGGAAGACTACAACTCGTATGCAACGCACCGGGGCGATCATTTAACAGCGCAGCGCGCAACATTTGCAAACCCAAAACTACTTAATGAAATGGTACTGGACGAAAACGGCGACGTTAAACAAGGTTCTTACGCTCGCCTAGAGCCACAAGGCACTAATACCCGTATGTGGGAAGCAATCGAAGCCTACATGGAGCGTAAACAGCCGCTTATTATCGTAGCCGGTGCCGATTACGGTCAAGGTTCGTCGCGCGATTGGGCTGCAAAAGGCGTAAGGCTTGCAGGCGTTGAAGTAATCGCAGCAGAGGGCTTTGAGCGTATTCACCGTACTAACTTAATTGGTATGGGGGTTTTACCGCTTGAGTTTAAAGCAGGCACAACGCGTAAAACTCTAAAGCTGGATGGCAGTGAAACGTACGATGTAACGGGTGATTTAAAACCAGGTGCCACCGTTAATTTAAGTATTACCCGTAAAGATGGTGAAGTGCTTACTGTGCCTATGAAGTGCCGTATAGATACCCAAGAAGAGCTTTCTATTTACGCAGCTGGTGGTGTGTTACAACGCTTTGCTCAAGACTTTTTAGAAGCAACGCAATCTGCATAAGGGCAAACACTATGTTTAAACCGCAAATTAAAGTGCCTGCAACTTATATGCGTGGCGGCACCAGTAAAGGTGTATTTTTTAATTTAACTGATTTGCCAAAGCCTGCTCAAGTAGCAGGCGAGGCGCGCGACAATTTATTACTGCGTGTTATTGGCAGCCCCGATCCGTATACCAAACAAACGGATGGAATGGGCGGCGCTACATCAAGCACCAGTAAAACCGTAATCCTAAGTAAAAGTGAGCAAGCTGATCACGATGTTGATTACTTGTTTGGTCAAGTGGCTATAGATAAACCTTTTGTAGATTGGAGCGGTAACTGCGGCAACTTAACGTCAGCAGTGGGGGCTTTTGCTATTAGTAATGGTTTGGTTGATAAAAGCAGAGTACCTAATAACGGTGTTGCTATTGTGCGTGTGTGGCAGGCTAATATTAATAAAAGCATATTAGTGCATGTCCCTATGACCAATGGCGAAGTACAAGAAACCGGCGACTTTGAGCTCGATGGCGTTACATTTGCTGCAGCTGAAGTAAAACTTGAATTTATAGACCCGGCTGATGGCGATGGCGCGTTATTTCCAACAGGTAACGTAGTTGATGACTTAGAGGTTCCAGGTGTTGGTACTCTAAAAGCAACCATGATAAATGCAGGTATTCCTACTGTATTTATTAACGCCGCTGATATTAATTATACCGGCACAGAGCTGCAAGACGATATAAATAACGATGTTGCAGCGCTTGAAAAGCTTGAAACCATTCGCGCTTATGGCGCCGTTAAAATGGGCTTAATCACTAATATTAGTGAAGCGCAAGCTCGCCAACATACACCAAAGGTTGCGTTTGTTGCAGCGCCTTTAGATTACGCTGCATCTAGCGGTAAATTTATTGAGGCTGCCAACATTAACTTACTCGTGCGCGCAATGTCGATGGGTAAACTGCATCATGCCATGATGGGCACAGCCGCTGTAGCTATTGGCACTGCCGCAGCAATTGAAGGCACACTCGTAAATATAGCCGCTGGTGGCGGTGCATTGAGTGAAGTTAACTTTGGTCACCCGTCGGGCACGCTAAAAGTAGGTGCTGAGGCTAAAAATAATGCTGGCAACTGGCTAGTTACCAAAGCAAGTATGAGCCGAAGTGCACGTGTATTAATGGAAGGGGTTGTAAGAGTCCCTTACTAATCACTGGTGAAGTTAAGCGCAACTAAACATTTATTTTAGTTAAGCAAACAAATTTTATAAACGTTTGCTTAGCTAAAGTAAAACCTACTCACACTCGTTAGAAATAATCCTTTTTCATTAATTTTTCGAATTATCGTCTTTTTTCGCTCTCATCCACCGCATTTACTTGAAGAATATAATTAACAAACTAGATTATATGTAATATTCATTTAATAAAGTGAATATATTGTATCAATATGTGCTGGTTCTTTATGAGTGTCTATAGGTTATTGAATAATAGAGATGCTGATAAAGAAGTAGCTCATAGAATAAAGATAAATACTTCTATAAAACGTATAAATATGTAGCATAACTATATAGCTTAATGGTATTTTTAATGTTCTAGTAACAAAAGTTATGATTGTGTACTTTTTTGATGCTTTTTGAATAAAAAAGCTTACATAAATCACTATCAACTAAACTAATTTCTGATACTCATTCCAGGCTATCAAGGAGAAATAAATGGTAAAGCGTACGATCAAATTTACACCTATTGCAGCTTCAGTTGCACTTACATTAGGCTTAACAGCATGTGGTTCTGATAACGACAGAAATATTCCTGTTACACCTGTAGAATCTTTCACTGCAACGGGCGATGCACAATTTAACATTGAAGTAACAGGTAAAGCAGTTAAAGGTTCAATGAAAAGTGCAGTAGTAACTGTAATGACTTTAGATGCATCTGGTCAAAGCGTTCCTGTTGCATTTCGCTCAGCTGCTTCAGCAGAGGCTGAGTCTTTTTCTGAAGAAGCACTATCACAAGATGCTGCAGATGCAGCGGTAGAAGCAAGTAAAATTGCCGCTAACCCTGAAGTGCTAACTGATGAAAACGGTCGTTACAGCATCTACCTAGATGATGATTTTACTGGACCTGTTTACATTACAGTTAAAACGTCTGAAGAAGGCGATGATAGCTTTTTACGTTGTGATGCTTACGTAGGTTGTGGCACTTACGATGAAGCGCCAGAAGTTGACGACGAAAATGATGGCGATACTGATATTGAGTTTGGCGAATGGTACAAAACTGACCTAGAGCTTTCTGTTGTTAAGTTTATTCCAGCTGTTGAAGCAGATACATCTGGAGCTAGCGGTGCAGCTGGCGATGCCAATGTTTTAGGTTCTTATAAAGCTAATGTTACTTTTTTAACATCGTTAGTGGCGGGTCTTCTTCTTGACTCAGGTTCAAGTGTAGATGAAGACGCTATTGCTACAGCTAGCTTAAACACTGTTGTACAAGTAATGGGTCAAGACGCAGCACTTTTACTTTCTGCTATTATTGGCGATTTATCTAACGGCGGCGCTGTAGATTTAAGTAATGTTGATGGCGAAGAAGAACTTACTGACGGTATTTTAGCAATTGCACAGCTTTCATCTTCAATTCAAGGTTTACCTTCAATTGGTGATGTAATGAGCAGCATTAAAGCTGGTATTAAATCAGGCCAGTTTAAAGGTAATACTGACGCTGGCATTGCTGCAATAGCTACAATGTTACAAACAGCAATTACAAATACTGCAAACATTTTTGTTGCTGTAGCAACGGGTGATGAAACTGCAATTGAAAACGCTTTAAAAACGGCATTCTCTATTAACAACCCTAATGCAACACAAGCACAAATTGATGCGTTTGCCGCTAATTCAGTAGGTATTGCTAAAAAAGCAAAAGCAGCTAAAGACAAAGCTGTTAAAAATGGTGCAGCAACTGATGCCGGCCTTGCAGCCGCTGCAGTAAAAGTTAAAAAAGCACTAGAAGTAATTGGTTGTACTGGTGCAGAGTGTACAGTTGGAGATGATTTTTATACAGCTCTAGCAGCTGCTTTAACAATAGAAGTTACAGCTTCACAGACTGCACTTACTGCATTAGAAATGGATATTGAAACAGCTCAAAGTTCACTTGCTGATGTTCAAGCAATGGGTGGCGATGCTCTTACGGCTGATAACGCAGCTGCATTTGTAAGCGCTGTAACATTACTGAAAAATGAAGCTGCTACTGCTGGTTTAACAGCTAAAGCGGGTTCTATTTTTGTTAAATCACAAGGTTATGTAACTGCTGCAAAAGCGTTAGTTACTCAAAGCTCTGATTACCAACAGATTCTTGATTCTGCAACGTCTTTACAAACAGACGCAGGTGTTGCTGTAACTGACACCGTTGCATACGACGCTGCATTAGCTGCACTAGTAGCGGAAGCAGAAGCAGCGATTGAAACGTTTGATATTGCTCTTGCTGCTGCAAAACTAGTTGCTGAAGACACTGCAGACGTTGCTGATGAGAAAAAATCAGCAGCAGACACAGCTGAAGCAGCTTCTACAAGCGCACTTGCTAACGCAGAAGGTGCAATGGTAGATACAGCCGCAAACGCAACTGAAGCTCTTGAGCTTGCTATGACTGCTGTTACTGCTGCGTCTGATTTTGCTGCTGCTGTTGATGCACTTGAAATTGCTATTGAGCAAGCACTTGTTGCTGCTAATGCTTACCTAGACCTTGAAGGCGAAGGCGCACAAGCAATGATTGATGCGCTTACAGCTATGCAAACAGCTGCTGTAGCTCAAGGTGACCTAGCTAGCGAGCAATTTGTAACAGCTTATAACCTACAACTTGTTGCTGAAGCGGCGGTTGCTAAACTTGAAGTACTAACTTCTGTTAAAGCTACATCAGAGTCATTATCGACTATGACTGTGCTTACTAACACTGGCGGTCAAGCGGTTATCGATGCAGCAGACGTTCTTGCTGACGTAATTGATGAACTAGCTGAAATGGGTAACTCAGGTGAAGGTACTTCTACTCGTCAACCTGATTGGTCATATAACTATGACTTAGATGCGTTAGTTTTAGAATTAGAGAACGAAACTACCGGTGAAATGATCAGTGCTTCAGCTTCATACCAAGGCGAGCAATTAGTTGTTGCTTGGGGCGCTACATTAATGGGTGAAAATGACGCAACTGTTTCACTTGTTACGGGTGAAAGTCGTACTGCAGCTCTAGAAGAGTGTGAACTGTTTGCTGACGGTACGATTATTGATCCTACGCAAATTGATTCATGTTTAATATTCACATTTGATGGTGCAGTAAATGCTGACACAGTTGATGACGCTGAAATTGTTAACACTGAAGCTTGGAACCACGTTGAAATTATGGACGGTGATTCTGGTTTCACTGGTATGCTAAACATTACTGCAACTGAAGAATCAGATTCTTCAAGTATTACACTTGAAGGTATGTCTGGCGACTTAGACTTTAAAGTAATGGGTATGGTTGACAGTAGTGGTGATGAAGATGAAAGTACATTAGAAGTTATGGTTAAAGGTGACGCAGCAATGGGTTACACATTATCTCTAACTGGTATGGAATCTACAGGTTACACTGGTGATGTTAAAGCTATGTACAATGGCGAAATGATGTCATTTGGTACTGCTTCTAAAGTTACTAACGGTGTATCTATCACTTACATCGATGGTGATGTAGTGCCTTACACTGATGTTGATTTAATTGATTCATCTAAGTAATATTTAAACTATAAAAGGGGAAAGCAGCGCTTTTCCCTTTTTTTATAGAAAGCGATTAAATTATGAAAAAAAAAATTCTCTTGTTAGGATTTTCAACAGCTTTTATTTCTCCTCTTGCTTCCGCAGATAACCAATTTCAAATATTTACTCATTTTGACGCAGAAATTTATACTGAAGCACAACCAGTACAAGCCTTTGTAGATGATTTTGATGCACCATTAAAATCGGGTGACAGTGCATTTACCTATAATATTTTTGAAGTGGGTGTTGGCTACGGTAATTTTAAAGTGGGTTTACAAAGTCGTTATGACTATGTTATTAACTTTGATCCTGATACAGCTAAATATACTCATACCGAAAAGAATGATTTAGAGTTTGAAGATAGATTTTATACCTATTACCTCGATGCTAAACAAGCAACGTCTAATGGTGTATTCGTATCTTATGATTTTAAATTTTTAGATAAAAATGCATTAACAATAACACCTAAGCTTTCTGTTTTTGCCAGCTCACACTATCAAGATGCCACTGTAAATGGTGAGATTTTTAGTGATGAAGTTGAAGGTGCTGTAACTGTCGATTACAACTTTTCAAAAGATATTTTATTTAAAGAATTTACACCTTCACAAAAGCCTGAAGGGCTAGGCTATAGCCTAGATATTTTTGCCGATTGGCAAGTAAATGATGAGCTTAAAGTTGGTTTTAGCGTAAAAGATTTGCTGTATAAAACAGAGTACGAAGACAGCGGCTCTGTAAAGGGTCAAACGACTGAAATTCCATTTAGCGAAGATGATAACGGCGATATTATTACTCAGCCAACAGTTTCATTAAAAACATCTGCATTTGGAAATACGGTATCTCATGATTTCGAAATGGAAATGCGACTACAAGCATTTGCCGATTACAGAATAAACGACCGATTTTCGACTCAGTTAACTTTAAAACGTTACGATAAAGACACGTTTAGCCAATTAAAAGGCCGTATTCACTTTTGGGATCATTGGCGAGTACAAGCAGGCTACGAAACAAAAAGCGAAGCATTTTTAGTTGGTATAGAAAACGAATATTTTGGTCTTAATTTACAAACAGATAGCCTAGATTTAGATAAAGCCTATTATGCGAATGTGAATTGGTACGTGAACATTAAGTTTTAAGGAATGAAGATGTTAAAACAAATTATACCTTTAGGGGTCGCTATTGCATTGGCAGGTTGTGGTTCTTCATCAGACAGTGACAGTTCAGAATCTGTTGCAGTGAGTGAAATTGCTACATCTTCTTCTGTGAGTTTTTATGTATCTAATTGGCAATCACCACAGGGCACGCTTAATGTTTTAGATAGCGATGGGGTGGTGCAAGAATCAATTGAAGTCGAAAACATCAATACTGCGAGTGTAAGTGTAACTCCACTTACTTTTAATAGTTTTGAGTTTATACCTAGCGATACAGCTCTACCTTGTCCGCGATTTACAGGGTGTGGCAGAACTGTGCGTGGTGATGTAAATGACTTAAACGCAAACCGGTTAATCGACTACCAAGAATTGACAACCGTTACCCTTAATTACAAAGCGGATGCATTTAGTGCACCGGGAGTAAATAAGGTTTATTTATCACCATTGAGCAAAGCAATTACAGAAGAAGGCTTTAGTGCTACACAGGCGAGTTTATCAGCCACGCCTTTTTATCATTTAACGCACAGTAATTTAAATGCAAGTGTTGAAGCAGAAATGGTGACAAATGCCTTCACCTACGCGGCAATTTTAGCTGGTGTTGCTGATAGTTCGTTTAGTGTTGAAAGTGCTTTTAATGCATTTACTAACTTGGAGACTGACCAGCAAGCTTGGCAAGATTACAGCGACTTAGCAGCGCAGTATGTTACAGACAACTTATTTAGCGACCAAGGTAATGCTTTGTTGAAAAATGTAGCTGGTCAAGTTAAGCAAACGATTGCAAGTGTAACTACATTTACAAATTGGCAGGCTCGCTCAGCAGAAGTGCAAAGCTTAGACTCAAGAGAGTTACTTGTTGATACGCGAAATATAATTGGTGTTGCAAGACTTCAAGAAAAAAGCTATTCAGATGAATTAGACGCAAAATTTACTGAGCTTGAAGGTGCGTTTGATGAAGATACACAAAGAACCCTTGATGCACTTAGTAATGCTTTAAACGAAGTTATCACAAATTATTCACCACTAGCTGATGGCTCTACACCATCAGGGCAATATAAGCTTCGTGATTTAGATATTGATTACAGCCAATCACCTTATACTTGGGCTATTACTGGCACATATGATGAGTTACCTATAACCATTGATTTATCAATTCCAACTTTCAGAGTAAGTGGTGTATTAGGTAATAAAATCGAAGGTGTAATGAGCGCAACGGTCACAAATGGTACTACGGTATTAAGTGTGGATGTAAGTGAGTTGCTGATTGAGTTTGATGGCATAGATGCTCAAAGTGAATTAAACCCAGAAGCCGATACGGGTATTACACAGGTAACGACCAACGTAATTATCAATAAAGCAGCGGGTAAACTCGAAGGTGATTTATCAGTAAACTTAAATCGTTTTGTTAATTCACTAGGTGAGGAGTCAACCACGTTATCTACTTTTGATTTTAATGGTGATTACGTAAGTGACATTCAAAGCACTGCATTTCATATCACAGCAGTAGAGGCTTCGCCTTTTGTTGGTGAAGATAATGACGATTTAGCATTTACTTTTGAATTAGATTTTCCATTGAGTGGTGCAAGCGATTTTAAATTTGCGTACGTAGGCGACGTGGAAAACTTATCAGAACTTACTTCTACAGATATATTTGTTAGCATACAAAATCGCGCGTTAGATTTACGTATTCGTGATGTTAGTGGCAACATTAATCTAATAGCGAAAGGCGAAAATGGACGTTGGTTAGATGTTAAGCAGAAGGGCCGTAATTACAGTGGCGGTTTATATTTTGGTGATACTAAACTAGCTGATGTTACTGCGGTACGTGGTATTCCTGGTGTTTTATTTCCAAATGGTGAGTTTGAGTCGTTATTTTAACCATTAGTTAAGTGGTTTTAGAAATATTCAAAATCCGATATTAGTTTTCTAGTATCGGATTTTTTAATGTTTGTTATATTAGTTAAATGCGCCTGAATCGAGGTAGCTGCCAATCCCGAGTGTAAACATCCATAGCCCCCATAAGCTGTGTTCAATAACACACACGACCGTTGAGCGGCTTTGTGCGTAGGTATACGCAAACAGTAAACCGCCCAAAAAGGCTAAGGCTACTGCAATCCAATTTGCATACACAATATGCGCCAGCGCAAATACACTCGCACTGACTACAATACGCACTGCTTTTTTTGGCATGATGCGTTTATAACGATGAAAAAAATACGTTCGGAATATTAATTCTTGAGGAATAACCGACAGTATTGGATACAGCACCAACAGTAAAAGCCAATCATTAAACGAGTTACGGGGAAGGGTAAACCAGTTGCCTTGATGAATAATCCCGTAAAACATGCCTGAGAACAGCGCACCTAAAAAAAAGAAGCTAAACACACGCCTTTTAACAGCAGAAAATTGCCCAAGGCTTGTGAGTCTAAACCGTTTAAAATGGGGATCGCCCAGTAGCAACATACAACACACACTCATAAGTATAATAAGCGCAGGGATAAGCCAATTAGCTAAATGCTCGCGTAATCCAAAACCCAACAAGGGCAGCAATATAAAAATGAGGGTAAATTCAAACCAGCGGTATTGGTTAGCGTTCAAGGTCGTCTCAACTTGCTTTTTTTAATAAGCTAACAAGCTAAGACGACACTTTTATGACGAGGGGGCTTACTTTGCTGTTTCCTCTTCATCAGGGAGGTACTTGTACAAGGCAATAATGGTGGCAAAAATGCTTACAAAAGTAATACCCATTAAACCAAACACTTTAAAGTTAACCCAAAAGTCGAGCGAAAAATTATATGCAATATAAATGTTTAGTGCTGCGATGCCAGCAGTAATTACAACCCACATTAAATTAAGCTTATCCCATAACGGTTCTGGGACAACAATGGCTTGCTTTGTATCATTAGCGTTTTCGAGGATTGAGCTAAGCGCTTTTTTAACGAGATTTTTATTAAGTACATAACGGCTAACAAGTAACGTTAAACTTAAACCTGCATATATCAGTGTTGCTTTCCATTTAATGTATTGCTCATCATGAAGTACCAGCGTTAGCGTACCAAACACGGCAGCAATGCCAAAAAATATCCAATGACGAGTAGGTACATTGCCATGTTTAAAGTAGCTATAAGCAACTTGAATAAGCGTAGTGGCCATTAATAAACCGGTAGCCCAATAAATATCGACGAGTTTAAACACTGCAAAAAACAGTATGAGTGGAATGTATTCAATTAATGCGTGCATATACTACCTAAATTATACAAAAAAGAGTCAAAGGCTTTTTACCACATAAAGCTTAGCAACTACAAGGTTGACTTGTTGCCCTGTAACCCTTAGCCTGCGTGGCTTTATTACCAATTTGGTTTGGTATTTTTCATATCATCATATTCCCACGCTTAACCAACACTGATTTGGCGTGTATTTAGGAGCCTAAAATGAATAAAGCAGAACTCGTTGCTGCCATTGCACACAAAAGTGAATTAACAAAAAAAGATTCTCAAGCGGCACTTTCAAGCTTGCAAAAAGTCATTACTAAATCGCTTTCTGAGGGCGATCAAGTTCAAATTAATGGCTTTGGTACCTTTGCACTAAGTTATTATCCAGCGCGTACTGGGCGTAACCCACAAACAGGGGCTGCAATTGAAATAGAAGGCGCAAATAAAGCGGTTTTTAAACCAGCTAAGGCGTTAAAAGACCTGCTTTAAATAGCATTACTTAGCTTGGTCGTTGATTGAGCTTTGCGTGGAGTTATTAAACATAAAATTATGGGCTTTGCCCATCACGCCAACAAGTTGTGCGTCTACAAAATAAACATAATGCCGAGCGTTAGTTGTAGGCGTTGAGCTTGCTCACGCGAGAAGCGAAGCTTCTGTATTTAAATCACCAAGTAGCAAAGCTATGTCTGATCTATGTAGTTTTTTCATCCCTTCTAAATGATTTACATGGCATTATAAATCCTACTTAAATTAACTCCTTTATTTTCAATTGCTTGTTATCGGCACGCATCGTGCTTTTTTGATTGTGTATTTTAAATATACCTTTTAAGAAAATAAGGAGATCTCAATGAGTACATTACAAACAAGCACACGTTTACAAGGCAAAAAAATCGCAATTTTAGCCACTGATGGATTTGAGCAAAGTGAGCTTTTATCTCCACGCAGCGCATTACTTGATGCTGGTGCAAACATCGAAATAGTATCAATTAAAGAAGGCCAAATTACTGGCTGGGATGAAGACAAGTGGGGCGATAAAGTAACAGTAGATAAACTAGTTACAAACGCGGATTCTGCTGATTACGACGCGCTTATGCTTCCTGGTGGTTTATTTAATCCAGACAGTTTACGCCAAGATAAAGATGCTAAAGCATTTATTGATGGATTTTTTGGTGCAGAAAAAAACAAACCCGTTGCTGCTATTTGCCACGCACCGTGGTTGTTAGCTGAAATTAATAAATTGCGCGACCGCACTATTACTTCTTTTCCTAGTATTAAAAGCGATTTAATTAATGCAGGTGCTAATTGGGTTGACCAAGAAGTATGTGTAGACCAAGGTTTGGTAACAAGCCGAAGCCCAGCTGATTTAGAAGCATTTAATGCTAAATTTATTGAAGAGATTTTAGAGGGTAAACACCAAGCTCACTAATTTGCTTTTAAAAAACAAAAAAGGGCATTTAATTGCCCTTTTTTAATGCGTAAATTTACACTTTTTATAATGCGGTTGCGGCTTTCATTTCACTAACAAATGCTTTTAACTGCGTTGTCATTGCGTCTAAATCGTTAAGGTTAGCTTCAATAATTTTAACTACAGCAGAGCCTGAAATAGCACCTGCTGCGCCTGCATTAAGAGCCGCTTTTACATCATCTGGCGTTGAAATACCAAATCCTAAAAGAGCAGGAGCTGCATGGTATTCTTTTAATTTAGTAACAATATTACCCGCTGGCATTTGTGCTTTAGTATCGGTACCGGTAACACCTGCGCGCGATAGTAAATACGTATAACCACGACCGTAAGAGGCGCATTGGCGAAGTGTGTCATCATCTGCATTAGGTGTTGCTATAAAAATTGGGTCTACACCGTTATCCATTGCCGATTTTCTAAATATTTTAGATTCATGCAGAGGCACGTCAGCCACTAAAATAGAGTCTACACCTACCGCTTTTGCATCTTTATAAAATGCTTCTATGCCGCGCTTAAAAACTAGGTTTGAGTAAAGCAATAATCCAATTGGAATATCGGCGTTATACTCGCGTATCTCTTTAATAACATCAAAGCAATCTTGCGTGTTAATGTGCACATCAAGTGCGCGAATATTAGCTTTTTGAATTACAGGACCATCCGCAATCGGATCAGAAAACGGAATACCAAGCTCAAGTGCATCAGCGCCGCCGTCAATTAGGCTTTTAATAATCGCAACACTTTGCTCTTTACCTGGGTCGCCAATTGTTACAAATGGTACAAACGCACCTTGTTTTTTCTCGTTAAGCGCTGCAAACATTTTGCCGTAACGATCCGTTTTTACTTGGCTCATAGCTGACCTCTTTCAGATAGTACATTGTGAACGTGTGCTAAATCTTTATCGCCACGACCACTTAAATTAATAACTAAAACGCTTTCCTCGGTTTGCTCTTCTGCATACTTAAGTGCATAAGCAAGCGCATGGCTTGATTCAAGCGCCGGAATGATCCCTTCGTTTTTAGCAAGTGATTGAAACGCATCAAGCGCTTCTGTATCTGTGATACCCACGTATTGCGCTCGACCGGTTTCGTGTAAAAATGCGTGCTGAGGACCAACCGCAGGGTAATCAAGACCCGCTGATACAGAGTAAGACTCTTCAATTTGGCCATCGTCGTTTTGCATAATGTACGTGTAAGTACCGTGTAATATACCTTTAGTGCCTTTACAAATTGTTGCACCGTGCTCATTTGTATCAAGCCCTTTCCCAGCAGGCTCAACACCAATTAATTTAACGCCTGGCTCGTCAATAAAGTCGGTGAACATACCAATTGCGTTTGAACCACCACCAACACAGGCAATTACAGCGTCAGGTAAACGACCTTCGGCTTTAAGTACTTGTTGTTTAGCTTCTTCACCAATAACTTTTTGATACTCACGAACAATTGTTGGGAATGGGTGAGGACCAGCAGCTGTGCCTAGTAGGTAGTGCGCGTCTTGATAATTAGCTGACCAGTCACGCAGGGCTTCATTTACTGCATCTTTTAATGTGCCAGAACCCGCTGTTACCGGAATAACCTCTGCGCCCATTAACTTCATTCTAAATACGTTTGGTTGCTGACGTTCAACGTCTTTTGCGCCCATATAAATTCGACATTTTAAACCCAGTAATGCACATGCAAGCGCGGTTGCAACGCCGTGTTGGCCTGCGCCTGTTTCAGCAATTACTTGTTTTTTACCCATGCGCTTAGTAAGTAACGCTTGGCCAAGTACTTGGTTGGTTTTATGTGCGCCGCCGTGTAATAAGTCTTCACGCTTTAGATACAGTTTTACTTTTGGGTTTTTAACTAAATTGCGCGTTAAAGTAAGTGGGGTAGGACGACCCGCATACTCGTTTAATAATTTACTTAGCTCAGCCTGAAACTCAGGATCTTTTTGTGCTTTGTTAAATTCGTTTTCTAACTGCTTAAGCGCAGGGACAAGTAACTCGGGTACAAACATACCGCCAAACTCGCCAAAATAAGCTGGATTTTGCATTTTAACCTCAATAATTTCTGATGCTTGTAAAAGCATTATGTAATTTGTTAGGGCACTTTTTACCCGCAGATTCTTCAACGCCTGAGTTTAAATCAAGGCCTAAGGCACCTTTAAAAAGCGCATCTTTAATATTGTCTGGATTTAAGCCTCCAGCGAGCATAAACGGAGTGGTTGCATCATGAAGCACCGACCAATCAAATGCTTTACCTGTACCGCCAGCTTGTGTATCGCTGTGTGTATCGTAAAGGTGTCGGTCAACGCCATTTACAGGCGTTGGCAATGCATCTTTTATTGCTTGGGCTTTCCAAATCTCGCAGCCGGTAGGTAACTGTGTACGCAACTGAGCGATGTAATCGTCACTTTCTTGACCATGTAATTGAACTGCCGCCAATTTTAGCACACTTGCGTATTGAGCAACTTGATCAATTGGGGCATCTACAAACACACCCACAAAATTAAGCGGGGCACTTTGGCTAAGCTCTTTTGCGCAATCTAAATCAACATAGCGTGGCGATTTAGGATGAAAAATTAAACCCCCGTAAATAGCACCGTTTTGATATGCCGCTTGTGCATCTTTGGTACGTGTTAAACCACATACTTTATTGTCACCTAAAATAACACGGCGACATGCTTGCTCTAAATCACGCTCGCCCATAAGTGAGCTGCCAATTAAAAAACCATCGCATAATGGAGCTAAACGTTTTACGTCTTGATGGGTGTAAATACCCGATTCCGAAATAACCACTTTATCAGCCGGAATAAGTTTGCGTAGCTTTTCGGTAGTGGCTAAATCGGTGCTTAAATCGCGTAAATCACGGTTATTAATACCAATAATTTGTGCATCAAGCGCAAGTGCACGGTGTACTTCTTCTTCATTACTTACTTCGGTGAGTACCGACATATTCAGAGAATCGGCAACTGCGTGCAGTGCTTTATAGCTTTCGTCATCGAGTACTGAAAGCATCAGTAATATAGCGTCACCGCCATAAATACGCGCCATATACACTTGGTACTCATCTATAAAAAAGTCTTTACAGATAAGCGGTTGTTCTACTTGGCTGCGCACAAATTCAAGATAGTCAAAACTGCCTTGAAAATATTTAGCATCAGTTAACACGCTCATGCAGGTAGCGTATTTTTTATAAACCGATGTGATTTCGGTTAAATCAAATGGCTCTCTAATTAGCCCTTTTGAAGGCGATGCTTTTTTACACTCTAAAATAAACTGTGTGCCTGGGGCGGCTAATGCTTTGTAAAAACTACGGCTTGTAGGCACTGCAAGGTGTTTAAAGCTTTCAAGCGGGCGTGCGGCTTTACGCTCAATTAGTTCTAATTTTTTATCAGCAACAATTTTGTCTAATACATTAGCCATTACTTACCTCAATAATTGCATTTAGTGTGTTCATGGCTTGCCCTGAACTTAATAATGTTTGTACTTGCTTTGCCCCTTCTTTTAACGTTTCTGCTTTACCTGTTAGGTATAAAAGGGCAGCTACGTTAACCACAATGGCAGCATTATGTGCATCTGTGCCTTTGCCTTGTAAGATGGCAAGGCTAGCCTTTGCGTTGTATTGTGGGCCTTCACCAGCGAGTTGTTCAAGTGAATAGTTTGCAAGGTCAAAGTCGCTTGGGTTTAGTGTGTACTGTGTAAGCTCGCCATTATTCAGCTCAACTACCGTTGTTGGACCGTGTAGAGCTATTTCGTCAGTGCCCGAGCCGTGAACAATCATAGCGCGCTTTGTGCCAAGGGTTTTAAGTGTTTGTGCCATTGGCATACATAACGCTTCGTTGTACACACCTAACAATTGCACATCAGGTGCTGCTGGGTTAGCAAGCGGGCCTAAAATATTAAAAATAGTGCGTGTTTTAAGCGCTGTACGCACGCCCATCGCATGGCGTACGCCACTGTGATAGTGCGGTGCAAACAAAAAGGTAAAATTGGTTTGCTCAAGGCATTTTGCTGCCTGCTCTGGGCTCATATCTATATTAATGCCCAGCGCTTTTAGTAAGTCGGCAGAGCCTGAATTACTCGATACACTGCGATTACCATGTTTTACCATGTTAATGTCGGCAGCAGCGGCAACTATGGCTGCTGTTGTGCTTATATTTATTGTGTTTGAACCATCGCCGCCAGTGCCACAGCTATCGGCAAGTTGTGTACTGCTGGTAGTAAAAGCAACAGCGTTTTCGCGCATTGAGGCTGCAGCACCTGCTATTTCATCGCTTACTTCGCCTTTAATTTTAAGGCTTATTAGTAGGGCGGTTAGCTCAATCTCGCTCATGTTACCTTGCATTATTTCATCAAACAGTGCTTTGGCGTCTGCGTAGCTTAATGATTGCCCTGTAATTAGTTGTTCAATAGCGTGTTGAACATTTATGGGTTGTTCTGGTTGTGTACTCATAATGTCCTCTATTATTTGGCACGTGTTAAGTAAGCGACACTTTGCTGAAGTAGCATTGCGCCGTTTGGCGTCAGTATTGATTCTGGATGAAATTGATAACCCAATGCATTGTCATCATGATGATAAATAGCCATAGGGATATCTTCATACTGGGCAATAACCTTTATATTACCAGGCACTTTTGTTGCCATTAATGAATGGTAACGTGCTACAGGCATTGTATTGCCCATACCATCAAATACAGGATGTTCGCCTAAATTAATAATTGAAGACTTACCATGTACGGTTTCACCCGCGTGACCGATTACTCCGCCATAGCTTTGTGTTAACGCTTGTTGGCCTAAACAAATGCCTAGCATTGGGAAGTGGCCTTTAGAGAGCTCAATAAGCTCCATTAAACAGCCTGCATCGCTTGGTGTGCCAGGACCTGGGGAAAGTACTAATAGTACTTGTCCTTGCTCTTGGCGCATTTTATTAAAAATAACCTCAGCGCTAATGTTGTTTCTGTATACAACAAGTTCGCAGCCAAGCATCGTAAGCTCATCAACTAAGTTATATGTAAATGAGTCAAAGTTATCTAAAAAATAGATTTTAATAGGATTCGTTTTACTCATTTTATACCGCCTTATACGTAGATTTTATGGCGGCGATAACCGCTTGTGCTTTAGCGCGAGTTTCGTTTGCTTCTGAAATAGGATCTGAGTCAAACACTACACCTGCACCTGCTTGCACGTAGGCTATGTTATTTTTAACAAAAGCAGAGCGAATAACA
The DNA here is from genome assembly GCF_014163835.1 of Pseudoalteromonas sp. SR43-5. Classification (NCBI taxonomy): domain Bacteria; kingdom Pseudomonadati; phylum Pseudomonadota; class Gammaproteobacteria; order Alteromonadales; family Pseudoalteromonadaceae; genus Pseudoalteromonas; species Pseudoalteromonas sp. SR43-5. The sequence goes on from NZ_JACJEA010000005.1 coordinate 143,901, forward strand.
ATACAACTATCCATTGCGCCATCACCGGTTAAGTAACCTACAGCGCCGCCATAACTGCCACGGCGTTTCCCTTCTGTTTGACGAACAAGCTCAGCAGCGCGTACTTTTGGTGCACCAACAAGGGTGCCCATGTTCATACACGCTTGGTAAGCGTGCAGTGCATCAAGTTCTGGTTTTAATGTGCCAACAACGCGTGAAACTAAATGCATTACCTGTGAATAGCGGTCTACTTTTAATAACTCTTTGGCAAAACGAGTTCCTGCAACACTAATGCGGGCTACGTCGTTACGCGCTAAATCAACAAGCATTAAATGCTCGGCGCGCTCTTTTTGATCGTTTCTTAGTTCCAGCTCAATGCGGCTGTCTAGGTCTGGGTTTATTTGCCCGTTAGCAAATTTGCCACGTGGGCGAGTGCCAGCAATTGGGTAAACTTCTACTTGCTGATTACTTACGTCGTACTTAAGGGCCGACTCAGGAGACGCGCCAAATAATGCAAAGTCTTCATCGCGCATATAAAACATGTAAGGGCTTGGGTTTTGCTTTTTAAGCTGGCTATACGCATGTAAAGAATCAGGGCAAGGTAGTGAAAATGTACGCGACGGCACTACCTGAAAAATATCGCCATCTACAATGTTCTTTTTAAGCTTAACAACTTGCTCGCAATACGTTTCGTCGCTTATATCAACGCTTACTTCACATTCGCCACTTTGCATATCCGCACTAAATTCTGCTGCGTTATCGCACAGCGTATTTAACCGCTCAAGCTCTTTACCTACTTCAAAGCAGTTAGCGTGTACGTCTGGGCCATTAAATACATTGCCAATGAGTTCGGTTGTTTGCTTTTGATGATCAATAACAACTAACGTTTCAGCTAAATAAAATACGTAATCTGGGCAGGTGTTTTCGCCATCAGGTACATCACTTAATTGCTCAAAGTTTGCCACCATGTCGTAGGCAAACACACCGCCTAAAAATACCGAAAACGGATTTTCGGTAGTGCTTTGAATACTGTTAATACAGGTACGAAGAGCGCTGAAAGCGTTATCGGCAACAAGCTTACTTGCTTCGTCTATATCGCTGCTGGTGTCTTGGTAGTTAAGTGTAAGCGTTGTGTCGTTTAATTGTGAATCACAGCTCTTAACATTTGCTTGTAAGTAGCTTAATAATTGCTTGCCGTTATTAGATTGTGCGCTAACAGTTACCGTTTTACCCTTACAGACAATGCGCAGGGCGCTATCAACTAAAATTAAGCTTTTTACACTGTCTTTAGAATCAATCTCAGCCGATTCAAGCAGTAGTGAGTTAGGCTTATCAAGTGCCGCGTATAATGCAAGAGGGCTACTAATATAGTCGCGTACTTGCGTAATGCTTGTTACTTCGCCTGGTGTGGTAGTTATATGACTAAAAATCAAACCTCATTCCCTCAAAAAATTAAACCCCGCAGTGCTTTTGCAATGCGGGGTTTGAATAACGATATCTAAATTACAAACAGATCATTACCGTCCCGCTATATCAGGCGCCACCACCAACGATGTGTAAGAGTAAGACCGTTATTCATGTTTTTCTGCCTCAAAATTTATTAAATATTGTTAACGTATATGTTTCGTAAAATTTAGTTATAAAAAAACCCGCATAGTTGCGGGTTTTGAATTTTTGCTAGACACGACAATTCATCACCCGAAAATTACGAGTGCCACCACCAAATAGTGTTTAAGTTTGAATTGATCATTATTGTTAATTCTTAATGTGTCTGAAAGTGGCTACAGTAAAACGTATCTTATGCTTTTGTGTCAAGTGTTTATTTAAAACAATTTAGTCAAAAAAGTTGTTATACTTACATAAACACCAGTAACCCTTAATTTTAAGCAGTTTTCTTTTGATAAAATACGATTTACATAGCCATACTACACATTCAGACGGGCGTTTAACGGTTGAAGAATTATTGCATCGCGCTGTTGATAAAAATATTGATGTGTTTGCTATTACCGATCATGACACTGTGGCGGCTATTAAGCCTGCGCAGCAATTTATTGAAGCCGAAAAATTACCGCTTTCATTAATTACGGGCACAGAAGTATCTACCAAATGGGAAAGTTTTGAAATTCATATTGTGGGTTTAAATATTGATATTAATAATATTGACCTTACCTCTTTATTATCAGCTCAGCAGCAAAAGCGAGAAGAGCGTGCACTAGAGATTGGCGCACGCCTTGCAAAAAATGGTTTTGATGGCATTTACGAGCAAGCTAAAGAGCTGGCAAAAGACGCGCAAATTACGCGCGCACATTTTGCACGTGCCCTTATTGAGCGCGGTGTAGCTAAAAATTTCCCGGGTGTTTTTAAAAAGTACTTAGGGCGCGGCAAAACAGGCTACGTACCTAGTTGCTGGTGCACCATGCAAACCGCTGTAGAGGCAATACATGCCGCTGGTGGTGTTGCTGTACTTGCTCACCCAAGTAGCTATCAAATGTCAAACAAGTGGCTACGCAAATTATTAGTAGAATTTAAAAGTGTAGGAGGAGACGCAATGGAAGTTGCACAACCTCAACAGGCGCCAAGCGAACGTCAATTTTTAGGTGAACTCAGCCGTGAGTACGAACTACTTTGCTCGCAAGGGTCTGATTTTCATTTTCCGACAAGCTATTTAGAGCTTGGCAAAAATTTATACTTACCGAAAGACTGCCAAGGTGTTTGGCAAGTTTGGGAAGGACAAGAAGGGGCATTAACATGAGTCAATTATTCCATATTCATCCTGATAACCCGCAACCAAGACTGATTAGTCAAGCCGTTGATATTATTAAACAAGGCGGCGTTGTTGTTTACCCAACAGATTCGGGCTATGCCATTGGCTGTAACATTGGTAATAAGCAAGCCAAAGAGCGCATAGAGCGTATTCGTGGTATTGAAAAAAACGATAATTTTACGCTAGTTTGCCGTGATTTATCGGAGCTATCTACTTATGCACGTGTAGATAACCAGCTATTTAGATTAATTAAAAATAATACGCCAGGGCCTTATACCTTTATTTTTAAAGGAACAAAAGAAGTTCCTAAGCGTTTATTAAACGACAAGAAAAAAACCATTGGCATGCGTGTAATTGAACACCCAATTGCTTGTGCGTTACTTGCCGAACTTGGCGAGCCATTAATGTCGTGTTCTTTAATTTTACCCGGGCAGCAGTTTACTGAATCTGATCCGGATGAAATATTAGAGCGATTAGATAAACACGTTGATTTAATTATTCACGGTGGCCATTTAGCCGAGCAAGCAACCACAGTAATCGACTTGTCGGAAGATGAAGTTAAAATATTGCGTGTTGGCTGTGGTGATACAAGCCCGTTTGAGTAATAACAAGTGAGCGAAAGTACTGCTGATACAAAAAGTAGTGAAAAGCCAGTGCAGCATAAGCTGCCACTGGCTTTTTTGCATGGTAAAGCGGTTGTAGATAAACCAGAAGACTTATATATTCCGCCCGATGCGCTCGAAATAATATTAGAAACCTTTGAAGGCCCGCTCGATTTACTGCTTTATTTAATTAAAAAGCATAAGCTTGATGTGCTCGATCTTTCTATTTTTAGTATTACAGAGCAGTATGTAAGTTACGTTGAAATGATGACCGAGTTTCAACTCGAACTTGCCGGTGAATATTTAGTAATGGCTGCGTTACTTGCACAAATTAAGTCGCGCTTATTACTCCCTGTTCACGAAGAGCTTGAAGAGGAAGAAGACCCTCGCGCTGAGCTTATTAAACGCCTGCAAGAATATGAGTTATTTAAAAAAGCCGCCGAAAACCTCGATGATATCCCCCGTGTTGGGCGTGATATTTTTATAGCGCATGCCGCTATGCCAATAAATGAAGACACAAGTCATAACCTCCCTGATATTGAACTTAAAGACTTAATGCTGGCGTTGAGTGATGTTATGGCGCGAGCAAAAACGTTTGAACATCATCAAATTACTGCTGAAGTACTCTCAACCCGAGAGAGAATGAGCCAAATATTACAACAGCTATCGAAAGCAAATTCAGCAGTGGTATTTAATGCGCTTTTTACGCCTGATGAAGGGCGTAGTGGTGTTGTGGTTAGTTTTATAGCCATGCTAGAGCTCATTAAAGAAGGACTTGTTACTTGTTTGCAAGTAAGCCCAGAGAGCTTAATTTATGTCAGCTTGAGCGAGCAATCCACCCTATAAACTTATCTGTTTAATCCTCAACTTTTAAAAACTGACTTTAATTATCAAAGTTCTGTGCGTATACGCACGTAAAGTGTTTGTAAATGTTATTTTCATTTACGGCTATGCACTATATTGTAACGTAATAGCATTATAGGATGTTACACATGTTTAAAAATACACCTTCATCTTACGGACTTGTCGCCATTATTTTACATTGGCTCATGGCGTTGACTATTTTTGGCCTGTTTGGTTTAGGTTTATATATGGTTGAGCTTACTTATTATGATAGCTGGTATAAAGGCTCGCTCGATTTACATAAAAGCATTGGTATTACACTTGTGGCCGTATTTTTATTTAGAATTTTATGGCGTGCTTTATCTACACAACCTAAACCATTAGGTGAAAGTAAAGGCATGAACCAATTAGCACATACTGCGCATATTGCTATGTATATTATTTTGGCCGTTATAGTTGTTGCAGGGTATTTAATATCAACCGCAGACGGACGTCCAATAGAAGTGTTTACCTTATTTAACGTATCAGCGCTTGATTTTGCATTTGATGACCAAGCCGATATTGCAGGAAAAGTACATTATTATGGCGCGTGCACATTAATCGGGTTTGCAGTATTGCATGCACTAGGGGCGTTAAAACATCACTTTATCGATAAAGATAAAACCTTAATCAGAATGATCAAACCATTAAAGGATGATTAAAATGAAAAAATTATTAGTAAGCACAGCCGTTTCGGCTGCAATGATGTTATCGGCAACAGCCGCTAATGCAGCTGATTATGTAATTGATACGAAAGGCGGGCACGCATCTGTTAACTTTAAAATTAAACACTTAGGTTACAGCTGGTTATATGGTCGTTTTAATACTTTTGACGGCACATTTAGTTACGATGCTAAAAATCCTGATGCGTCAAAAATTATGGTAAATATTGACACCACAAGCCTTGATTCTAACCATGCAGAGCGTGATAAGCACCTACATGGTAAAGATTTTTTAAATGTGGATAAATACCCAAAAGCGACATTTAAAAGCACCAGCATTAAATTTGATGAAGATGGTGAAGAGGCCGACGTAACCGGCGAATTTACGCTGCATGGCGTAACTAAAACTATTACCTTTGAAATAGATAAAGTGGGTGAAGGTAAAGATCCGTGGGGTGGATACCGCGTAGGTTTTGAAGGCGAAACCAGCCTTAAACTTACCGACTACGGTATTGATTACAACTTAGGGCCTGCATCTACTCATGTTGATATTATTTTATCAATAGAAGGCGTTCGTAAGTAATACAGTTATTGAATATAAAAACGCCACTTACTGTGGCGTTTTTTTTGCTTAACAGAAACTCAAATTAAGCGACTTTGAATTTGTTTATTTTGTGCTATTAATACGTGACTTTAATAGAGGCCTTAAATCCTCAGGCAACCAGCGCATAAGTAAATCGTTATAAGCCTGCGTTTTTTTAATAACTTTAAGCTGCTCATTAAGAATAGCGATGTCTTTTGCGCCTTGCTCGTTTTTAGTACAACCAATAAAGCCATAACTGAGCGCTGGAGATTCGGTTAATGGACGCTGCGTTAAGTTTTCTTCAAAGTGCATTGATTTAGCTAAATAGTAATGCTCGCTTGGGTAACCCAGCAAAATATCAATTCGTTTTAGGTTAAGCATATATGTAAGGCTCGCTAGGCTATCGCGAGTGGGTCTAATTACTAAATCAATGTTGGGTGTACTGTTTATTAAAGTATCTATCTCTTGGCCGTAAGAGCGGCTCATAGAAACTCCAAGAGTTAGTTTTTTATCTTGTATTAAATTGAGTAGTGATACTTCTTTAGATTCCGCTATATTTAGCGCTTTGGCGAGCTTTTTATGCATTGCTATTGAAGGCGAGAGGCCCGTTGTTGAGCTTTCGTCTGTGAAATAAATATGCTCTTTTCTGTAATCATTTTTATAAAGCGATAACGCACAAACATTATTTGAAGTATTGGACAGCTCTTGAATTACTTTACCTGAGGGGATAAGCATGCGGTTAAAGGTGATATTAGGAAGTTGTTTTTCAAGTAAAGAAATTATGCTTTCGTCACGGCCTTGGTGTTGATATTGACCATTTAAAATATAATAGGGTGCAAAATCGTGCGCTAGCCAGTTTATGGTTCTAGCATTGCTTATTGAGCTCAGACAGAAAAAAAGTAAGAAAGTTAAAAATATACGGAGCATTACAACAGCTACCAGTAATTATTATTGTAAAACTATTGTAACCAATAAAGGGCTAAAAAGTAAAATGCCAGCAACAAGGCTGGCATAATATCTTATCAATAATTGCAATAATAGAATGGCAATTAAAGTTATATGTTGCTTAGTTAGCTTTTAGCCACTTAACAAACTGGCGTGCATCACTCGCTTTTTGAAATAATGCATTTTTTAAACCTTGTGTATCACTGAAGATTACACGATGTTTGTTTACTGAAATTGATTGCACTGGATGTGCTATTTGGATCATAGACCCGTTATATTTATAAGACATAATAAAACTCACTTTATTCTTGTTATTTATTCTGCGCTATATTTGTATAGCAAATTGCAGTCAATAAATTAACGATGTTGTGTTTAGCTTCATTACAGTGTTGACGATCTTTATGACACTTTTGCGATGATAGTAAAAAATCATCTCGGTATTATTCAAGGGGTTCTCGCCGTACAATAACTTAGCTTTCAAATATACGTTTTGCGGGGCTTACTGGATCAGGGTAAATGGTTAACCGCGGCGGTTTCTTTAAACCAGAGAGGGAAGGTAACTTATATATAAATTGTGTGCAAGCTATTTATTATAAAAATATTTATAATAAATCTTATCAACTGCTTACAAAGCCCATTTTTAGTTACCAAAGGATAAGTATGAATTACCTAATAGTGAGTGATATTTATGGTTTAACCCCTGCTTTGAGTAAGTTATCACAGGCAATTAGTTCAAATTTAGTGATTGTTGACCCATACAATAACAAGATTCAAGCTATTGAAAGTGAACAAGATAGTTATAATAATTTTATACAGCAGTGTGGCCATGACAAATACACGGACAAACTTCTAGAATGCTTTGAGAGTTTAAAAGTGCCGACCACATGTATTGCGTTTAGCGCAGGGGCAAGTGCAGCATGGCGGGCACAGTTATTAACAGGCAATACACACCTTAAAAAGTTAATTGGCTTTTATCCGTCGCAAATTCGTAATTATTTAGCGTTAGATGCAAATGTACCCTGTGAATTCATATTCCCAGAAAGTGAGAGTCACTTTAATGTTGATGAAGTTATTAAAGCTTTAAGCACCAAAGCGGGTGTTAAGTGCTATAAAACCAATTTTTTGCATGGTTTTATGAACGAGTACTCAACCAATTTTAATGCGCAAGGGCTGGTTGAATATAGTAGCTATATAAAACAGAGCAGCCGTTAAAGCGTGTTTAGCTGCTTTTTATTAATATCAGGAAAATCAGTACGGGTATTATATTTTGCATACAGCGTTGTAAAAATGCTGCTGCCGGATAACTTATCTAACTCTTTTATAAAGGTTTTAGCACTAGAACGAGCGGGTCTACAGCATGTTTGATACTGTTTTATTATACCCGCGACAGATAAACCTTGTTTTTGTAGCTTAAGGTCGGCCTGTGCAAAAAAAGCCGCACCCGTCCAATAAACACGTTGCTGGGCGCGTTGTTTCCACATATCGGCAGAGAGCTTATTAAGTGGCTGTGTTTTAGTTTTGGTTTGCAGGCGGGCACGATCAAATCCTGCATTTAAACGTTGTACAAACTGTGGCTGGGTGATTATACCGCTGTCACGCATTATTACGTTTTGCATATAACTGGCAAAACCCTCGCTTAGCCAAAAACCGGAGTAGGGAAGTAGCGGCAAATATAAATGCGAAAGTTCATGGTATAGCGTCCAATCTTTAGTGAATGCATTTAAACTGGCGTAGCGATCTATATGTAGTTCAATCCCATCGGGGTTATTGCGCTTAACTGTAGCCCAAGGTACAGGCTCAAAAGCAAAGTATTGCGGTTTTAAATATATAGGCAAAGTGGTTTGCTTTAAAGGCCCCAGTGTATTTTGTGTTTTTTCAACACTTTGATTAACCCATGTAGACACCGTATTTTGAGCATTACTTGAGAGCGAGCTAAGGTTATGTATGACTACTTCAGCGGCTAATAAGTTAAAAGAGCTGATTGATAGTAGCAGTACAAAAAAGTATTTCATTAAAATGCTCCACTGTAATTTAATAACTGGTACGCCAGGCTTAATATACAAGACCAACTAAATGGATAAATAATCACGCCTAATTCTTTATTTTTTAAAATGATAGTAACTATAAAAGTACAAATACAGACACCTCTAGCTAAGCATGGTTTAATCAATTAATCGTTATTTTAAGTTAGGTTTTAGCCATGACGTATCAGCATATTCAAGTTCCTGAGCACGGCCAAAATATCACTATTGATGCACAAGGACATTGGCAAATACCGTTAGAACCAATCATTGCTTTTATTGATGGCGATGGCGTGGGGCTGGATGTTATGCCGGTGATGCGCCACGTTGTTGATAGTGCAATTGAGCATTGTTATAAAAGTGCACGGAAAATTCATTGGATGCAAGTTTATAATGGCGAGCAGGCCGCAAAGCTGTATGACGGTGACTGGTTTCCACAAGAAACAATTAACGCGGTACGTGCCTGCAAAATTGCCATAAAAGGGCCGTTAACCACACCACTGGGTGGTGGCTTTAGATCGCTTAATGTTGCACTCAGGCAAGAAATGGATTTGTTTGTAAATATGCGAACTATAAAAGGCTTTAGCGCACTTCCTTCTCCTTTAAAAAATCCTTTTTTAACAAACATAACAGTGCTTCGTGATAGCAGCGAAGACGTGTACTCAGGTATTGAGTGGCAAGCAGGGAGTGTAGAAAGCGAAAAAATGCTCGATTTTTTATGTGAGGAAATGGGCGTAACCCGCTTAAGGTTTTCACAAGAATGCGGTATTGGTATTAAAAATATATCTAAAGAAGGCTCTGAGCGACTAATGCGCTTTGCCATTAACTATGCACTTAAAAACGATAGTGAATCATTAACGCTAGTGCATAAAGGCAATGTACTTAAATTTACCGATGGGGCATTTAAGCGTTGGGGGTATGCACTTGCACAAAGCGAATTTAATGCCACTGCACATGAAAATGGGCGTTGGCTGCAAATAGAGCGAGTAAATCAAGCACCTCTAATTATTAAAGAAGTTATAGCCGACAACATGCTGCAGCAATGTTTAATGCACCCAGAGCAATTTGATGTAGTGGTGACGACTAATCAAAATGGTGACTTTTTAGCGGATATGCTGAGCGCACAAGTTGGCGGTGTTGGCATAATGCCTGCTGCAAATTTGAATAACGATGTCGCATTTTTTGAGCCTACACACGGCACGTTTGAACGTATAGCAGGGCAAAATAAAGCAAACCCCAGCAGTAGTATTTTAAGTGCGGTATTAATGCTTAAATTTATGGGATGGGACGAGGCCGCATTACTAATAGAAAATGCGTTAGAGCAAACATTTAAAAGCGGTGAAGTAACCTTTGATTTAGCGCAAGAGCAGAGCGATAACTCAAGTATTCATAACTCGACAACCTTAACTTGTACTGGCTTTGCAAAGAAGGTTATCGAGCACTTTTAAACACATTCATTATTAAGCTGCTGAGGCAGTTTTTACTCTGTGCATGCAAGGGCGGTTGGTTAACTGCGCTGCACGATGGTAAATCTCATGTGCTTGAGGTTCATCGCACTGCGTACCACTAAGCGTATCCATTAACGCAACAACAATAATTGCAGGAACCTGGCAGCAATATTCGTCTAAAACGGCTTCTGTCGTTTGTGCATCAACATGGCAAAGTGGGTGGTTTTTAAGTTGGTATGCGTTTAGCAATGTATCCACTTCTAATACATCATTTGGTTGGTGCTTTGTTTTACGGCATTTACAACCAAACTCATCAACTAAAGTAGCTAATGCTTGGTAAGTTTCAGTGGTGTTAGTTTTTGCGCATAACTGCTCTTCAATAAACTGATGTAAGTTAGCATCAATAAATAACCCGTCTTGTTGTGTGAAGCTTGATGTTGTCATAATTATTACTCTTAGTTTGTTGGCTTAACTTCACTCTAGCGTTAAGTGTATTATTAATGAAATTGTTGTTTTCAATAACTGACATTGATTTCATCAATAGTAAGTTTTAAAACTAAATAAAAAATAGAAAACATACCTAAATTATACTAATTAATTTGGTGCAGAGCGGTAAAAACGTGCACAAAACTGGAACAAGGGGATTAGTCGATGAGTTAAGGTGGATGCTTAGTTAATTGTTTTTATTGAATTTTAATTGTTTTATGAAGTTGGTACTAAGCTTGCTAATATTACACTGTAGGTAGACTCCTATATCGACGATTTCCAAAAGCGCCATGGTATTTTCCCAAAGTTGAATACCACGGCGCTTTTTTATTTTCTCGTGTATTTTATTTAGCCGTAACAATAGTAATATTAAATTTTAATAAAGTAGGGAATAGCCACTAAAATAGCGCCTACAATCAACAGCATGCTAACACTGCTCATAAAATACGGAAATACCAATAGCGACAAACCAATACAAAGCGGTACTACGGCTTTTTTTCTTCGCCCGTAAGTAAGGTAGCCAATACCTATGCCTCCAAACAAAACACTCCACGCAATTATTGATGCACTATCCATTTGTAAATTACCTATTTTGAAATACTGATTTAAATTACGACCGACATAGCCAGCTTTTCAATACCATGTGAAGGGATCCATCTTTTAAATTCCACGAAGCCATGCTTTTTATATAAATTTATTGCAGGAGTATTAGCAACCGCAGTCTCCACTATTGCATGAGAAAAATCATCCATTGCTAAAACATAACTTATTAGCTTACTTGCGATACCTTTTTTAAAATGACTAGGATCAACGGTTAAACTGCAAATATCTAAATACTCGTTGTTTGTATCTACTTCTATAACGGCTGCTAAACATTCATTTTCGCTGTAGCCATAAAAGGTTGTTTCTGATTTTTTTATACCTTTAATATTACGCGCTAAAGGAGGAAAGTTATGCGCGCCGATCAGTTTAGCCTCTATAGCGTAGGACTTTTGAAAGACAGCAAAAATTATATTTGCAATATCGTTATTCTTATTATTAAGTTTGTTTATCATTATATTCTTCTAATGAAAGTAAAGCTTGGACAGTATGCGCGATAGTAAAATACCTGGTGCTTGATGTGATGAAAATAATAATTTATCTATCTGCAATCGTTTTAGCAAACGCTAATAACTCACGCCTTAACCATTGGTGCGCCGTTGCATGGTGCAGCAGTGGGCTCCATATCATTTTTACTTCAATAGGCACTATTTGAAATGGTACAGGGCTGATTACCAAATCAGTATGAGAGGTTAATAACTTAGCTTGCCTGCGCGGTAGGGTGGCAATAAGTTGCTCTGATTGGCAAAGCAGGCTTGCGACCATGTAGTGGCGAGTAAAAACACGTATTGTACGGGTTTGTTCTAGTTGCCAAAGCGCTTCATCTACCCAGCCTAATTTTTGCTTTCCTGATTTATTAGTAACAGCGGCTTCAGGCCCCCAGCCGGCACGATTTACCCAAATATGCTCTTTTTTTAAGTAGTCGTCTAACCCTGATTGTTGTAAAAATGTATTTTTAGGATGGGTTAAACAACAGTAATTATCGCGCCATACACTGGCTTGATGAAACGAGCGTGGCAAACCATTAAAGCGATTTATTGCTAAATCTATAGTGCCTTTTTCCATGTCTTGCAGGTTTATGTCGCTTGGACTTAATACATCAAAATTAATACCGGGATTTTTACTAAGCTGCGCAGTTATAAAAGGGGCTATTAAGGTCGACTCTATGTAGTCATTTGCCATTATTCTAAAGGTAACTTCAGCGGTTGCAGGGTTAAATTGCTCACTAGGCTGCGTAATAGCTTCGGCCATTTTTAAGAGCGCCTCAACTTCAGGCTTTAACGCAAGTGCCTTTGCCGTTGGCGTCATAGAGCCTGCGGCACGCACAAGTAGCGGGTCGTCAAATAAATCGCGCAAACGTTTTAATGCGTTACTCATAGCCGGTTGCGTAAGCGCGAGTTTATTTGCAGCTTTCGACACACTTTTTTCATCTATTAACACATTTAAATAAACGAGAAGGTTAAGATCGACATTTCTTATATTCATATGGGCGTGTTGGCCTTTCAGGGTTGAAATTTGTTCAATCTAGGGGCGATTTAATCGCGGCGCGAGGTTTGCCACCTAGTGGGCTAAGTAAAAATCGAGCAACAAAGAGTTAATCGTCCCTAGAAAGAACCCTATGGGCAGTGTGTATTTGGCCTTTATGCAGCGTTAAAGTACATTTATGGGGAGCCACCACACTACATGTACTTTGCCTTGCTTATAAACCAAATACACGGCTGCAAAATTAACCTCGAAAGGTCAATACGCCCAATAAATTCTATTTATATGGTTTATTAATTATCTAAATTAAAGCCTGCTTGCTAAGGTGTAAACAATTAATAAAAATAACCGCCATAACTGGCATCAATATAAGTGCTGTATTTATGCAAAATAGGCTAACACATCAATCTAATAATACGCTGCAAAACGTTATTGCCAGTAAGCTTGCACGATCTGTTTTTGCTGGATTTGAGGCGATGTTTTCGCAATTTTTAAATATTACACTGGGTGCACAAAGCCGTTTTGAACAACGACAGTACCATAGTGTGCAAAGTGCTATGCGTGAACGTTTACAAGTGTATGAGCGCGAAGTGAAAAACGTGAGTGAAGCCGTGAGAGTTATTGCTTATGCTGAGCTTACTTGCCCGCAAACGTGGCAGTTAGCTAAAAATATTTACGGCGATATGGTACAAAATCACGAAAACAAACCTATTGCGCATACTTTTTTTAATTCAACGTTTGGGGCAATTTGGGACGATAAAAAAATTCGTACTGTGCATTTGTTTGTATTAAAAGCAAAGTATCGTAGTGAGCCGCGCTCTTATGAAAGCTTAGTGAGCAGGGTATCGCTACATAATGGGTTTAATAACGCCGTTAAAACGCTTATCACTAATCAAGTATTTAGAGTGCCGTTTAGTCATTTAGAACTTGATGTAGCCACATTACAAAGTACGTTAATGCAAGGCGCTAAGCAGCAATGCAAACAGGTGTACGAACTTATAAATTTAAACGACGGTTATATTGAATACGCCAACTCATTATTTTTTAGAAACAAAGCCTGTTATTTAATTGGGCGCTGCATTGCTAAAAATGGCGACAATATGCCTTTTGCTATCGCTATTTTAAATACCGATGAGGGACTAAAGCTTGATGCTGTAATGATGGGCGCCGATCAATTAAGTTTATTATTTGGCTTTGCACGCACCTATTTTATGGTTGATACCGATAAGCCCGCTCGTTATGTAGATTACTTAAGTGTGTTAATGCCACACAAACAACGCTTTGAGTTATTTAACGCCATTGGTTTTATAAAGCACGCCAAAACTGAGTTTTATCGGTATAAGGTCGATACGACTAAAAATAGCCCAGCCAACTTCAAGTATGTCACAGCACCAGGGACGCCAGGTATGGTAATGCTGGTATTTACTATTGAAGGGCTAGATTACGTTTATAAAGTAATTAAAGACAAATTTAGTGCGCCAAAAACAGCCACCAAAGCACAAGTGATAGACAAGTATAACTTTGTAAAACAAGCCGATAGGGTTGGGCGTTTGGTAGACACACACGAATTTAGATATTTAGCGTTTGATTTAAGCCGTTTTAGCGACGAGCTGCTTGAGCAGATGAAAAGCCAAATTGGCAGCAGCATAGTTATATCTGGCAAGGCACTCATTTTAAAGCACGTTTATGTTGAGCGTAAAATGACCCCGCTTAATTTATATATTAACCAATGCGATAACAAAACCCTAGAACGAGTAATGCATGACTACGGTAAAGCAATTAAAGAGTTAGCGGGCGCTAATATATTTCCGGGCGACATGCTAATGAAAAACTTTGGCGTAACGCGATGGGGGCGAGTGGTGTTTTACGACTTTGACGAAATTTGCCCGCTTACCGATTGCAACTTTAGAGAGGTTCCACAAACCCAAAATGCACTTGAAGAGCTAAGTAGTAACTCGTATTTTGATATAGCTGAAAACGATATATTTCCGAGCCAATTTAAGGTGTTTTTTAGTGCCAACGAGGTTGCGTTTAATTATTTTAATAATGAGCACAGTAACTTGTTTTTAGCGACGTTCTGGCAGGATTGTCAGCAACAAGTACATAATGGTTATCTACCCGATGTTTATCCTTATAAACAAAGTTGGCGCTTTTGAGGTTGTTTGAATCTGTGTTCATCCCCATCTATATGTTATTACAGTTTTTAAACTTGGAGCAACAATGAAATATATTTCTCATGAAGATGGCAACCTTGCATTTAGTGAAACCGAAAAGCCGGTTTTAAAGAGCCATGAAGTACTTGTTAAAGTTGCAGCAATAGGTGTAAACCGTGCAGACAGTATGCAGCGCCAAGGTAAATACCCGGCCCCTGCGGGAGATAGCCCTATTTTAGGTTTAGAATGTGCGGGTACAGTTACTGAGCTTGGAAAAGATGTAGATAAAAGCCGGCTAAACAAGCGTATTTTTACATTGTGCTCTGGTGGTGCTTATAGCGAATATGTAGCAGTTGATGCAAAACAGCTTATGGAATTACCCGATGATGTAACAATGGCTGAAGGCGCTGCAATAAGCGAAGTGTATTTAACGGCATTTGGCGCGTTATTTGAGCTTGGTAAATTACAAAAAGGGCAAACAGCGCTTATTCATGCAGGTGCTAGTGGTGTGGGCGGTGCAGCAATTCAAATGGCTAAAAGCGCAGGTGCTACCGTAGTTATTACCGCTGGTACGGATGATAAATGCCAACACGCAAAAGAACTCGGTGCCGATCATGCAATTAACTACAAAACCACCGACTTTGTAGAATATATGAAAGCAAATGAGTTAACAGCAAATGCAATTGTAGATCCTGTTTCGGGTAGTTACTTAAATAAAAATGCCGCTATTGCAGCCATGGATTGCCAAATTGTGATGCTTGCATTTTTAGATGGACGTTTTGCAGAGGTTGATTTTGCGGCGCTTTTACAAAAGCGTATTTCGTTTCATGCCTCAACGCTTAGAAATCGTAGTATTGAGTTTAAACGTCAGGTGCGCGACGACTTTGTAGCGCGTTTTTACAATGATATTGCCACTAAAAAGTACGACTTTAACTTGTATAAAACATTGCCTTGGAGCGACGCAAACGAAGCCCATGCTATTTTAGAGCGTAATGAAAACGCAGGAAAAGTGGTTTTACTTGTAGAGTAACTCTTTAATTTTAGGGTTTAGCCCATATACTAAGCCCTATAAAAAACACTTAAGGTTTAATAATGAATCCAATACTAGCAATACTTAAAGAGCACAATGTAAGCGACGAAAAAGTAAAAGCATTGTTTGAAGCGTTTACTCAAAACCCAATGATGGCAATGGCGCTTGTTCAAGAGCTTGGTATTCCGCCAGAAAAGCTACAGCAACTAATGGCAGTCGTGATGACTCAACCGCATCTTATTAAAGAAGCGACTGACGAACTTGGTTTAGATTTTGAAAAAGTAAAAGAAGCGAAAGAAAAACTAAATCAATAATTTGTTATGTCATGAAATAAAATAAATAAAAAAGCATAAGTATTTACTTATGCTTTTTTAGTTGGTTTATTCTTTTATGACTACTCTTTTGGAAGTAGTACGGTGTCGATAACATGAATTACGCCGTTGCTTGCTTTTACATCAGCTTTTACAACTTTAGCGTCATTTATCATTACGCCCATGCTGTCGGCTTTAACCATAACTGATTGGCCTTGTAGTGTTTTCGCACTATCTACCTTCATTACATCGGCTGCCATCACTTTTCCAGACACTACGTGATAAGTTAATACCGCCGTTAGCTTATCTTTGTTTTCAGGCTTGAGTAACATTTCTACAGTGCCTTCAGGTAATTTAGAAAATGCAGCATCTGTTGGTGCAAAAATAGTAAAGGGCCCTTTACCTTGCAGTGTTTCAACTAAACCTGCGGCTTTAACAGCAGCAACAAGAGTAGTGAACGAACCATTTTCAACGGCTACTTCAACAACGTCTTTTTTCATACCATGATGATCAGCATAAGCCATTGTAGTAAATCCAAGGCTTGCAGTTGTAAACAATAATGCAGTAGTAATTTTCTTAAACATTTTATTTTTCCTTTAAGTTAATACCCGTTGGTTTCGTTAAATGTTACGACGCTCTAAATTTAATCGATCAATTAAAATTAGTAGTCAACATGTTTTGTTACATCATTGATTGAACTGCAGCTAAATAGCAAAGTCATATAAACAGTTACTTAATTAAAGACTTGTTCAATTGAAGGGAATAGGCATGAAATTAGTTTATAAGTTTTGGAAAAACAACCGCTCTCTTATCGTATTTATTGCACTAATGAGCGTATTTAGAAGCGCTGTAGCCGATTGGTACGAAGTGCCAACAGGCTCTATGAAGCCAACAATTCAAGAAGGTGACAGAATACTTACCGATAAAATGGCCTACGATATTCGTGTCCCATTTACGCATATAAAACTACTTAAACTAGCGGACCCACAAACCGGTGATATTATTGTTTTTGACTCACAAGCTGCCGATAACCGTTTAATTAAACGTGTAATTGGTGTGCCAGGAGACACCGTTGCGCTTGAAAATAATGAGCTCATTATTAATGGTAAAAAACTTAATTATGCAGATCAGCAAAGCAACATAGACTCGCTTGATAAAATCGAAGATTTAAACGGGTTAGCGCATTCGATAAGAGTGGCAAATATTCCTTCACGTTTATCGGGCTTTGATGCAATTACAATTCCTGATGATTATTATTTAGCAATGGGAGATAACCGCGACAATAGCGCTGACTCGCGTGTAATAGGTTTAATTCCGCGTAATGAGTTATTAGGAAAAGCAGAGCGCGTTATAGTGTCTCTTGATTACGATAACTATTACCTACCAAGAAAAGACCGCGTATTGAAAAAGCTCAATTAAATAAGATAATTAATTTTAGAGTTAAAATATAACTGCCTATTTAGGCAGTTTACTTATATATTTTTTTACAAGCTTGGTAAGAACACTACGCTCGTGTTCGGTATTTAATATACGACTAAACATTACTTTAGCCCATAAAAAAACCGCTGACATATCAGCGGTTTTTTTATTGTATGAGTAATATTACATTACGCGCATACCAGGCTCTGAGCCGTCATCTGGGTTAAGAATATAAATTTCTTTTCCGCCAGGGCCTGCTGCCAATACCATGCCTTCAGACATACCAAAGCGCATTTTACGAGGCTTAAGGTTAGCAACCATAACGGTTAGCTTGCCTTCGATATCCTCAGGTGCATAAGCCGATTTAATACCCGCAAACACTTGGCGAGTTTCGCCGCCTAAATCAAGTGTTAGCTTAAGTAGTTTATCTGCGCCTTCTACGTGCTCTGCTTTAGCAATTTTAGCTACGCGTAGGTCTACTTTTGCAAAATCATCGAACTCAATCTCGTCGCTAATTGGCTCTTTTGCAAGTGGGCTGTTAGGGTCAATTGTTACTTTTGGTGCTAAGCTTTCTTTAGATTCTTCAACCATTTTGTTCACTTTATCCATTTCAACACGTTGCATTAACGGTTTAAATTTATTGATAGGGTGGCTTACTAGTGCATTTTGAACGCCGTCCCATGCAAGGTCGTCATTTAAAAACGCTTGTACGTTGTCTGCCATTCCTGGTAGCACGGGTTTTAAGTAAGTAATTAAAACGCGGAACAAGTTAAGACCAAGAGAACACACTTCGTGTGCTTCTAGTTGCTTAGTTTCGTCTTTAATTAATACCCAAGGTGCTGCGCCATCAATAAATTGGTTTGCTTTGTCGGCAAGCGCCATTATTTCGCGAATTGCGCGGCTGTAATCGCGGTTCTCGTAGTGTGTTGTAATGCTCGGTGCAGCAGCTTGAAACTCTGCTAACAGCTCTGGTTGCATAATAGTGTTGCTTAGCTTGCCATCAAACTTTTTAGTAATAAAGCCAGCACAACGGCTCGCTATGTTGACTACTTTACCTACTAGGTCTGAATTTACGCGCTGTGCAAAGTCTTCTAGGTTTAAATCCAGATCAACAATACCGCTGCTTAATTTTGCTGCGTAGTAGTAACGTAAGTATTCTGGGTTTAAGTTATCTAAATAAGTACGCGCTTTAATAAACGTACCCTTTGATTTAGACATTTTTTCGCCATTCACAGTTACAAAACCATGAGCGAATACGTTAGTTGGCTTTCTAAAATTAGCGCCTTCTAGCATTGCTGGCCAAAATAAGCTGTGGAAGTAGATAATGTCTTTACCAATAAAGTGATAAAGCTCTGCGTCTGAACCTTCAGCCCAAAACGCATCAAAGTCGAGGCCTTTTTCGTCACATAGGTTTTTAAAACTCGCCATGTAACCAATAGGTGCATCTAACCAAACGTAAAAATATTTGCCTGGTGCATTTGGGATTTCAAAACCAAAATAAGGTGCGTCACGGCTAATATCCCACTGTTGCAAGCCATCGGTAAACCATTCGTCTAGCTTGTTAGCCATTTCTTGTTGAATAGTTCCCGAGTGTAACCACTCTTTTAGCATGCCTTCAAATGCTGGCAGGTCAAAAAAGTAATGCTCAGAATCTTTAAGTACAGGCTCAGCACCTGACATTACAGAACGCGGGTTAATAAGTTCGGTAGGGCTGTATGTAGCACCACACGAATCACAGCTATCGCCGTTTTGGTTTTCAGACTTACACGTCGGGCAAGTACCTGTTACAAAGCGGTCTGGTAAGAAAATACCTTTTTCTGGATCAAATAATTGCGAAATAGTGTGCTTTTTAATATGACCGGCATCGTTTAGGCGGTTATAAATAAGTTCGCTTAATTCTTTGTTTTCTTGGCTGTGGGTGCTGTGGTAGTTATCAAATTTGATATTAAAGTCAGCAAAGTCGCGTTGGCGCTCTATGCTCACTTGTTTTACCATTTCTTCAGGCGTGATCCCTTGCTTTTGCGCATTAAGCATAATTGGCGTGCCGTGGGCATCGTCTGCGCAAACATAATAAGCTTCGTGGCCTTGTAGTTTTTGAAAACGTGACCAAATATCAGTTTGAATATATTCCAATAAATGACCTAGGTGAGTAGGGCCATTTGCATAAGGTAATGCGCTGGTAATCAGGATCTTTCGCTGCGTCATAATCATTCCGAATTGAGGATAAAACGCCGTTTTTATTATACAAACGGCAATTATCATTAATTTATCTACAAGCTATCTGCTTAGAGTGCGCACAGCTTATGGATTTTTATTAATTGACTGGTGTTAATGCCCTGAATGTTACATAATTCCGTGGCACTTTTCATCAAAGAAACGCTATTTAATTGCTATGTTTGGACTGTCGAAACTATTCTCTTCTAAATCGGTGCAAAAACAACCGATTATAACTGCCTTAGCGGCATATCGTAGTGCGGCTTTTGCCGTCGGTATTGACGAAAGCTTCATTGATACTATTACTCAAAATGACGATAAATCACTACACATTAAATTAACTCTGCCATTTGCTGGGCAATCAGAAATGCCTTTAGTTGAGCAACACGTAAGTGAAAGCTTAAATGTGCCTGTAACAATTAGCGCCAAGGTTATCATTAGAGAGGCGGCTAAGTTTAAGACGATTAAACATATTGTACTTATTGCCTCAGGCAAAGGTGGGGTAGGTAAGTCGACTACTGCTGTTAACTTGGCAGGCGCGCTTAAAAATGAAGGCGCAAAGGTGGGTATTTTAGATGCTGACATTTATGGCCCATCTATCCCAATGCTTTTAGGATTAGTGGGCGCAGAGCCCGTCACTAAAGATAACAAACAGCTACAGCCTTTTGATGCAAATGGCATTAAAGCGCAGTCAATTGGCTTTTTAGTTCCAAGCGATGATGCCACGGTATGGCGCGGGCCAATGGCGTCAGGCGCGCTGAGCCAGTTACTTAACGAAACCGATTGGGGCGAGCTTGACTACTTAATTGTTGATATGCCACCGGGCACCGGTGATATTCAGCTTACAATGAGCCAAAAAGTACCCGCTAGCGGCACTGTTATTGTCACTACACCGCAAGATTTAGCGCTAGCCGATGCGCAAAAAGGCATTGCTATGTTTAATAAAGTAAACGTACCGGTGCTTGGCTTAATAGAAAATATGAGCCACTACATTTGCACTCACTGTGGTGAAGCTAACCACGTTTTTGGTAAAGACGGTGCACAAAAACTGGCGCATAAGCACGGCGTGCCTGTACTTAGCCATATTCCACTTGCAATAGATATACGCGAGTATTCTGAGCAAGGTAAACTTATTGCAAGCGATAACGATGCCGCAATAAGCAAAACATACAGCGCAGCAGCAAGGCTAATAGCCAGCACGCTTTATTATCAACAGCATCACAATGCAATTGAAATTGTGATTACGGAAGATTAATAAATAATGAGACTTTCAGACACACATATTAAAGAATACTTAAGCGATGGCCGCATTGTTATTGAGCCTGCGCCAACGAGCGAGATGATTTCAGGCGTGACTGCCGATTTACGTTTGGGAAATAAATTTAGAACGTTTAATGCGCATAACGCCGCATACGTCGATTTAAGTGGTCCAAAAGATCAGCTAAATAAGGCCATGGAATCGATCATGAGTGAAGAAATAGTGCTTGATGAAGGTGAAGCATTCTTTTTACACCCAGGTGAACTTGCACTAGCTATTACCCATGAAAAAGTAACTCTACCAGCAGATATAGTAGGTTGGTTAGATGGACGCTCATCGCTTGCGCGTTTGGGTTTAATGGTGCATGTAACCGCGCATCGAATAGACCCAGGCTGGAGCGGCAATATTGTTTTAGAGTTTTACAACTCAGGTAAATTACCACTGGCACTACGCCCACTGATGAAAATTGGTGCTATGAGCTTTGAAATGTTATCGGGCCCGTGTGAAAACCCATACAATATTCGTAAAGATGCAAAATATAAAGATCAAAGCAGCGCAGTAGCAAGTCGTATTAGTGACGATAAATAATCACCAAATATAGGCATTATTCGTCCATTTTATGAAGCGCATAACCCAGTAGTTCAAAGTACTGGTTAAGCGCTTCATTTGCTTTATTAACAGAGCGTATCATGTTTTGTACGCTTGATAAGTTAACAATCCGCATAAACGCTTGAATACAGCTACGCCATATACAATAGAAAAACCTTTCTTCAGAATCCCGCATATTTAATTGATTAACGCAGAACAACGGCTCTTTTACTCAGTACAACCTCTACTCTATATCTATATGCACAAGAACGACTTCGTAAATCAGCTGATTGTGTCTAAACCTATGGACGTAAGTAGGCATAATACCAATTTTGAATACGACAGTTTTAGCATGTTAATACAACAAATTACTCTAGTAGTAAAAACTGAAAGTTTAGGTATTTATACGCTAATTAATAAATTAGAAAATTCGGCCACCTTATAAGCACGGAGATAAGGTGTTTTTTTTAAGCTATAGCTTTAGAGACTAAAGGTGAACTTGGTGCTTCCATGTATATGGAAAAAGAGTTTTCAGACCCTCCTCCTCCAGCAAAAATGGAAATGGGCTTTGGCCCGGTTCCAGGAGTCGATCAGATATGGGCTAAGCGAGATGAAAATGACAAAGTCATAGAGTACTTTGTTGTTGAAGCTAAAGGCCCTGGTGCTAAATTGTTAACTGGTGCAAAAAAAGGCGACCAGATGACAGACCCTTGGGTTAATAAAAGCTTAGAATCGATGGAGAACTCTAAAAAATACAAAGAAAAGAATCAATTGGGCGAAGATATTTTAGATGCTATTGAAAACGAAGAGCCAAAAGTGACCAAACTTGTTATTGAAGCTGTCGAGGTTGACGGCAACATTACTGGCGGTAAACTTCAAACTCTTCCAAAGGAAAAAAAGAATGTTAAGACTTAATAATTATGATTTTAAATTTGAAAAACTTTTTAAAAAAGCACCTATTACGATAGAAATCAGGCTTAAACATATTAAAGATTCAACAGTAGATTATGAAGTAAAAGTAAATGCAGCACGGATCCTTTCTTATAAATATCAAGATCTAGCTTATGCTCATTACGTCTTAGAAAACTATAATGAAACAAAGCTTTATTTAAAAAAAGCAGCGCAATTCGCGTATTTAACAGGCTTTGATCCTGAATTAAAAGGACACAACAACGAATGGACAATTCAAGGTGAGTTAAATGTTGCTTTGTTGTTTGGTGATGACTCAATAATAAGTAAATTACGTGAATATGCAGATGGTTTTACAACCAGCAGCGTGACTAAAAAAGCTATTTTTTTATATGATCACTTACTAATTAAAATAGGCACAGGTAAAGTACTGCCGGAAGAAGAAATTGAAAATGCGCTTACTGAGGCTAAATCAAC
>NZ_JACJEA010000060.1:0-4671 GCF_014163835.1 Pseudoalteromonas sp. SR43-5
GAATTTACAATGTCTGGGCCAAATTTAAGTTTGGCGTTTAAGTCGCGAAGAGCGGTGCGTAACCCTTCTTCAATTACTGGGTGGTAAAATGGCATATCAAGCATTTCTGGTACGGTCATTTTGTTGCTACCGAGCTTATAACCAAGATGACGCATATAACAACTTTACACCGATAATAAGTTTTTAGTGGACTGTTGAACAATGTCCATTTGTTTGTGTATTAAATCTCGAACAGCCCTGAGTTCTCGGGGATAAATATAGCCTCCAGAGAGTATATCTAGACTTAGCATTTCAGCTAACCGGCGTGCATCACTATGCTCGTTGGTATATTTTTAACCAGAGTATTGCTGGGTTGCAGCTGGATTCGCTAAGTGAAGTTTAAACTTTGCAGCTATTAATGCATCAACTAACCAATACAAATTAAATGTTGATTCAACAACAAGTCCTGCTAGCTTGTATTTATAAGGGGCTAAAAAGATAAAATGACAGAGATGTCATTATTTAAACGATTGCAGTTAAGCGTTTCACCCTGTTCATTAATGATAGGAATTACACTATTATTTGAATGCAAGTCAACTCCACCCCACCATATAGTTTTATACTAAGCTCCTCTGATAACGTTTATGTCTTGGTCAACACAACTATATCGAAAAACTCTAGGAGCTTTGTATATGATCATCAAATTTTGACTTTATACATCACAATTTTGCCTTGTCATTGTGCTATTTTCTTAGCGCTATAATAGATCACTTATTTAATGCAATTGCTATTAGTTGATTGAGCGTAGCCCATTTTGTTTGTTCCTTTTTTAGTCTCTTTCATCAGTTTTTGTTCAGTTTGCTTATTATAGTGTGTCCCTAGAGTAGATTATTAATTGCTCGAGCTTGGGTTAGTATATGCTTTCACCTTGCTTTTGCTCACTCAAAAGAAAGGGAAATACGATAATGAAACAAATGGCTTCTTTTTTTCATTTATTAATGCGCGCTTTTTTACCGATCAGTGCATTGATTGTGTTAGTGCTAGTTCTGTTTTTAAATCCTTATAATTACCTCTCAATATTCGTCATCATTATTGCTGGTTTTTTTGTGGCACTAGGCATTAAAGACAGGTTGCAAACTAGTAGCACGTTGCTTAGAAATTATCCGGTAATAGCATGGATAAGGCACATATTTTACGACTTACGACCATTTTTACGCCAATACATTGTGGAGGATGATTTAGAAGGTACACCTTACAGTTTTGAAGCGCGTAATCTTATTTATGCTCGCTCGCAAGGTAAAAGTGATACGCGGCCTTTAGGTACAGAACGCAACGTAAAAGAAGATGGTTATACGTGGGTTTGCCACTCTATGGCACCTAAATCTCAGCCAGATACTAAGCCAAGGGTAACTATTGGTAATGAGCAATCTAGCCAACCTTATGAAGCATCCTTATTAAATATATCGGCAATGAGCTTCGGCGCATTATCGGGTAGAGCAGTTGAGGCATTAAATAAAGGCGCTAAAATAGGTGACTTTTATCATGATACCGGGGAAGGAGGGCTTAGTGAGTATCATAAAAAGCATGGTGGCGACATTGTATGGGAGTTAGGCACTGGCTACTTTGGTTGTCGCGACGAGCACGGCAATTTTGATCCAAAGCAGTTTGCTGATACTGCACAAAGTGAACAAGTAAAAATGACTGAAATAAAACTCAGTCAAGGTGCTAAACCAGGCCATGGTGGCTTGTTACCAGGCTCTAAGGTAACTGAAGAAATAGCCCGCACCCGTAAAGTTCCCGCTCATGAAGATTGTTTGTCGCCCGCTGGGCACTCTGCTTTTTCAACACCCGTTGAACTACTTGAATTTGCACAACATATGCGTGAGCTTTCTGGCGGTAAGCCAGTAGGGTTAAAGCTGTGCGTTGGTATGCCCCACGAGGTTATGGCGTTGGGTAAAGCTATGCTTAGCACTGAAATTTACCCTGATTTTATTGTGGTCGATGGCGCAGAAGGCGGTACGGGCGCTGCACCTAATGAATTGTCGGATTGGGTTGGTATGCCTTTAGAGGATGGTTTAGTAATGATGCAAAATATGTTAGTGGGTACGGGGTTAAGGAAGCATATAAAGCTCGGTGCCAGTGGTAAAATTTATAATGGTATGGGTATGGCTAAGCATATTGCTTTAGGCGCTGATTGGTGTAATGCCGCGCGTGCGTTTATGTTTTCCATTGGTTGTGTGCAAGCTAAGCGTTGTGACAAAGGGACGTGCCCTACGGGGATCACCACCCAAGATCCACAGCGCCAACGCTCGTTAGATATAGAAATACAATCACAAAGAGCAGCGCTGTTTCATTCTAAAACGTTAGCTGCATTAGGTGAAATTGTGGGCTCCTGCGGTGGCGTTCATCCTAGTGAGTTAGATCCCCATCAAATTATAACGCGCATAGATGCAGCACAATCTAAGTCAATTATGGAAGTCCATCCATTTTTACCTCCTAACAGTTTGCTTGATACCCCTGGCGATACAGCGTATTGCGATTGGTGGGAAGCTGCTTCTAAAGATACATTTAAGCCAATTAAAAATTTAACCGATGCAATGGGAACAACGTTATTAGCACATAAAAGAGGACATTACTAATGAGTACAACAGTTTCACACGTTATAGCAGACACTCTCGTACAAGCGGGAGCAAAACGTTGTTATGGTATTGTTGGCGACACAATAAATCATTTTACTGATGCGATTAGGCACACCGATTTAAAGTGGGTCAATGTACGTCATGAAGAAGTAGGTGGCTTTGCCGCCGGTGCAGAAGCTTATATGACAGAGCAGCTTGCTGTTTGTGCTGGAACGTGTGGACCTGGCAGCTTACATTTTGTAAATGGTATTTTTGAAAGCCACCGTAATGGTGCCCCTGTTGTTTTAATAGCCTCCAACATTGATAGGGCGGAGGAAGGAATGGATTTTCCACAAGAGTTGGACCAAACCAAAATTTACGAGCAGTGCTCTGTATTTTGTAAGCGTATTAGCCACCCAGATCAAGCTCGGCGTATCGTAACCCAGGCAGCTCAAGCGGCATTGGCACACAAGGGGGTGGCGGTGGTTGTAGTTAATGGCGATGTATTTAAGGAGAAAATAGATGATGATTTGCCTTGGTCGGTTCACCAGCCTCAACCGGTTATTCGTCCAAGTGACGACGAACTCAAAAAGCTTGCTGGTATGATTCTCGATGCAAAGCGCATTACCATTTACGCAGGTATTGGCGCCCGAAAGGCGCATGATCAACTTATTACTTTGGCAAAAAAGTTAAACGCTCCGATAGCTCATAGTTCGCGAGCAAAAGAATTTGTAGAGCCTAATAACCCTTTTAACATTGGTATGACAGGGATTTTAGGAAATCTTGCAGGAGTGCAAGCAATGAGCGATTGCGATTTGTTAATTTGCTTAGGTTCTGACTTTGCCTATACCCAATTTTACCCTGAAAAAGCCCGTATTGTGCAAATCAATAAAGAGGCTAACCATTTAGGGCGCCGTTCGCCTATCGAACTTGGTTTAGTGGGCGATGTTAAAGATACTTTAGCTGCGTTAACCCCACTACTTGAACAAAAATCAGATAATAGACATTTGAATGAATCGCTTGAGCAGTGGAAAAAAGACACTCAGGGCTACAATAAAAAGGCAAAACACGACTCTGACCTTATTCACCCGCAGTACCTGGCGCAGCTACTCAGTGAACAGGCCACTGATAATGCTATTTTTACCGCCGATGGAGGAAGTCCAATGGTTTGGTTATTAAGGCATTTAAAGGCTACAGGAGAGCGCCGTTTTTTAGCCAGTTTATTGCATGGTACTATGGCAAATGCGTATCCTCAGGCATTAGGAATTGCAAATGCATATCCTGATAGGCAAGTAATAGCAATGTGTGGCGATGGCGGGATCACCATGTTATTGGGAGATTTACTTACCTTAGTGCAAGAGAAAATAGCAGTTAAAATTTTAATTTTTAACAATGACTCACTCGGCTTTGTAGAAATGGAGCAAAGGGTAGAAGGCTTACTTGATAGTTACACAGGTCTCTCGAACCCTAATTTTGCTCTATTAGCACAGCAAATTGGCTTGCACAGTTGGCAAGTATCAGACCCTGATGAACTGCCTTCAACGATGCGCGCATGGCTAGATGCAAAAGGACCGGCTTTATTAGAAGTAAAAGTAAATAGAATGGAGTTAGTCATGCCGCCTAAAATAGAAGCAGGGCAGGTAGCCTCTACGGCTTTATTTGGCCTTAAAGCAGTACTAAATGGTCGTACTAACGAAGTAGTGTCGTTACTCAGAGATAACTTTATTAAATAATACAAATCTGCTTATATAGAGAGTCTATCTAACGTTAAGAAAATTGCGCTAGAACTAGGTGATGTTTTTATCTTTTTTGGTTCGATTAACAATTAAGTGTAACAACTAAATTTTTTTGAGAGGTCAGCTTAAAAAAATACATAAAAAAGCCAAAACAGATGTTTTGGCTTTTGCTTAGCAAGTTTGTATGTGTGGTAAATAGGCTATGCGCCTGGGCCACATTCCATACATGAATTTACAATGTCTGGGCCAAATTTAAGTTTGGCGTTTAAGTCGCGAAGAGCGGTGCGTAACCCTTCTTCAATTACTGGGTGGTAAAATGGCATATCAAGCATTTCTGG
>NZ_JACJEA010000061.1:0-4459 GCF_014163835.1 Pseudoalteromonas sp. SR43-5
TTGCAATTCGTTAGCGAGTAAAGCCAAGTACCACCCCCGTTTTTATTAGCTCCACACTTTCGCAGCGCACCCACTGCCAAAGCTCCGGCGGGGTATCTGTTTTACTGTCGATTAGTGCAAATAATCCTTCATTTAAATTTGAGGCAATCACATAGTGCTTTGCACCCTTATACATTACGTACATGTGCGCGTGGTGCCCCATGGTGTTAAAAATGGCTCTATTCATGCGGCAACCTGTTTTTTAGACAGTGTTAAGTTAGCTGTAACAAGGGCCGCCGCTGCAGGTGGGCACACTGCGTTACCACAACGGGCCACTTGGTTTTGCTTAGTGTTTTTTTTGCCCTCACTGTTAAAGGCTATTTTGTAGGACGCAGGAAACCCCATGGCCGCGTACAGTTCGTGCGGGTAAAGCATACGCATGCCAATATCAACTATTTGATATTTTGACCCTCTGATCATCACCACGCCGTAACGGTCTTTTGTGGTTATGGTGCCCAGTGGTTCAAGGGCGCTTTGGGCGTTTGATGTACCAAAGTATTTAATTAAAAATGTTTGCACTTCGCCAAGGTGATTCCCACCGGCTGAAATAGTATGTAAAGGCTCGTTGGTTTTATGGCCGGTATTGTCACCGCGAAACTTTATTATATGACTGGTAACTAATGCAAAGTGACCGCCTTTAACTTGCGCGCACAATGTACGTAATGGCTCGTTTAATGCCATATTACGTTGATTTGAGCCGTTAGCGTGTTCGGTAATAAAAGGGGCTACATGTTCGCGAGGAACAATAAACGGATCGGGGTTGTTTATTATTTCTTTTTCAATCCCTTTAGCAATACGTATTAAGGTTTTTTCGGCTATTGGTCTCGGGCGATTAAAAATAGATTTAACCGGTATAGACCAATCAATAATATCGGCGGCTGTTTTTACTTTAATTAATCCGCTTTCAGGGTTGCCGTGGGTGGGTGTTGGCCAGCTTATCGGCGCGCCATCATTACGGGCCACTATGAATAAACGGGCGCGGCTTGTTGGTACACCATAATCAGACATTTTTAAAATCTTGTGTTCAATGCAGTAACCAAGCCCTTTAAATAATTTATACTTTTCAACTAAGTTAAATTCAATGTTAAGCGCCCTAACAGCCTCAAGCCATGTAGGGTGTGTGGGTTTTAGCCCTGTTGTTAATGCTTTTATAAAACCGTCGAATGTTTCACCTTTACGGGCTGGGCATGGGCGCGGCTGATCGTTTATATACACCACCGGCCCCCACGATAAAAACTCGCTTACATTTTCAAGCATAAAAACCCGCACCGGCACCGACATAGCCCAACGAACCGCCACCCAAGCAAGCCCGCGTATTTCTTTATTAACTGGGGTTGCGCCTTTTGCGCGGCTAAAGTGCTTACAGTCAGGGCTAAACCACGCCAAACCAACGGGGCGGCCTGCACATGCGGCCACCGGATCAACGTCCCACACTGATTCGCAATAATGGGTTGTGTTTGGGTGGTTAACCTTGTGCATATCGATGGCGGCGGGGTCGTGGTTAATTGCTATATCAACACTACGGCCTAACGCCATTTCAAGGCCCGTACTTGCCCCGCCGCCCCCTGCAAAATTATCAACTGCTATTTCATTTTGGTGTAACATACTTGCGCCTAAATAATTACCGTGTAAACAACATTATTACTGTTATTTATTACCGTGTAAACATGATTCGTGTTAATTTACGCGATAAGCAAATATAAGTAGGATAATTAAAAATTGAATAGCGAAAACAGCACCATGACAAATACACCCAACGACAGAAAAAAAGCCGTTGCCCTTGCGCGCAAAACGCACCATAAAAAACAGTTAAATGAAAACAAGCGGGTTGACACGTATATAAAGCCCGAAACAAAAGCGGGTCTGTTACGCATTAAGGCGCACTTTAGTGATGTTAAAAACGAGGGGCAAGCCATAGATAAAGCGCTGGGGCTTGCGCTTGAAAGCCTTGATAAAATGCAGCAAAACCCAGAATAAACATTAAAAAAATATTTATTAAATATTACTTAAATATCCCTGCATTTATGCGGGGTTTTTAATGCCTAAAATTAAGGTATTATATTTTTGCTATTTATTTAAAACAAAAAAGGAACAGGTATGTTTAAAACACTATTAACAGTAGCGGTTATTGCTCTTGGTTTAAGTGGGTGTGCTAAGTCGAGTTATACAGTAGGGAATAATTTTGCCACTGAAAATATAAAACAAATTACTAAAGGCGAAACAACAGCCGAGCAATTAACGGCATTATTTGGGCAGCCTTATTCAAAGTATGTATTAAGCGCTACCCAAACAAAATGGATGTATATTTATAACGAGGGCACAGCTAAAGCGCAGTCTTATTTATTTACCGCCAAAATAGAATCAAGCGGTACACAAAAAGTATTAGATGTATTGCTAACAGACGATGTTGTTACAAATTACACCTTTACCGAGGGCGCTATGCCAGGCATTAACGTTAATTAAATTAATTAATAAAACAAAAACCCCGCACTTAGGCGGGGTTTTTTATTGCCTTAAATATGGCGGGCGGGTTCGGTTAGTGCAGTTATTTGTTTAAACATCATATTATATTGCTGCAATAAACCTAATAGGCCGTCTAGGTCTTTAGCGGCTGTGCGTACATTACTTACCAGTACCGGTTTGTTTTGCGCCTCGGCTTGCATAAGCTGGTTAAGCAATGCGGCCATTGGGGTTGGCAATAAGGTATCGCTATAATTAAAGGCGCTAACTTGAGTTGCTTTTATTATGCCCGATTTAGGTAAATCAATAATTACCGCGTCGTATTGCGGGGAGGCTAACTTAAATTGATCCACAATCGCTAGCGCTTGGTTAAATAAGTGGGCGGGTATTTGCTCGTACTTGGTCACGTTAAAGTGGCTTTTTAATTTATTGTATAGCGTGTTGTATAAACTTTGGTGCAGTTCGCGCGGTTGGCTGTTTACCAGTGTGCTAATTTTGGTTTGTATTTGGCGTTGTTGGGCGGCGCTTAATGTACCGTATTGTAATTCGCTTAACTTATCGGCCATGGCATTAAATGCGTTTATGTACGCCTCTTTAATTTGCGCTGCTTTTTTACCAGTAAAGCCCATAACCAAAAACATAAAGCCGTCTTTTGTAATGTGCCAAACCGTGTATATTTCGCCGTTTTGTTCGTTCTTGTGGGGGTGTGCCGAAAAGTTGGCAGACCTAAATGCCTTACTGCATTCTAAGTTTTTTATTTTTTCAATAACGTGTGTGTGGCGTTTTTGAAATGCCTCTGAGATTTTTAAGGACGTGGTTACAAGCTTTGTATCAGTTGCAGTGATCGCGTGATTTGGGATTAATTGAATAGTCATACTTTTACCTTTTTCTTAAATGTTATTTAAGCCACGCAAAAGTACTAAGTTTTGGGTGGCAAGCTAAAGCGAGGTTAGTACAACCGCGATAAAGGTAAAACGGCCCACCGAAGTGGCCCCGCCCAGCTTGCCATAATATATGGAGTGCTAAACAGCAGACATTAAAAAACCAGCATAAAAGCTGGTGACAATGCCACCTTTATCATTGCGGGGTACTAATCCCGATACTGGATTTTGCCAGTACCTTTTTAATATATCGCTGAAAAAGGGTGCTTGTCAATTTTGTTTTATTGCTCCTTATAAAAATCATCTATAGCCTGCTTGTAACTGGCTGCCAGTTCTTGCGCGGCGGTGTCGTCGCTTTCGCTAATAGCCTCGAACGCATCAGATGCATTTTGCAAAATAAAGGTATTGTTTGTATTAACCGCATTAAATACCGCTATTGGATCAACCGCCTTGCTAGGTTCGCCCAGTTCGCTAAGTGCATGACGAGCTGCAGAGCCTAAATTTTTATGCGCTGCAATTTTTTGGGTTAGGGTGTTTACTGAAAAATACATAAAACCTCGATTGGGGGCGCGTGGCCCCCTTGTTTAATTATTTAATTTCTTCGGTGTGTTCAATATTAAAAACGTATAAGGCTTTAAGCACTTTTTTGGTATCTTCAACACCTGATTTAGTTGTGATTTTTTTATCACATACCATAAATATTTTACAGCCTTTTGCGCCTTTAGATACTTTGCGGCCAGCCTCGTTCCACTGCTTAAAACCTGCCCATGCATCGCTTGTTAGGTTGTAAGCCTCTTTATGTTCTTCAAGGTTAGTTTGATTGTTAACTGAGTAAACCGACTGAGTGATTGTATTGAAGTTTTGCATTTTAACACCTTACTGTATGGTTTGAGCCAATCCCAAACCGCAAAGCCAGTATAGGGCTTTATGATTACCGTGTAAACACAAATCGTGTTAAAAACACAAAATAAATATTTAATTAATATTAAAAAGATATCTATTAAATATTTAATATAGCAAATTCAAGTTACCCCCGTTATTAACAGGGTATTTATAAGTATTTATATATTTATTATTTT
>NZ_JACJEA010000062.1:0-3456 GCF_014163835.1 Pseudoalteromonas sp. SR43-5
AAAGTATATGATAATCCTGACTTTAAGCTAGGTGCTGTTGATACAGTCAAGCTAAAAGGCGTGAGAGTTTTAGAGCATAACTTACCAATGGTGATGCTAGCGTTTGAAATGTTTAATGCTAATGAAATGATTAAAAAATTTAATGCAGGAGACAAGGTAGATGCTAAGTTTGCCCTTGATTCGATAAACCTTATCTTTAGTCTTGCGACTTTATCGCTTGAGGTTGTTTCTATTAGGGTTACTTCAGTTTCTGATTTTTTAATAAAAGATATTAGAATTAGAACTAGCACTTTTCAGCTTTCAAAAGTTTTGGCAAGAGCTGGGCTTACATTGGCTTTAGTAATTACTTCATATGATGTCTATAAGTCCTTCCAAAAAAATGATATGGATGCGGCATTTTTTCACGCTTTAGGTGGGGCTGTCGCTATAGCTGGTTTTATGCATATTGGTGCGGCTTTGTTCACTACACCTCTAGGTTGGGCAATAATCGCTATAGGATTGCTAATTGCAATCATAGCTATTTTGGTAACGGATAATGAGTTAGAAACTTGGGCAAAGAATGGCCCCTTTGCACAAGATGAAGACGATCGCTGTGCTGGTAGCTATGAAAAGTGGGCAATAAACCCTAAAGAATGCTATGCCGCATTAGTAGGCACATTGATGAACCCAAATGTCACATTAGGTGTAAATAAACTCACCGACACCCATTGCCAATTAACCATTGATATAGACACACCAAACTTTGCGTTAGGGCAGTCAGAGGTATTCGTTCAAGTTTATCAGATAGAAGATGAGGGAGTTTTACATTTTGAGCAAGAATTTCGACACGATCATAAAAACTGGCAAATAGTCCAAAAAGAGAGCACTGAATCAGGGGCGATAAATGGATTTCAGTATATTGTCCCGATTTTATCAATGTGGCCATTAAACTTTGACGTTGATTGGCAAGTGAAAGTACAGTATCGGTTAGATAAAAATGTGACCTTGCCTTATGTGGATATTGATGAGCGAAATGATTGGGATAAAGGTGAGCAACCAGATAAAGCATGGATAATAAAGGAAATAAAATATGCTTGAAGAGTATGCTGAAACTGTTTACAGAGGTAAGCAAAATACAAAATTTAGAGATGAAATAGCAACTGATGAACGCGAATCTGCTTACTGTCGTTATCAGAGTAAACAAGTTATGTATCCAAGAGGCTGCAGCGTATTTGGCCATTGCTTTGATAGTTCTCAAACCTTATTTTACAAGGATAATTTAAATGGAAGCGCCGAAGATTGCAGATCACTTTTCGAAATAGATAAAAAGTTAAAACTGGCAATGAATACTATTCCTGCTAATTTTATTGATTTTATAATTTCTTCTTGGGTTGTACTGCACTTTATTAATTTGTGGTTTATTATTTTTATCCCTTCAATAACATTTGCTTTAGGTGCAACCAGTCTTGCTCTTGATTTTTTTTGGGTTTTAGTGATTATTTGGTTTAGCTCAAAAGTAATAAGTTTGATAGTACTCCCATTTTTTCGTTTTAAATATAATTTTACCATCAAATTTAATCGTTTAAATGGAACAGTTGAAGTTCCTAGCCAAAATGCGAAAGACCTTGAGATTGCACCATTTGAAGAATTCAATGCCCATTACAAAGTACAGAACAACCCTCAAAGTGGTTATCCTTATCGTGGTTTTTCATTGCTACACTATAAATATAGTATGAGGTATGAAAAAACGTATGCAAATCAAATTACTCCAGCATTAATCCATTGGGAATTATTACAAAACTTTATGGATGTAACCCAACCTCTGGCTGATATCCCACAATTTGAGTATTACCGAGAGTTTGATAAAACGACCGCTGAATTTGATAAAGCGAATGGTCGCCCTAAGTACTTTTGGTATCGAGTAGATAAGTCATTTTTAAAGAAAATGAATCAAGCTGATGATGAGCTTAGAAAAGAATTTAATGACGAAGAGCAGCTCGATAATCTATTGGCGGGTAAACCTATTAAAAAGTTAACGCCACCGGATATATTTAAATTTCCATGGAAATACGCAGATAACATCAAGCCTGAGAGTGAAATTAAGTTTGGGAAAACCTTGTGGCAAAAATTTACATCATTTTTGATGATAGATTTGTAAACTGTGGAAAACACATTAAAAACAGCTTTCTATTTTCCATGAAGAACCAGGATTTCAAATCGATTAACTAACCGTAGTTCTTTAACAATCATAAAAGGAATTTAAACCTAGGTAGCATAAGTGCTTCCTAGGTTATTTAGTTAAAATAGTATGGGTATATTTAAGTACTTAGGTGGCCCATTACCTAAAAAAACAATTTTCAATCAATTCTATGAAGAAGGCGATACGCTGTATCTGCGGAAAATGTTTAATGGGTTATGCTTTTTAGCTAATTGGTTATATGATGATAAATCAGTTTTTAGTAGTAATCCCCAGCGCTTTCAAGTCCATTCATGCGGTAATGGTCCCATGTTTTTAGGGTTCACAGGTAGTTCTTTTATAGGGTTATTTACATTATGGTGGATTCCATTTGGCTCAGAGCCTTACCCGCTGACTCTATTATCCTTGGTGCTTATAGGGAACCTTATATTTTTAAATCTCCAACCACTCTGGGATCGGATGGCGCCTCCTAAGTTAGCGTATTTTGATCGTCAAACAGGTAAAGTCGGTTACACCTTTGATATTCCTGGTTGTGACGAGCGCGATGAATTTGGTAATTGCTGCTTTGATTGGCGAGATATGCAGTGCTCATTAATAAACGAAAGCACCTCACAGTCGGGCTCGCGAGCATTTTTCCAAGACTCTCCCATAAAAACATAGATAAATACCCACAAACAAAAATGACTATTGTAGTGACAGAGTTAGCACAAAACCCAATTTATTGTTTGTTATTTTGGGAGCGCCTAGTGCGCTTTATGGATAACACCAAGCCATTACCTGATATACCTGAATATGAGGGTTACAGGCACCTAGATTCAATTACCGCTGAGTTTGATAGGCACAACAATCGCCCTGAGGTTTACTGGCGTGACATGAGTTTTGCACAACAAACCGAAATATATGATGAGCTCTATGCTGAGGCATTCAAAATAGATTGGTACAGCGACGAGCCAGAACCCGAAATAACCAAACCATGGCAACGGTGGACGCCTGAGCCTGAGCGAAAACAAACACTTAATTGGAAATACAAAGCGAAACGTTTATTTATGCAATTAACGTGTGGGATACCCTGAGTAATTTATTTAAAAAGATAATTTTATATGGAGAAACAATAAACAAGACACCCATCTTAATTTTGCAGTTTAGCACAACAAACAATAAACAAGACACCCATCTTAATTTTGCAGTTTAGCAAACGTAGTACTAGGCTTTTGTCAGTATAAAAAACAAGCAGGGTGTCTTATGGCAATTGCAAGAAAGCGTCAAGTAAGTTTGGTTGA
>NZ_JACJEA010000063.1:0-3406 GCF_014163835.1 Pseudoalteromonas sp. SR43-5
GCCTGGTGATAACATCAAGATGACAGTAACTCTAATCGCACCAATCGCGATGGATGAAGGTCTTCGTTTTGCTATCCGTGAAGGTGGTCGTACTGTAGGTGCTGGTGTTGTAGCAACTATCGTAGCGTAATTATTAGCCTAGCTAATTATTACCAAAAAGCCCGAGCTTAGTCTCGGGCTTTTTAATGTCTAAAATAAAGTACGATTTAAGATGCCGCTTTAACCTTAGGTGAAGATACTTGGTAACAATACTCAAAGTATCATTAGTGGTATTACTAAAAACCCGAGCTAAGCTCGGGTTTTGATAAGTTATGAATGTGCCATACTTAGCTGAAAACTATTCAATATTTTGGATCTGTTCTCTCATTTGTTCAATTAGTACTTTTAGCTCTACGGCTGCAGTAGTGATGTCACTATTGATAGACTTAGACGCTAGCGTGTTAGCTTCACGATTAAATTCTTGCATCATAAAATCTAAGCGGCGGCCACATGCGCCTCCTTTTTTAAGGATTTTTTTAGTTTCTTTAACGTGAGACTTTAAGCGATCTAGTTCTTCAGCTACATCTTGTTTTTGAGCAAGATAAATAAGTTCTTGTTCAAGGCGTGACTCGTCAATGTTTGCTGCTAAGTCTTCTAGCTTTTGAGCAAGTTTTTCACGCTGCCATTTAGCAATCTCAGGCATATGCGTTTCTACAATTTCTACTTGCTCTAGAATTGCATCAAGGCGTATTGCTATCATTTCTTCAAGGTTTGCACCTTCATCGCCACGTGCAGATTTAAAATCTTCGATTACTTGATCAAGACCAGCTATTAATGCTGTATTAACGCTATCCATATCAAGCTCCTGTGCTTCCATAACGCCAGGCCAACGTAATATATCAACAGGGTTAATATCGCCATTACTTTGTTGTTGAACCCATTTAGCGCTATTTATTAGTTGTTCAGCAAGTGCTTGGTTAATTGATAGCTCGCCAACGTGGGCAGGATTTGCCACAAACTTTAAAAAGACCTCAACTTTACCGCGTTGTAAGTGTTTGCGTAAACGCTCACGAATAACTGGCTCCATGCCACGAAATTGCTCTGGTGCGCGTATAAATGTTTCAAGGTAACGCTGGTTTACTGAGCGAACTTCCCAAGTGCCAGTACCCCAATCGCCTTTTATTTCGCGACGCGCATAAGCTGTCATACTGTGGATCATGGATATTTTCCTAAATTTATAAATACAATATTATGATGATTATACCGTAACACTGCTTAAGCTCTAGGGAAAATTTAATACACTGAATATTTTGCATACAGCTATTTATTTAAATCAACATGGTATCTATACCCACATACACTTATAATGTCGCAAATTCTGAATTAAGGGGATCGTCAATGCGTCCAAGCGAAAGAACACCTAACCAAATTAGACCTGTTACATTTACACGTAATTATACTTTGCATGCTGAAGGCTCAGTACTTGTTGAGTTTGGTAACACCAAAGTACTTTGTACAGCTACTGTTGAATCGGGCGTTCCTCGTTTCATGAAAGGTCAGGGTAAAGGTTGGATCAATGCTGAATACGGTATGTTACCGCGAGCAACGCATACGCGTAATGCTCGAGAAGCTGCACGTGGTAAGCAGGGCGGTCGTACTATGGAAATTCAGCGCTTAATTGCACGTGCACTTCGGGCTGCTGTTGACTTAAAAGCACTTGGCGAAAACACAATTACCATTGACTGTGACGTTATTCAAGCTGACGGCGGTACACGTACTGCTTCTATAAGTGGTGCATGTGTTGCACTTGTTGATGCACTAACACATATGCGTGCAAAAGGTATGATTAATTCAAACCCACTTAAACATATGATTGCAGCTATTTCAGTTGGTATTTACAAAGGCCAAGCAATTAGCGATTTAGAATACATTGAAGATTCAGCAGCAGAGACTGATATGAACGTAATTTTAACTGAAACAGGTAAAATTATTGAAATTCAAGGTACAGCTGAAGGCGAACCTTTCTCGTTTGATGAGCTAGATGAGTTACTTACTTTAGCTAAACATTCTATTCGCGAAATTATTGACGTACAAAAGCAAGCATTAGCATAAATAGGTAGGCCACAAGATATGAAAGATTATCAAAAAGAGTTTATAGAATTTGCTCTAGAGAAGCAGGTGTTAAAATTTGGTGAGTTTACATTAAAGTCTGGACGCACAAGTCCTTACTTTTTTAATGCTGGTTTGTTTAATACTGGTCGAGACTTAGCGCGTTTAGGTCGCTTTTATGCATCGGCACTCGAAGATTCTGCTATAGAGTACGATGTATTATTTGGTCCTGCGTACAAAGGTATTCCAATAGCGACAACAACAGCGGTTGCCTTAGCGGATCATCATGATAAAGATGTACCTTACTGTTTTAATCGTAAAGAGAAAAAAGCACACGGTGAAGGCGGCACATTAGTAGGCTCAGAACTCAATGGCAAAATTATGCTAGTTGACGATGTAATTACTGCAGGTACTGCGATTCGTGAGTCGATGGAAATCATTGCACAAAATGGTGCTGACCTTAGTGGTGTTTTAATTGCGTTAGATCGCCAAGAAAAGGGTAAAGCTGAATTATCAGCTATTCAAGAAGTTGAGCGTGACTTTAATACCAAAGTGATTTCAATTGTAAAATTAGCTGATCTTATCAGTTACCTTGAAAGCCAAGGCACAATGGATGAGCATTTAGCCTCAGTTAAAGCTTACCGTGATCAATACGGCGTAGCATAAATAAAAAGCCTCGCAGTGCGGGGCTTTATTTTGACCTTCATTCATAGAGTTTATTAATGAAAGATATATTAAAACCGAATGGCTTAGGCCTCAAGCGTGTTTTCAAAGCAACCTATTGCTCTTACCTTGGCTTTAAAGCAGCATTTAAAGAAGAAGCAGCATTTAGGCAAGAGCTACTATTAAGCCTTATATTATTTCCTATTTCATTTTGGCTTGCTTCATCACTATTACACTGGGCAATACTAATTAGCTCACTGCTTATTATATTAATAGTTGAATTACTAAACTCCGCCATTGAAGCATTAACAGATCGAGTAAGTACAGAGTTACATGTATTGTCAGGTAGGGCCAAAGATATGGGATCTGCAGCCGTAACACTTTCATTAACGATCGTATTGATCATCTGGGGTGTAAGCCTCTATATGAAGATCGTTTAACTCTACTTCTAATATAAAATAGGTTTGAACCCCGTTAGTTGTTAATAATTTGATGGTTATGTTGTATTTTTAACGTGTTTAGCTCAAATTCTCAGCGAACAGCACATTATTTCAAGTTTTCTTCAAAAAAGGGTTGATCTGTTTTCGGATCTCCCTATAATGCGACCCCACTGAGACGGGAAACAGCAACGCATAGCGAGGCACGAACAACTCAG
>NZ_JACJEA010000064.1:0-2689 GCF_014163835.1 Pseudoalteromonas sp. SR43-5
ACCAAGCGCACAGGGCGTGCATCTGTGAAAGTGTTATGGCAAGGATGGCTTAAGTTACAAGCCATCCTGGAAGGCTACGATTTAGCAAAATCTCTTGAGTCAGACTTGTGATCAAGAGACAGCTCATAGCGCCTTTTTGCATTATGGCTAAATATAAATTTAATGCTGATTGATCATGTGCGTTGCTAGTTGAGAGAATGATTGCTTTAAGCCTTCACGTAACAACGGATTGTCTATTTCTATATCCAGCGTTTTATTCATGCAGTACATCCACTGATCGCGCAATGCTTTATCTACAGTAAAAGGCATATGTCTTTTACGTAGCATTGGCTGGCCATGTTTTTCAGTAAATAGGTTTGGCCCGCCTAACCAACCAGATAAAAATTCAAAAAATACTTGGCGAATTCGATCTAATGGCAGAGGATGCATATCATATAACGGTTTAGCGTATTCATCTGACTCCATTATGTCGTAGAATCGATTGGAGATAGCTCGCGCCCCTTTCTCTCCACCTATTATTTCATACGGTGTTTTTTCAGGAGTAGGAGCCTGTTGCTCGGGAGCCGGCTTAGATTTAGAAAAAAGTCGTTTAATCATATTACTTATCATTGTTAATAGGCAGTTTATAGCTGCAAAGAGGTTGCTTTAAAATGGACAAATATGCGGTTTTTGGAAATCCAATTAAACATTCAAAATCCCCCGCGATACATAAACAATTTGCTGTATCACTGGGTGAGCAAATCGACTATCGCGCAATATTAGCACCTAT
The DNA here is from genome assembly GCF_014163835.1 of Pseudoalteromonas sp. SR43-5. Lineage (NCBI taxonomy): Bacteria > Pseudomonadati > Pseudomonadota > Gammaproteobacteria > Alteromonadales > Pseudoalteromonadaceae > Pseudoalteromonas > Pseudoalteromonas sp. SR43-5. The sequence continues at coordinate 770 of NZ_JACJEA010000064.1, forward strand.
CGATAACTTTGAAAAAACAGTATTGTCTTTTTTTGAGCAAGGCGGTGTGGGTGCTAATGTTACAATGCCATTTAAAGAGCAAGCTTATGCAATGGCTGATGAGCTTACCCCATTAGCCAAAATAGTAGGGGCTGTTAATACACTAAAAAAACGAGATGATGGCTCATTACTCGGTGATAACACCGATGGTGTGGGCTTTGTAAATGATTTACTCGCTAATGAAGTAGCCATAACTAATAAACGCATTTTAATCATAGGTGCGGGCGGTGCTGCTCGAGGGGTTATTTTACCTTTGTTAGAGCATAACCCTCAGGAAATAATAATAGTTAATCGCACAGCACAAAAAGCCAAAGAACTCGCAGAGCTGTTTACCCAATATGGACCAGTATCTGGCTTTGGTTTTGATGATTTACCAGTAAGCGATTACTCACTAATTATAAACTCTACCTCTAGCAGTATGAATAACGAACTTCCAGCACTTGATAAAAAATACATAACTAACTGTGAAGTCGCTTATGACATGTTTTATTCACTGCAAAATACCATTTTTATGAATTGGGTTGCACAGCATAATATTAACGCTAAGCTTTTAGATGGCAGTGGCATGTTAGTTGGTCAAGCTGCTCAAGCATATTATGTATGGCGTAATAAAATGCCAAAAATACTTCCCGTCGTTGATGCGCTCAAACAAGGAACGCTTAAATGAATCAGGCAATACAATTTATAGATAGGCTAGAGTTTAGAGAGCCCGATCATCAGTTAGTATTTTTTGCACAAGTTAGTGGCATGCTGGTGGAGTGTGTAATAGAAGTAAATACACTTAAACTAACAGACGAAAGTCACGCAACAGAGTATTTTGAAAAGTATCGTTTTGATTACGAAGAACGTGCCGAGGAGCTTATCGAAGAAGAGAGCTATAACTCGGCAGGCCAAATTGAAGTAAGTTTATTAACTTAAATTAGCTATTTCAGCTAAGTACTCATCTTTAAGTGATACATAGTTATCGGCAGATATTTTTAAAAAGGCAAGTTCTTGCTCCGTTAGAGGGCGGGCTTGCTTAGCCGGACTCCCTACATATAAGTAACCAGACTCTAAGCGTTTGTTTGGTGGTACCAAAGAGCCGCCACCTATAATTACATCATCTTCAACAACCACGTTATCCATAATAATAGCGCCCATACCTACAAGTATACGGTTTCCTAATATACATCCGTGCAGCATTACCTTATGACCTACAGTTACATCGTCACCTATAATAAGTGGATAACCATCTGGATTGCTTTTAGTTGCACGAGATAAATGCAATACACTGCCATCTTGTATATTGGAGCGTTTACCAATACGTATATAGTTAACATCGCCTCGGGCTGCTACTAAAGGCCAAACACTACTATTATCACCTAAAGTAATATCACCAACCAAAACTGATGACTCATCAATATAAACAGACGAATTAAACGAAGGAGTTACACCTTTATAAGAACGGATTGCCATATTTAGTACCTTTTAGATAATAGTTATTAGCTTTGAGTGTATCAGCAAGGTCATTTTTGTACCATAAAAGGCACCGTTTGGTTACAAAACTATCAGTTTTAGGGGGTTTAGTTCAGATACTGACCGAACAGCATCTTTTTTTACTTTTTCTTTAAAAAAGTACTTGCGTAAAAATCTGTTCTCCCTATAATGCGACCCCACTGAGACGGGAAACGCCGAAGCATAGCAAGGCACGAACTACTCACAGAGTTAAATAAAACTTCGGTTTTAAATCTTCCAAAAGAAAATTTAAAACAAAGTATTGACTCGAAAAATAAAGGGTGTATTATTCGCATCCCTTGAGACGCTAAAGCGACTCAAAACGTTCTTTAACAATATAAAGCAATCATCTGTGTGGGCACTCGTACAGATTGAGTTCTAACAGCC
>NZ_JACJEA010000065.1:0-2305 GCF_014163835.1 Pseudoalteromonas sp. SR43-5
TCAACCAAACTTACTTGACGCTTTCTTGCAATTGCCATAAGACACCCTGCTTGTTTTTTATACTGACAAAAGCCTAGTACTACGTTTGCTAAACTGCAAAATTAAGATGGGTGTCTTGTTTATTGCTTTTTAGGTGTCTTGTTTATTGCTTTTTATTTCTTTGATTAGCTACAAATCAATCATTAAAAATGAAGTAAATTTTTGCCACAACGTTTTACCAAACTTAATTTCACTTTCAGCTTTTATATTATCTGCATATTTCCATGGGAATTTAAATATATCCGGTGGCGTTAGCTTTTTAATAGGTTTACCCGTCAATAAGTTATTGAGCTGCTCTTCATCATTAAATTCTTTTCTCAACTCATCATCCGCTTTAGACATTTCTTTTAAAAATGACTTATCAACACGATACCAAAAGTACTTTGGTCGACCATTGACTTTATCAAATTCAGCAGTGGTTTTATCAAACTCTCGGTAATATTCAAATTGTGGGATGTCAGCCAGAGGTTGGGTGGCATCCATAAAGCTTTGTAGTAATTCCCAATGTAAAAAAGAGCAGGCTATTTGGTTACTATAAGTTTGCTCATAACGGATGTTTTTCTTATAGTGCAGTAATGTAAAGCCTCTGTTAGCAAAACCGCTTTTAGGATTATGGGCTACCTTATAGTGAGCATTGAACTCTTCAAAAGGGAGTGTATCAAAACTTTTTGCATCTTTAGTCGGTATTTCAACCATACCCGTTTTCCGATTAAAAATTGTGGCTAGATTAAATTTGAAACGAAAAAATGGCCAAATTAGCAAGCTAATTAACTTAGATACTCCCCAGCAACATGAAAGAATGATAAAGAAATCAAATGCAAGATCATATGCCCCCAAAGCAAGGGAAAATAACGGTAGGATAAACATAAAAAAAACAAAGAATAAATGTAGCATAGCCCAAGTAAAGTTTATCAAACCAATCATATTTGTAGCATTTGAAATTAATGCCAACGTCAACTTATTCTTTCCTTTAGTTAAAATTGAACGATCATAGTCCGTTTGACCATTAATATTCCCTTTATAATAACTTTTCTGACTGTTATCAAAGCAGTACCCGATTAGATCCTTCCTAGGGTAAATAGCTTGCTTACTTTGGTAACGGCAATACGTAGAGTCACGTTCATCAGTCACTATTTCATTTCTAAATTTTGTATCTTGCTTACCTCTGTAGGCCGTGTCAGCATATTGCTCAAGCATATTCTATTTCCTTTATTATCCATGCTTTGTCTGGTTGCTCACCTTTACCCCATTCATCACGCTCATCTATATCAACGTAAGGCAAAGTCACATGCTTGTCTAAGCTATATTGCACTTTTACTTGCCAATCAACATCAAAGTTTAATGGCCACATTGATAAAATCGGAACAATGTATTGAAACCCACTTATAACGCCTGATTCAGTATTTTCTTTTTGGATTATTTGCCAATTTTTATGGTCGTGTCGAAATTCTTGCTCAAAATGTAAAATGCCCTCATCTTCAATCTGGTAAACTTGAACAAAGACCTCTGATTGCCCTAACGCAAAGTTTGGTGCGTCTATATCAATGGTTAATTGACAGTGGGTACTGGTTAATCGTTTAACCCCAAGCGTAACGCTTGGTTTCATTAGTGCGCCTACTAATGCGGCATAACACTCTTTTGGTTGCGTGTGCCATTTTTTATAACTACCAGTGCAACGGTCATCTGCATCTTTTGCAAATGGGCCATTTTTAGTCCAAGTTTCTAATTCATTATCGGTGACTAAAATAGCAATAATTGCAATGATAAATCCGACTGCGATTATTGCCCACCCTAAAGGAGTAGTAAACAATGCCGCACCAAGATATATAAAACCAGCTACAGCGACAGCTCCACTTAAGGCATGAAAAAAAGCTGCATCCATATCATTTTTTTGTACAGACTTATAAACATCTAATGCTGTAATAATTGAAGTTAATATAATACCTATCGCCCCAACTATTTTAGTAGCCAGAATAAATCTACCTCTATAAATAAAACCTTTCTGTAAAAACTTAGCTACTTGCTGAAATCTAAAGGATGCAGTTTCAACTGATAGTGTTGCTAAGCTGTAGACAATATTTAGCGATTCGACTACCAGCTTAGCATCTACATTGCCCCCTGCCTTAAACTTCTTAATCATCTCATTAGCATTAAACATTTCAAACGCTAGCATCACCATTGGTAAGTTATGCTCTAAAACTCTCACGCCTTTTAGCTTGACTGTATCAACAGCACCTAGCTTAAAGTCAGGATTATCATATACTTT